>JBGUNV010000178.1:0-19951 GCA_045117595.1 Lachnospiraceae bacterium
GTTTTCAAGGTACGATTGGCAGGAAAACCTGCCTGAAATTTCAATAATCAGCAGCCACGATTACGCGACTTGTTGAGCATACACTAAATAAAGATGTTCAAGACAACAGGTGGACCCAGCATACGTTGGGATATTTCCTGGAGGATTTGGATGATTCGGGATTAAGATTTTTGGAAAATTTTAATGATCTGTCTACGGGTCATTATCATTTATTAAATTATGTATTTCTGAATTTAAACTATACTCAATTATTGGATAATTATATATATTTGGATAAAAACCAGTTTGATCCCCACCGGTGGAAGGATAGTGATACTAATTTTGATTTTCATCATACCCTCCCGGATGGAACTGAAGGAGTGTTTCAATCATATGTATTATGTGATGTGATCCATCCGCACGGAATTCAGAGTATACCCAGATCGATACTGTTTGGAATTGATCTGAAAGAGTATGATGCCGGCAGAGATGATAAAAAGAAACTTGTAAAGGGCTATTGGGCTCAATATGATAAAAAGTATAAATCATATTTCGATACTGCACAGTTATTTATCATATATGGCATGTCGCTTGGAAAGATGGATGCCTGGTGGTATGACAGTATTTATGATGCCATATTAAATAATGGAGCAGAACTGATAATTTACAGACGGATGAGAGATGATCTTGATGAAGACATAATAAAAGAGATGTTTCTGAAATCCTGTATCAGACATAATGATGATAATGATGACAACAAGTCGCTCGTTAGAGACAATATATATGTTATACTGTTTGAAAATAATGAGACACATTTCCTGGGACTGAAAAAATGGGATGATGCTGAGCAATAAGGAGAGTCTACAGGTGAAGGACATTTGCAGGTATTACGGTAAGATTATTATCAAAGTATACGGGATAGGGTTTAGTATATTGGGAGCGATTGCAATCATATTACCCATGCCTAATGTGAGCAAAACAAATATAAAACTCAGGCTTTTGATTCTGCTGGTTATTATAATTATATTGGCGATCATTTCCTTATTGATGATCATCAGACAACGACAGTCAAAAAGTACAGTTATTTATTCGAAAGGTCATACTAAGATTGTTCTGGAATATGGCGATATCATAGAATTATTGAATCCTGCTGATCGTGATAATGACAATTTCACAATAGTGGTTCCGGTGAACACGGGACTTCAAAGTATGTTTGAGCTGGATAGAGTAAAGAATAATACAATTCATCATATTTGCCTGGAATATATACTTAACAGTAAATCTTCTGAGAAAGAATTAAATGACGATTTTGTTAATGCACTCAGGCATAGAAAGGAAAATGAAGATGGCTCTAAAAAACAACTCGATCAGATTGGCGATTGGTTCTATATCTCTGGAGATGATATCAAATCAGGATCAAAGATTGCCTTCATTTTTTTAATGATGTATGAATACAAAATGGTGAGCGGGACAGTTGGAAATAAACACACAAAAGAAGGGTATTTGAAGGGGTTGCAGTCATTGCTTGAGGCGATTCCTATTCTGTCTCCGGGAGATAAGGTTTATATACCGTTAATAGGAGCAGGTGAGGCAGGCGTCGGATCCAAATATAGTGTCCTGAGACTGTTGAATGCGTTGATAGGGTTTAATCTGAATGATATCAAACAAGAAATCCATATTATTATTCATGATACAGGGACAAAAGAAGTTCCAATTCATATGTTCCCTCAATTGTATTCATAAAACCCCAATATCGGTTGTGCACTACTCCCCGGAATCATTATCATTAGCGTGATAAGTGTGTGCCGCTCCCACGGTCATTAAATCCCGCAAAATGCGGATTGGCATTTAACGGGTGCTGCGCTTCATTGAGCATTCTGTATTGAGACGGCGGATAGCCCGTGCTCTTCTTGAAGGCACGGGTAAATGCCGAACAGCTCGCAAAGCCTGCCTGACCGGAAATGTCCGTAAGAGTAAGCTCCGGATTTGACAGGAGTGTCTGTGCGTAATTTATCCTCATCTGCTGCAGGTACTGGTAATAGGTCATACCTGTATATTCTCTGAAGATCCTTTCAAAATGAAACTTGCTGAAACCGGCATAAGCGGAAATATCCTCCAGAGAGATATCCTCCGTGAAATGTTCCGAGATATATGAACATACGTTACTTAAGGACGTGCGGCTCTTAAATCCTGTGGGAGCGGAGCTGATGTCCGTGCCGTAGAACAGGTTTGTATTTTTGCCGCACAGCGCGATGAACTGCATGAGAATGGAATATATTTCGATCTCCCCATACGGGTCCAGCTCGGAAAACGTGATAATGCTGTCATCATCCGGAACTTCCTCCATCTTAACCGGTGAGGAACCAAAATACAGTTTCATGATGTTATCTATATATTTTGTAAGCTGTTCATATATTTCAGGCGGACATGTCTCTTTTCTGATATGAAGGGCGGGAGACATCAGACGGAATGCTTCATCTATTTCCCTTAAGGAGATGATCCCGGAAAAATCGGCCTGGATATACACTCTGGATCCCGGAGCGGGAGAGAAGATCTCATGGAGAACGGCAGGGCAGATCATCAGCATATCCCCTATCTCAACATCATAGGTCTGGTTACCGCAGATCACCTTATAAGGTGCCTCCACAGGTATTATGATCTCTATATCCGTATGCCAGTGCGGGGGAAAATCCGAATGCAGCCGGTTGATGAACATCCGGAAATTGGTATTTATCTTGTGGTTTATCTTTTCCTTTGCACTTGAATTCAGAACCAGATCACTTTTCATACTTTTACTAAGTCTCCAAACAACATCAAAAAATTGCCATTAATTCTTAAATGATTCCAATGAAATTTTCCGCGGAATCTCTTCAATAGGTATTATATCACATTTTATCGGCGTTAAATAACAAAAATTAAGACATATTGCATAGCAATTTTTAGCAATGCACCGCGAGATTGTTTAAAAATGCACATCCAGAATCGCAATTATTGTATGATCTATAGCAATTTTTTGTTAGCATGTAACACAATTATATTTTATAGTTGTATACGGAATGGGTTTCATAAATACCCACAACCAACTATTTACAGGAGGAAAATGTATGAAAAAGAGAGTATTGGCAGTTTTCTTTGCAACAGTTATGGCAGTGTCAACACTTGCCGGATGTGCCGGAGCAGCACCTGCAGCACCCGCACCGGCTGCTGACGCAGCAGCAACAGAAGAGGCAGCTCCCGCAGATGATGCAGCACCTGCAGATGATGCAGAAGCTACGGCAGAAGCTTCAACAGGTAAGCAGACGGATGGCAAGAATCTTCCCGAACTTACAACAGATGATATGACCATTCTTCTTTGGGATATCGCAACGGAAGAGCCCGGCAGACCTACACAGGAAGCAGCAGTTGCACGTTTCATGAAGGACTATCCGAACATCCATGTAGAACAGGTTCATCAGCAGAACGATAACTACAAGCAGCAGCTGGTAGTTGCCATGAGTTCGGGACAGTGCCCGGATATGTACATTTCATGGGGTGGCGGCCCTATGGCTGAGTACTACAAGTCCGGTTTTGCAGATGATATTACAGAGATGTACAACAAGTACGATCATCCCGATTTCATCGATGCAGCTATCGCACAGGGTTCATACAAGGGCAAGATCCTTGGTATTCCTTTCGGAAGCTTATCAGGATGTGACGTATTCTATAACAAGACCATCTTCAAGGATAACGGCCTTGAGGTTCCGACAACACTTGACGAACTCGAAGATGTATGCGCCAAGCTGAAGGCAGCCGGCATCACACCTTTCGCACTCGCAAATGCTCCGAAGTGGACAGGATCAATGTACTACATGTATCTTGTTGCACGTCACTCAGGCAATGACGAGTTCGATGCAGCTTATACTCAGGAAGGTTCCTTTGGTTCAGAGGCATTCCTTTTCGCAAGCGACAAGATTCAGGATTGGGTTAAGAAGGGTTACTTCCCGGATGGTGTTAACTCACTTTCTCCCGATGATGGTCAGGACAAGCAGCTCCTCTATGACGGAAGTTGTGCAATGATGCTTCACGGCTCATGGATGGCAGGCAGCATGTCATCAGATAATGCTGAATGGTATCAGGAGAACATCGGCGTATTCCGTTGGCCTGAGGACAGCGAAGCTAAGGCAAAGGGTGTTCCCCAGGATGTTGAGATCGGTACCGCTATCGGTAACTGCTTCAACTTCAACAGCCAGGGTGACCAGGCTAAGCTTGATGCAATGTATGTTCTTGCAACACAGTACTACAATGACGATACATATAATCAGATGCAGATGGACAGCTTCCAGACTCCTTCCATCAAGGGATTTGAGGAGCAGGTTACAGATCCTAACATGAAGGTCATCACAGATGTATTCTTCAATGCTTCAAACGTACAGCTCTGGTACGACCAGTATCTGCCCGCATCTGTAACGGAAGTTCATAAGAACAGCATGTCCGCACTGTTCGGTCTTGAGAAGGATGGCGCACAGATCGGCGCAGATCAGGACGCAGCTATGAAGGCTGCTCTTGCGGAGGAACAGTAATAAACTGTTAAGTTAGTCAGTAACTGATTGGCTGCCTGCCGGCCTTTGGACGGCAGGCAGTTTTCAGATATAGGAGGAAATATGGCACAGAATAACGAAAATCATGGCAGTCTGGCCAAGGTCAGAAGTAAACGTGTTGCCATAGCAGCGACGGTTTTTCTGCTACCGACCTTTGTGCTCATAGCTGTTTATTTCATTTACCCGGTCATTGATACCTTTGTGATCAGTGCCTACAAGTGGAACGGAATATCTTCCAACCGTACCTATATCGGCATTCAGAACTGGGTGAATCTGGTGCATGACAAGAATTTCTGGTCAGCCTTCGGACACAATGTGGTCATCATGGTGTTCTCAATCCTGTTACAGATCCCCATAGGAATGCTCCTTGCCACCTTCCTTGATGCTGGCGGCAGGAAATTCAATATCTTCAAGACCATATGGTTCCTGCCGTATCTGATGAGCTCTGTGGCTATCGCTTTCTTGTTTACATATGCACTTGCCACTAACGGAGGTATCTTCTCATCACTGGCAAGTATCATTCAGGGTAAAAGGGTTACGATAGACCTGCTGGGCAGATCGCCGCATGCACTGTTCGCAGTCATCGGTGTTATGGCATGGCAGTATACTCCTTTTTATATGGTCTACTTTATCGCAGGTTACGGCAACATTGACACGACTATTTACGAAGCGGCGATCATCGACGGTGCAACGCGGGCACAGTATGTAAGGCGGATAGCAATCCCGCTGCTCGGCCCGATCTTCAAGACGGCCTGCACAATGTCGCTCATCGGTTCGCTCAAATACTTCGATCTTATCTGGAACCTGACTCAGGGAGGCCCGGTCAATTCCACCGAGCTGATGGCCACCTATATGTACAAACTGTCATTCCAGCAGTTTAACATGGGCTACGGATCTGCAGTGGCAGCCGGGATGTTCATACTGATCACGGTCATTGCACTCCTGTTCCAGAAGGTCTTTGTTGTAAAGGAGGATTACTGATATGCAGCCGAAAGAGACCGATTATGCAAAAGAAAAAAGAAAGTCCGTTATAGCGTGGACAGTCGCGATCTTTCTGGCCTGTTTCTGGCTGGTGATCACGCTGACACCGTTTGTCTTCATGGTGCTCAACTCCTTCCGTAAGCAGTTCGATATGTTACAGCAGGGCGTATTCCACCTTCCGGATCCCTGGTATTTTATGAATTACGTTGAGGTTGTGACCCATGGATTCTTCGGTTACTTTATGCGAAGTGTGCTCGTAGTGGCGGTGACTCTTGTATTGATGCTGATCCTGTCCGCTTTTGCGGCATATCCGCTTTCGAGGATGAAGTTCCGTTTCCGCGGATTTATCTATGCGGGGATAGTAGCAATGATGTCGGTACCGATGCATGTAACCCTTATCCCGATCTTCAAGCTGACGACGGATATGGGACTGTATGATTCACTTGGGTCTCTGATAGGCCCGTATGTAGCATTTGCACTGCCGATGTCGGTATTCATACTGACAGCGTTTATGAAGACGATCCCGAGAGAGATAGAGGAATCGGCGGAGATCGACGGATGCGGACGGTTCCGTAATTTCTTTGCGATAATATTACCGCTGTCCAAGCCCGGACTGTCAACGCTTGCGATCTACAACGGCGTTGCAACATGGAATGAATATGCATTCGCGTACACGTTCCTGCAGTCACCCGCTCATAAGACACTTCCTCTGGCTCTGGGCCAGTTTAAGGGAGAACATGCTCTGGATATCCCGATAATCCTGGCGGTTCTGACACTTTCGGTCCTCCCGATGATAATACTGTTCATCATTTTTCAGGATAAACTGGTAAAGGGTATGATGGCAGGAGCGGTTAAGGGCTGAGTAATCTGTGATCAATTAAAAGAAAGAGGTTTAATATGATAATTTACGTAGATGCCAATGCAAAGCATGACGGAAACGGAACCCGGGAATTACCGTTCAGGAGGATAAATGAGGCGGCTTCAATAGCCATGCCCGGTGATGAAGTCCTGGTAGCTCCCGGAACATACAGAGAGTATGTTGATCCGGTAAATCCCGGAACCGAAGATAACCGTATAGTCTATAAAAGTGAGAAACCGCTCGGTGCAGTAATAACAGGCGCGGAGACTGTTACCGGCTGGACACAATACAAGGATGATGTCTGGACGGCAAGGGTTTCGAACGGTATCTTCGGCGGTTATAATCCTTACACGACTCTTGTATACGGCGACTGGTATTTCGCTACTCCCAATAAACATACGGGATGTGTATGGTTAAATGACGAGGCACTTTATGAGGCATTAAGCATTGAAGAATGTCTTGAAGCAAAAGTTTATGAGTGCTCATGGGATCCTGAGAAATCCAGGAGAAAATGGTATACAGAGCAGGATGAGGAAAAGAACGAAACCGTGATCTATGCCAATTTCGGCGGTGCGGATCCCAACAGGGAGAACGTTGAGATCACAGTCAGACGTGAGTGCTTCATGCCCGGTAAGGAGGGCGTAGGCTATATCACGGTCAGCGGTTTTAACATCAACAAAGCCGCCACAACATGGGCTCCGCCGGCTGCTTATCAGGACGGTATGATAAGTCCTCACTGGAGCATGGGCTGGATAATAGAGGACTGTGAGATCTGGGGAAGCAAATGTGCCGGTATCTGTGTGGGCCGTTATTATGATCCCGAAAACAGCAACTTCTATACGACACAGCATGTGAAGAGCCCCACACAGATGGAAAGGGATTCGGTATGCCGCGGCCAGTATTACGGATGGCTCAAGGAAAAGATCGGAGGCCATATCATTCGCAGGAACAATATCCACCATTGCGAACAGGGCGGTATCATAGGCCGTATGGGCGGAGTTTTCAGCGTTATAGAGGACAACCATATCCATCACATCAACAATATGATGGAACTTGGCGGAGCTGAGATCGCAGGAATCAAGATGCATGCGGCGATAGATGTTGTTATGCGCCGCAATCACATACACCATTGTACAATGGGCATATGGTGTGACTGGGAAGCGCAGGGAACAAGGATCACCCAGAATCTGCTGCATGACAATCAGCGTCCTGATTTTGCCGAGCAGCTGCAGGGCGGCATGACCTGCCAGGATCTGTTCGTTGAGGTCAGTCACGGCCCGACACTTATAGACAACAATATACTGCTGTCGGATGTTTCGCTTCGTATAGCGACTCAGGGTGTGGCTATGATCCACAATCTGTGCGCAGGTTCATTCACCTTTGTAGGTGACGGAACCACATGGAGATATACACCTTACCATATGCCTCACAGAACGGAGGTTATGGGCTTCATGACGATCCTACACGGTGATGACCGTTTCTATAACAACATATTCATACAGAAATGGCCGTCAGAGGATCTGGTACTTGTACATGATGTGGATCCCGACAGAAAGCAGATCGAAAACAGAAAAGTCGGTACATACTGCTTCGATGAGTATCCGACATATGATGAGTGGATCAAACAGTTTGATATGGAAGAAGAGCATCCCAACATGATGAAACATGAGGAGGGTCACTTCGGACACCTTCCGGTATGGATTGACGGGAATGCATATTTTGAAGGTGCAAAGCCATGGAAAAATGAGAAGAATGCTTTTGCCGATGATTCGGGCAAGGTTCATGTTGATGTTATTGAAAAGAATGGAGAATATTTCCTGGATACCAATATCTTTGAAGTTCTTGGAGACTTTAGGGCAGACATGATCTCGACCGATACATTGGGTAAAGCATTTGAACCCCAGCAGAAATATGAGAATCCTGATGGAACGCCGATCACATTTGATCATGATTATCTGGGCAACCACCGGGGTACTGATATCATACCTGGTCCTTTCGCTACGAAAGAAGCTGCAGGGGAGAGATTATATTAATATCATAACTGCCACAGGCTGGGCAATGAACCGGTTTTATACCGGTTCTTTGTTTATGTCTGGACTTTTGAAAGTGATAGAAACGGTAATTTGCCGTAGATGCGATAAGTCTGATATGGTAATATAAATGTCGTGATTTATATCGCGAGGATTTGTTGAAGAGAATGATCCGGGAGATATATTAATGATCAGAGAAGTACTTGATTACTATAACGAAGCATCCGGAAGGGCGATAAAAAGTCTTAAGGGCGGTATTCCGGTCCAGGCCAGTTATTCGGTCAATTATTTTTTCAATATAGTACAGGATATGCTTGATAATGCCCCGAATGAGCTTATGAAGCATAAGCTGTTTTGGATGTTCTTAAGCCGCGACAGGAACGTGTGGGAGGATCTGTATCTGCGTGATCCCGAATATGCATCCGCAAGGGGTGCCGGTATCGGTGCTCCTCTGCCTGCCGAGATTGATGCGAATCTTAACAGTAGCCAGAAAAAGGCTCTGAAGATCGCAGGAAATGAGCCGATCAGTCTTATCCAGGGGCCTCCCGGAACGGGCAAAACGCATATGATCCTGGCACTGCTTTATGTCCTTACACAGCAACTGGGCAAATCAGTTGCTGTCGTATCTGTTAACAACGAGGCGATCGAGAATATCACGGATGAGATCCAGTTCAATACCGGTGCCAAATCGTATGTAAGGGCACTTGAACCGTTAACCGCCAGGCTCGGAAATTCCAGGAACAAGGAAGCATATAATAAGAGTCCGGGTCACGACAGCAGATTTAAGTTTAAATCCGTCACCGGGGGATGTTATCTGGAGCCAGTGGCGGGTATTGAGGTTGAGAAGGAATTCCGGAACAAGTACAGGATCATCTCATCCACACCGCATTCCCTTATGAAACTGTTCAGGGACAGCTATAGTGCGGATGCCATGTTTGACTATGTTATAGTCGATGAAACATCGCAGATGAATTCCATGCTGGGGCTGATATCCATGTTTGCCGCCAGGCATCTTGTTCTTGTCGGTGATGATCAGCAGATCCCGCCGATAATCCTTGAGGATAAGTACCGGGATATCGGATTGTATAACAGTGATTCGCAGATATTTGAACTGAAGGAAGACAGGAGTTTTCTTCAGGTAGTGAGTTATATTTTGCGGGAAAGATTTGCGGATATATACGGTACAGGTGCTACCGCTCGCTTTGACAGCCTGAATACCATGCTGACCAGGCATTACAGGTGCGTTCCGGGAATATTCAATTTCTGCCGCGAAAACTTCTATAATACCGGCAGTATGACGATAAATGGAGATACCGGCACCGATAACATCTGCCCGATGAAGTTTATTTTCTACCGGGGATGTTTTGATGAAAAATGCTATATAGGAAAAGCTGAATGGGAGAAGTGCGGCAATGATCTTCAAAAGGTTCCCTTTGATAACTCCGACATAAATAATGCTGCAAAACAGGTCAGTAAAGTACCGGGTTTTTATCGGGAAGCGGGAGTATGGAAGGAAAAAAGCGACATCAGAACTTCCTCCAGAAATATGCGCCAGATACAGATATTCCTGTCTGAAGAATGGGATGAGATATACGGGAAGATCAGACTGGCAAATGAAGAAGGCGGCAGTTTTTCGGTATGTATCCTGTCACCATATAAGGCACAGATATATGAACTGAAGGAGCGCCTGCTGAGGCTGCTCAACAATACCGGACCGGACGAATTTCCGGTTAACGGTGAATGGCCGCTCGACTCCGTTGTCGCTAAGGGAAATATCGATCAGGATTCATGGAGGGATTTTCTGACAATGATCGGTCCCATCGAAGAAGAAAATGACAATGATCCTGCAGGGCCCGCTGTCAGTTCGCTTATAATTAAGGATACGAGATCAATGACTATCCACTCAGCGCAGGGACAGGGATTTGATAAGGTATATCTGCTCCCGGTTGATGACAGATCAGATACGGGAACGGTGTGGGAACCGCCTTTTGCCCAGCAGGACCATCTGATAAATGTTGCGGTTTCAAGGGCCAAAAAGGAATTCTGTCTTATAGCATCGGCCGAACTTATGGATGAAGAAATGATGAAACAGTACGGCATCGTTCCGGATGACGCCAAAACCTCATCGCCTTCAACGGCCGCGCAAAGATATGTTGATATATTGATCAGATACATTTATGATGCATATGATGTGAAAAAACATGATCCGTATTTTGCCTTTCCGACGACCGAGCTTATGAGCAGGTATGGATTCCATGAGACCGAAGTGCATACGGTATTTGAGATTCCCGATAAGGATGTAAGAGATTGGGCCGCAGAAAATGATGTTACACTTTTGAGAGATGAAGAAACCGGTACATATGGAATGTCGAGAGATGAGGCAAGGGTTGCGATGTTCCTGGAAATGGCGAAGGCCGGTCTGGGGGTTGATGTAATACGGCAGTATCCTCTGGTCAATAATACATTACCAATGGATTTTGCGATCACGAAAGACGGTAATATCATTTGCTTCATTGAAGAAGACGGGAATGTTCACAGATACCGCCAAAAGGATCCGCACGAACCTGACGGTTTTGCTGCTCTGACAAGACTGATCAACGATACGGTGAATTCATACAAGATGCGGGATGCAAAATGTAATGAAGCCGGGATAACGCTTTTCAGATGGTGTTCCGACACATCACATATGATAGCGCGTGACGGCGCAGATGCTGCCGCAAGAACATGGCGGGAGGAAGTTCTGCAGGAAGCCGCTTCGCAAAAATGGGATCCGGCGAGACCCTGGCAGGATCAGATAGAAAAGTTCTATGAATATGTCGAGTTGAAAAAGTTTATCAACGTTATATAATGAGGAGTTTTAAGGGGAAACGATGAGGATTTTTAGCAGGTACAGGATAATAAGGGGTGTATCATCCCTTGTCATTACGGCGATGATCATAACTTCATCCGGATATGTGTGTGTGGCCGATGAATATGATGATCAGATCGCCAGCATGCAGAACGAGGAACAGCAGACGCAGGCTGTCATATCCAATCTTGAGAAGCAGACTCAGGCCACGAAGGATTCTATCGCGCTCCTTCAGGAGCAGAAGAAGCAGACAGAGAGCAATGTTAACGCACTGAAGGATCAGAGCGCGGATCTTCGGAATGAGATAGAAGGATATACGGGAAGACTGGATGCGCTCGACGGGGAGATCGAGAAGGCCGAGAGCGAAATGTCCAGGGTCTCCGCGCAGATAGTAAGCCTCAACGGCGAGCTTAACGAGACAAGGCAGAATCTGGAAGAGAAGAAGACGCTTCTTGCGAAACGCATCAGGAACGTTTATGAAAAGGGTGGCTCAAAGGGAATGCTCAGGAATATCCTGGAAGCGAATTCATTCAGAGATATCCTGACGCGATATGAGTATGCCAATGCCATGATCCGCTATGACAGGCAGAAGATCGCCGAGTGTCAAGAGCTTGAGAAGGAACTGGAGGCCAAGGTCGCCGAGGTTGAGACCAAGGAAGCGGAGCTTGACGCATATCAGGATGATCTGGATGACAAATATACGGAACTTGAGAATCTGACAGACGAAGTACAGGGCAGGCTTGATTCCACCAACAGCAGTATTTCGGCCGAGAAGGGAAAGCTCAGGGACTTTGACGAAAAGCTTGTCAGTCTAGATAAAACGATGAAATCCCTCGAGTCCCAGACGGCTTCTGCGCAGGCACAACTGGCGAAGCAGGTAGCCGCAAGGCTCTCCATGAAGAAGGAGGATACATCCGGATCGTATTCTGCCAATGCATCGGAACTTGAGTGGCTGGCCGCGACCATACAGGCAGAGGCAGGCGGTGAATCATATACAGGAAAGCTTGCGGTTGGTTCCGTTATCATGAACCGTGTCAAGAGTTCCGCATTTCCCAATGATATCAAGAGTGTCATCACACAGAACATGCAGTTCGCCTCATACAGATCGGGTAAGGTTGAGCTGATCATAGCAAACGGACCCAATTCAACATGCGTCAGTGCCGCGCAGGAGGTGCTCGGCGGCGCCCGTGTCGGTGACTACCTGTTCTTCATGACTAAATACTATGCAGATTATTACGGCATCAGTGATTATACTATGATAGGTAATCACGCATTCTTCTACAGATGGGATACCAAGGCAAAGGAGCCTGCGGAAAACACCGATGAGCATGAAGATGATTCGTCGGATGAAGATTCTTCAGAGCAGCATTCCGAAGAGGAACATTCAGATGAAGAGAACTCTGATGAAGAAGAATCGGAAGATCACTCGGAAGAAGAACATTCGGAAGAGGAGTCATCAGATGAGGGATCATCGGAAGATGGCGGCGGATCCGAAGGGGAAGAGTAGTGATGAAACCGCCCGGATACGGTTGCCCGTTATATGTTTATAATGTATAATATCCTATAGTTTTTACATCAAGGAGGGTTATAAAATGGCATTAAAGTCTTTGGAGTCTTTTCAGGCATTTATGGAGGCGAAGGAGTTCAGGGTAGCAGTTGTCGATGATGACGGTAAGGTTGCAAGAGTAGGATTTAATCTTGATGCTACTACGATTGAGATCCTTTTATTCTTCAGTGATGATGAGAAGGACGTTCATTTTGTGGGCAGGGACTTTGTCAAGATACCTGCTGACAAGCAGGATCTCGCATATAAGCTCTGTAATGACTGCAACTCCGAATACCGCTGGATGAAATTCGTATGGAGCGATGAGTACAAGAACATTACTGTTCAGGCGGATGCAGTTATCGAACCTAATACATGTGCAGAAGAATGTTATGAGATAGTCATGAGAATGTGCAGTATAGTCGATGAAGCCTATCCTGTTTTCATGAAGGCATTGTGGGCATAGGCAGTGGAAACAGAATATGATCTGATAAACAAACGGCAAAGAGGGATTCTTTGTCGTTTGCTGTCGATAAAAAGGAAGGAAACGTAATGGAAGATACGCTCAGGAATTCGATCATAAGACTTGCAGTTCATTATGGCAGGAAATCAATGCCGGATGAGGAACCCTGCTCTCCGGAAGCGGTGCTTCTGGGACTGGCCAAGGTGGCGACATTAAGCGATGGTGCGCTTACCTTTGCTATGAAGGAACTCGGCATTGCCGACACGGAAGAGATCAGAAAAGATATCAAAGAGATCAAGAGTGTTCTTGAAAGCAGAAAACTTGATACAGGGCTTATCAGAAACGGTATGGAATCCTTGCTGCCGTTTATTCCTGCAGATGATAAGGATGCGGATAAACTGGAGAAAACACTGAGCGGTTATGATGAAAAAACCCCGGTTGATACCATCGTGAAAGATATTGTCTCGGCAATAGATCCGGATGAGCTGAAGGTTTTCGGCTCGGATAAGGAAGCGAAGGATGTCAGGGAATACATAAATGATATGCGCGAAAAGTATTCCACAAGAAATCCTTTTACCGGCGAGTCGGATGAAAGCATAAAAACGGAACCGGATAAGGCTGCGATGAAAACACAGAAAAAGGAAACAGAAAATACCGGGGAGATCGAAATATTCTCCGAAAAGCTCAATTCATATCTCAATGATCTGAAAAGGATCGTACAGGAATTTGTCAAAGCGGGATGTGAGGAACTCCTGTGGAGACGCTCGCTTATCTTGTCGATAGATGACGGGTTCGGTTTTACTACCTTTGCCCATGAGATCGAAAGGATATATAAGGATAACGGTCTTGTCGGAAACTATATGGGAAACAGTATAGTAAATGAAGTCAAACCTGTTTTACAGAATCCGTTAAGTGCAAATGAAACGCCTTATCTGGAGTATGAGGAGCAACTGATAAAGGAACTCGGAGATGTGACCGACAGAAAGAAGGTTTACTCCATTCAGGCAATAGATCTCAGTGAAATGTGCGGTCAGATCAATGAGCCCCGGTTCAAGGAAATGATCAGATGCATAGAAGATAATTGTGATTCGGCTGTGGTTCTGTTCCGGATCCCGTATCTGGTCCGTCATACCGTAGCTGAGATAGCCGACGCCATATCCGACGTCATGACTGTCGAGACGATAATGGTCCCGCCGTTAACAGTCGAAGGCATGCTTGATTATATGCATAGACGCGCGAAAAAGTTCGGTTACACGTTTGATAAGGAGTGTGATGAACTGCTCGAGCAGGCGGTCATATACGAGAAGAATGACGGGCGGTTTTACGGATTCCGCACACTTAACAAGATTGTCGATTCTGCGATCATCAGTATGCTCAGTGATCCGGCATCGGCGGGAAAGAAAAGCAGGAAGATCACAGCCGGCCGCCTGAAAGATTATATCAACTGCGAAGTTCCCGAGTCTGATTACAATAATATACTTGACGATATGATCGGTGTTGATGGTATCATTGAAACGATTGACAAAGCGATCAAACAGATCAGGGTTGAGAAGGACCTGTACGAAAAGGGCAAAGAAATCGAGCGGCCTTCCATACATATGATGTTCAGGGGGAATCCGGGCACAGGCAAGACAACGATCGCCAGGATCGTGGCTGCGAAGATGAAGGAAGCCGGGATACTCTCCAAGGGAAGTTTCTTTGAGAAGAAGGCCAGGGATCTGTGCGGATCCTATGTGGGACATACAACTCCCAAGACCGTAAAGATATGTATGGAAGCATACGGATCGGTTTTGTTTCTGGATGAGGCATACGCTCTGTACCGCGGAGGCGATAGAGGTGGCAATGATTACGGCATGGAAGCTCTGGATGCCCTTGTTGCCGAGATGGAAAACCACCGAGATGATATGTGCGTGATAATGGCAGGATATCCGGACGAAATGGATACCATGCTCAGCGGTAATCCCGGAATGAAGAGCAGGATCCCCATAGTTATCGATTTTCCGAATTATAACAGGCAGCAGCTTGAGGAGATCTTCTTCAAGATGATGGACGGACACTTCAAATATGAGGACGGAGTTAAGGAGGCTGCTCATAAGTTCTTCGAATCCCTCAGTGATGATGTCATTGAAAGTAAGGAATTCAGTAACGGAAGATTTGTGAGAAATCTGTTTGAGAGCGTCTGGGGAGAGGCGGCCGTAAGGTATGATCTGGGCGGCGATGATGAACTGATCATCCGTACAGGTGATTTTGAAGCTGCGACAAAGAATACCGATATCAGCTCGATGGTGGAAAAGAAAACACGACCGATAGGCTTTGTGGTATGATCCGTATTTGAAACAAGGAGTATGACATGGGACAAAAAATTACTGATCTTGAACCCAAGAATGTATTCAGGTATTTCAATGAGCTTACGAAGATCCCCAGGGGATCGGGAAATACCAAGGCGGTAAGTGACCGCCTGGTTGAGTTCGCCTCCAAACGGGGTCTTATCGCTTATCAGGATGACCATAAGAATGTAACGATATTAAAACCCGCAACTTCAGGGATGGAGGATAGGGAAACCGTTATACTTCAGGCCCACATGGATATGGTATGTGTAAGTGACGATCCTTCGGTCGATCTTCGGAAGACTCCGATAGAGGCTTATGTTGACGGAGATCATATCGTGGCGCAGGGAACATCGCTTGGTGCGGATGACGGTATAGGTGTTGCGATGATACTGGCCATTCTGGACAGTGAGGACATCTCCCATCCGATGCTCGAAGCAGTGTTTACGTCAGATGAGGAGATCGGACTTCTCGGAGCGAACGGGTATGACAGCGCACGTCTTATGGGCAAAAGGTTCATCAATATAGATTCCGAAGAGGAAAAACATATCGTCATAGGATGTGCCGGGGGCTGCAGATGTGATCTTACGACAAAGTGCAAGAACGGCAAGACTGAAGGCACGATATATGAGATAGGGATAAGCGGACTTGCGGGAGGTCATTCGGGTACGGACATAGAAAAGGGGTCAGCAAACGCAAATGTCCTGATGGGAAGATTTTTCGCGTTCGCACACCAGAATGCGGAGTTTTCTCTTTCCTCATATGAGGGAGGGACGAAGGATAATGCGATATGCGATTCGGCCCATGCTACGGTAGTGGTGAAGAAGAAACAGGGGAAAGCATTTGAGAAATGTATAAAATCCTTCTGCGAGGAAATACTTGCGGAGTATGGCAGGACGGATCCGGACTTTGTGATCAAGTGTAAGGATAAGGGAAAAGGTAAACTTGAGGTCATGTCCGACAAGGACTTTAACAGGTTTACGGCCATACTGAACCTGTTGCCCAACGGGGTTATCAAACGCAGTCAGATGATCGATATGGTAGAGACCAGTGCGAATATCGGTATAGTCACTGCCCGGGCCAAGAGTTATTCCGTTACTGTCAGCATCAGAAGCAACAAAGACGCAGCACTTGAGTGGATGATCTCGAAGGCCGCAATGATCGCGTCGGCACATGGTGTACAGTTTACATGCCGTGACCGTTACCTGGCATGGGAAGGAAAAGAATCTGATTTTGCACGAAGTGCCAAGGCGTTGTATGAGAAGATGACAGGCCGTACCATGGAACTGATACAGATACATGCGGGACTTGAGTGCGCTGTTTTTTCCAGGAAGATCAAGGATATGGATGCGATATCTGTTGGCCCTGACATAAGCGGAGCACATACGACTTCGGAGAGGCTGTCTGTTTCGAGTACAGTGCGTGAATGGGAATTTCTGAAGGAACTGCTTAAACTGTAATGATCCGTTTTCTCAAAAGATCCATAAACAGGGAATACACGGTTGTTTTCGGCCTTTTGCTGAGTGCCTGTATTTTCCTTATCAGTATTGTAAATATGCTGACACTGGAAAATGCCTACAGGTACAATAAGCAGAAGGTCCTTTTATCATGCTACGCAGATATCGACAAGGCCGCGTCGACCGGAGACATCTCGTCCGAACGTTTTGAGGAATCGCTCAGACAGATATCCGCGATCAACAATATCGATGTTCTGGTCATAGACTCGGAAAAGCAGATCGTCAAATCAACCGACAAGGATACGACGCTTATGACGAGACGTCTGCTGGAGTTCGTGTTCGGCGATCCCGAGACGATAAAACCCATATATGAGAATTCGAGGATAAGGGTACAGCAGACGATTGATCCCCGTGTCAACATAGATTATCTTGAACTGTGGGGAACGCTTGAAAACGGTTATCTGATACTGATGAGGACTCCGGTCCAGAGTATGAAGGAAGCATCAGTGCTCGCAAATACCATCTTTATCAGATTCGGTGTCATAGCGATAATATTCGGAGTCATATTCGTATTTCTTGCGACAAAGAGGATAACCAAACCGATACTGAAACTTGCGGATATCTCGGAGCGCATGACAAGGCTCGATTTTTCGGAAAAATACAGGGGCAGTACCGGGAATGAAGTGGATGCTCTCGGAGAGCATATGAACCGCCTGTCTGACAAACTGGAAAATACGATAGGAGAACTTAAAAGCGCAAACGCCAAACTGCAACATGATATAGAGGAGAAAACAGAGATCGACGAACAGCGCAGGGAATTTTTGGCAAATGTCTCCCATGAGCTCAAGACACCGATCGCACTGATCCAGGGATACGCCGAAGGACTCAGGGACTGTGTCAATGATGATGCGGAGAGCCGTGATTTTTACTGCGAAGTTATAATGGATGAAGCGGACAAGATGAACAAGCTCGTTAGAAACCTTCTCAGTCTTAACGAGTTGGAATCCGGAAGCGGGAAGGTTGAGATAGAACATTTCGATCTGATAGAACTGATCAGAAACTGTGCCGAATCGATGGATATCATGGCAAAGCAGAATGATGTGACTGTTGAGCTGCCGGATGATGCGCCCATACAGGTGTGGGCAGATGAGTTCAAGACGGAGCAGGTTCTGACCAACTATTTGTCAAACGCCATTCATTATGCGAAGGGCGACAGGGCGGTAAGGATCAGTGTCAGGAAACTTGAACGTAATGTACGTGTCGATGTGTTTAATACCGGCGACAATATTCCGGAGGATATAATTCCCGACCTGTGGACGAAGTTCTTTAAAGCGGACAAGGCAAGGACGAGGGAATACGGCGGCAGCGGCATCGGACTGTCGATAGTGAAGGCAAGTATGGAGGCCATGGGCGGGGCTTATGGCGTCGACAATCTGCCGGACGGTGTGAGCTTCTGGTTCGAACTTGATGCGACGGATACGCTGTGATTTTGACCATTAAAATATTATGTGTTACTATTTAGCATATGGAGAAAAGATATAGAAGGACAATCGCATATATTCTTATCTGCGTGCTTGGTTGCGTGACTCTTAGCGGATGCTCACTTGTTCCCTCGCTGCAGCTGACCGAGGAGCAGAGCAACCTGATAGCCGAGTATGCTGCGGGCAAGCTTCTGGAGTATTCGAAGGGCCATCCCGGTGGCCTGATGATACTTGAGGATGTGGACAGGGCTGATGTCAATCCGGGTATGCAAAAACCGGAAGAAGAGAAAAGCGAGTTACCTCCGCTTCCTTCAACGGAACAGCCGCCGATGCCGGCAGATGAGGATCTTTCCGATCCCGGTCAGGATGTGCAGCCGGAAGGTGTGCAACCTGACGATATGCAGCCCGAGGATGTGCAGCCCGAACAGGAAGCGCTGGTTGAGGCGCCCGAAGATATCTCGGAAGTTCCGTCGGAGTCTATAGCGGAAGCGCTTGGTGTGGCCGGCGCCGATATCACATATGACAGATATGAGATCGTATCAACATATCCGCCGGAGGAAAGTCAGCTTGCCTTTACGATGAAAGCTGCTCCCGGCAAGGATCTTCTCGTGGTGCATTTTAACCTTACGAATCCCGGCAGCGAGGATATAGATGCCTATACCGATTCATCGGGATTCAAGGTAAGACTCATGCTTAACGGGTCGAGCAAGCTTCGCGGAGATGTAACGTTCCTTGATAATGACCTTATGAATTACAGAGGTTTGCTGACTCCGGGTTCACTTGTGGATGCCGTTCTGGTATTTGAGGTAGAACAGGGGACCGAAGTTAACAGCATGGATCTTCTCGTGCTTGATGACAACGGCGAGAACAGATATACATTAATGTAGACAGGAAGGGATCCGCGATCAGATGAATCCGCATAATATGATGCAGTTTATGACTGCACTTGGTACTTTCAAAAGCAATCATCCGAAGTTCATGAGCTTCATAGAACATTTCATGAAGACGGGAGTTCCTGAAGGATCAGTTATAGAAGTGACTGTAACTCTCCCGGGTGAAGAGGGTGTCACGGCAAACATGAAGGTTTTAGAATCCGATCTGGAGCTTATTCGTGCTTTGTCGCAGATGAGATGAAAAATAAATAAAAATACTTTGAAAAAGTGCTTGACTTGCAATTGAGGCGGTGTTATATTAATTAGGCTGTCCGTGCAAGACAGGCTCTTTTTTTCTGCAAAATACAGGGCTTTCGGACAGATGTGAACCTTGAAAATGAAATAGTACAACCAACCCCGAATAATTCCTTTAATAAAGAATTATTCAAAAAGTAATTCGGAACAACAAAAACAGCTAGCGTAACAAACTAGTTCTCATTTATTTAGAGAGTTTGATCCTGGCTCAGGATGAAC
>JBGUNV010000179.1:0-4613 GCA_045117595.1 Lachnospiraceae bacterium
TACCGATCACCAATTCGAAGGGAGAATCAAGTATCCCTCTGATCAGAAAACTGTCAGCAGACGGGCTTAAACTGAATGTGACGGCTATCCTTACTATGAAGCAGATAGAGGAAACGGTTGATGCTTTTGCGGAAGGAACACAGAATATAGTTTCTGTATTTGCGGGCAGGATCATGGATACCGGAGTCGATGCGGTTCCCATGATGAAAAAGGCCAAGGAGATCGCTTCAAAGAAGCCCGGAACACTCACGTTATGGGCGAGCTGCAGGGAAGTATATAATATTATACAGGCCCAGGAATCGGGAACAGATATTATAACGGTCACAAATGCCATTCTTGCAAAACTTCCCAACTTCGGAAAGGATCTGGCACAGCTTTCGCTTGAGACCGTTCAGATGTTTGTGAATGATGGCAAGAGCCTCGGATTCAGTATCAGAGCATGATCTTCTTGTTATCTTGCATAATATACGGGAAATATACAGAAAAATGTGGTAATATTTCACAAAATTTCTCCAAATGTTGACAAAACCGCATAACTGCGCTATATTTTTTAATGCACTAATTAAATATGCTTTAATTTTTTAGCTTTTTATGATGATATACGAGGTTTGAAAGGAGAATTATTATCATGGCTGATGTTAAGAAACCCGCAGTAACAGTTAAGAAGGCTGTTGTTACAGAGCCTGAGAAGGCTAAGGAAGCTATCAAGGCAGCAGTAGCTGAGAAGAAAGCAGCAGCACCTGAGAAGAAAGCAGCAGCACCTGCCAAGAAAGCAGCTCCTGCCAAGAAGGCAGCTCCCGCCAAGAAGGCAGCAGCACCTGCTAAGAAGGCAGCTCCCGCTAAGAAGGCACCTGCTAAGAAGTCAGCAGCCAAGAAGGTAGCTATCAAGACCAATGCTGTATTTGCACTTAACGATACCAAGAATGTATCTGCTGATGCACTCTTCAAGCAGTATCTGAAGACAGCAAAGGATCGCGCTAAGTATGATCTGGGTATTAAGGTTTCTGATATCAAGAGTATTGATATATATGTGAATGTTGCCGAGCAGAAGGTTTACAGCGTTATCAACGGCGAAGTAAACGATTCATTTGATATGTACTTTGATTTTTGATCGGTGATTGACAGTTAATGATGATGTAAAGGGGACTAGCAATAGTCCCCTTTTTTTGGAAAATACATCAATCCGGAGGGTAAACTGATGATTAAACTGCATGACGAAGGAGTTTTTCTGATCGATGGCAGCAGTATTGTTGAGGCTTCACAAGGCAGGGAATATGATCGTGATCAGGCCTCAAAGAGTACGATAGCATATAAAATACTTGAAGATCATAATACATCGGGAGACATGGATAAGCTGAAGATCAGATTCGATAAGCTTACCTCCCACGACATAACATATGTCGGTATCATACAGACCGCCAGAGCGTCGGGGCTTGAAAAGTTCCCTATCCCCTATATACTGACCAACTGCCACAACAGTCTTTGTGCGGTGGGCGGAACAATTAATGAAGATGATCATATGTTCGGACTTACGTGTGCCAGGAAATACGGAGGGGTATACGTTCCTCCTCATCAGGCGGTCATACACCAGTTTGCCAGGGAAATGTTATCGGGTGCGGGCCTGATGATCCTCGGTTCGGATTCGCATACGAGATACGGTGCACTTGGTACCATGGCTATGGGAGAGGGTGGTCCGGAGCTCGTAAAACAGCTTTTGGGACGCACATATGATATTGACCGTCCCGAAGTTGTGGCCGTATATATGACAGGCAGGCCGCAGCCCGGCGTAGGACCTCAGGATGTGGCGCTTGCGATCATCGGAGCCGTATTTGACAAGGGTTATGTAAAAAACAAGGTCATGGAGTTTGTCGGTCCGGGTATATCATCATTAAGTGCGGATTTCCGTATAGGGATCGATGTCATGACAACGGAGACAACCTGCCTTTCCTCTATATGGCAGACGGATGATACTGTCAGGGAGTTTTATGACATACATGGCAGAAGCGGTGATTTAAAAGAACTTAAACCGGGACAGGTGGCATATTATGACGGTATGATCGAGGTGGATCTGTCTCAGATTCAGCCCATGATAGCAATGCCCTTCCACCCGAGCAATACATATACCATTGATGAAGTTAATGCCAATCTTGCAGATATACTTCATGATGTCGAGAAGAGGGCAGCCGTATCCCTTGACGGAGCGGTAGATTATAAACTCTCCGATAAGATAGTGGATGGAAAGTTTTATGTTGAACAGGGTATAATCGCAGGATGTGCTGGAGGCGGTTTCGAAAATATATGTGCGGCAGCTGATATATTGGAAGGCAGAACGATCGGATCGGGTGAATTCACACTGAGTGTTTATCCCGCATCCATGCCGATATACATGGAGATCGTCAGGAACGGTTGTGCTGCTAAACTGATAGAAACCGGTGCAGTGATAAAGACGGCTTTCTGCGGTCCGTGCTTCGGAGCCGGGGATACGCCGGCAAATAATGCATTTTCCATCAGGCATTCGACCAGGAACTTCCCTAACCGCGAGGGCAGTAAACTGCAGAGCGGACAGATCTCTTCTGTTGCTCTTATGGATGCAAGATCCATCGCGGCGACGGCAGCAAACAGGGGATTCCTTACAAGTGCGGCCAGACAGATAGAATCGGATCAGCTTGTAAAATATAAATATTCATTTGATTCAAAAATATATGCCAACAGAGTATTTGATTCAAAGGGTGTTGCGGATCCCGACTGTGAGATACATTTCGGGCCGAATATCAAGGACTGGCCAAGGATGGGTGAGCTTACCGACAATCTTCTTCTCAAGGTCGTGTCGGAAATACACGATCCCGTAACAACAACAGATGAGCTTATTCCGTCCGGTGAAACATCGTCCTACAGATCCAATCCGCTTGGGCTTGCAGAGTTCACCCTTTCGCGTAAGGACCCGAAATATGTCATGCGGGCAAAAGAGGTGAAAGCAGCTGAAGATTCAAGGATCGAAGGAAAAGATCCGGCAGGTGTGCTTGCAGAGATAGGGCCGGTCATGGATACGGTAAGGAAAACGTTCCCGGATGCTGATATGAATAATACCGGAATAGGATCTACGATATTTGCAGTCAAGCCCGGTGACGGGTCAGCCAGAGAACAGGCTGCAAGCTGCCAGAAGGTTCTCGGCGGAAGAGCAAATATCGCTATCGAATATGCGACCAAGAGGTACAGAAGCAATCTGATCAACTGGGGAATGCTTCCTCTTCTCATCGATGACGGGCAGCTGCCTTTCTCGAATCTTGACTATCTGTTCCTGCCGGGTATCAGGAGTGAGATCGGGGATAACAAAACAGATATTGAAGCTTATGTTGTCAGGGACGGAGCCTTAAAGGAAGTAAAACTTCGTATGGGACAGCTGACTGATGATGAAAGGACGATCATACTTAAAGGATGTCTGATCAATTACTATGCATCATAAATATCAGGCTTAACTGATCATGAAAATAAGGGGAAGGCATTTGGCCTTCCCCTTGTTATACGGATCATCTTGCCAGATCAAGCTGCTGGATGGTCCCCATTGTACCGTTTTCGTACAGAAATATCCCCGTCTGTCTTATTCTTGCCCTCTCCTCGTTCGTAGCCGGGTTGTTAAGAGAAAACTGTGTTGCGGCACTGCCTGTGTATATCGCTCCGATATCCCTGTCCTTCAGCTTTATCAGCTCCTGTGTGCCGTCCTCTTTGATACAGGCGATTATGAGTCTGTCGAATATTTCATCAGCTTCGTCTATCCAACCGTTTTTATCCGAGTCATATTTTGCAAGGTCTGCAAATCCGTTACCTGATGATGTCCCAAACAGTTCGGAACCGTCATTGATGATACCGTCATCGTTAAGATCCAGTGCGAGATAACCGCTTTGAGAGTCCAAAGCACTGATGCTTTCCGCACTGCCGTCGCAGTCAAGATCGAAGGATATCTTCACATCGGAAACTGTGGCATTCGGAACATCAAGGTTGATCACGAGGGGATCGGTAAATGTGGTCAGTTTTGTGACATTTTCCTCATAATACTCAGTAAAACTCCTGCTCATCGTAAGCTCCAGGTCAAATTCGAGTTCCCTTCCGTCCTCGGTGATGACCTTCCCCGTTGTGTTAAAACACGTTTCTTCCGTTTCCGAATGATAATACTGATACGATTCGGTTATCTGCGAAACGGTCTGATTGCCGGCACCTGCAGTTACGGGATCTTCAGGATGGCCCTTTGTACCGAACAGCATATAGAGAAGAAACTGGATACACTCTATTCTTATCCTGTTCATGGCATCTCTTTGCAGCCTGTCTTCAAGAGACGAACTTGAAGAAGCTGCCCTCATTTTTTCATAGATACTGTCGAAATCACTTTTTGCATTTCGGGTATCCGTAGCTGTACCGGGGTCATTTCTATCCCCCTTAGTTTTGGAAACATCCGGTTTCCTGAGTGTGTTCCGGGTATTATCAGGAAACCCCGGGAATGCCAGTATGTTTCCCGAAGCTCTGTAGTCCCTCACACTTACAGAAGTATAAGTTCTGGCGGACTCCATTCCTATACTGCTGTTTTTGATAATCAAATCATCCCTCCTTCATCAGATCAG
>JBGUNV010000180.1:0-3010 GCA_045117595.1 Lachnospiraceae bacterium
ATTTCCCCGAAAAAGCTATGTTATAGCAAAATATATTTGCTACATGATCTTTTACGGGGCTTGTATTGCTATCTACTCGATTATCGCCGCCGTTTATCCTGGACTTGGTTTTTTGAATATCGCGGAAGCGCTGGCGGTCTTTTTGGTGGGGGGAATCCTCTATGGGGTATATACCCCTATCGCAATTAAGTGCGGAATTACAAAAGCCCGCATTGTATTTACCGTCGCTATTTTGCTTGTCTCGCTGGGGCCAACTCTTATTTTTCAAGTGTTCCATCCTGATATGGAGTTGATTTTGTCGCTCATGCAAAAAACTTCTTCCGTGATTGTATCCATTATTCTTGGTGTTGCTGGCGTCGGGTTACTCCTTGTATCCATGAAAATATCTATTCGCATTTTTGAGAAAAAGGAACTGTGATCTCCCAAGCAATATCGTAAAAAGGTGTAAAATGGGGAAAACTACGAGGGTTTATACTGTCACCTTACACTGTGCTCAAACTGAATAGCCGCCGAACATCACAGCGGTACACAAAGCAGTAAGTCTTGAAAAGATTTACTGCTTTTTTTGCGTCCATTTTTGGCATTTCAAAAAATCGGTTGTAGTAAGGAGTGAAAGGAAAATATGCAGAAAAGCACCCGCCCGCCGTAGTAGTGGTGCAAGAAAAGTGAAATAGTTTGTCCGAAAGTGAGCACGAGGTGGCCTTGCTGGTGTTGTATTAGCAGAAGGGAAAAAGTTTTGCAAAATCGCCTTTTTCCTATCCTGCTGAACGTACTGCTGACGAAAGAAATTGAAAGAGGCAGTATGCGGAAGTCACAGAGCAAGATTCTACCACGGTGCCAAAATTCGCTGTTCGCTCATTTTTCCCCGCGGGAATCTTGTTGGGGAGTGCCTTCCCCAAACCCTGCTTGGCTGATCTGCTGATATACAGGACGGACAAGAGCGGCTGGAGTACAGCCATGAACTGTAGCCGGGTGGATTGAGTATCTGTCCGGCTCTTTCCATGAGGGAAATGTTTTACGCCTTACTTTCTCGCTCTTGATATCAAAGGATAAGAGCGAGAAAGTAAGGCGATGAGATGAATTGATTTGATTACAGGTATGGCTTCAGAGTTTCGATCAGATGATGGACCATCGTTCCGGGGGTGGATTTGCTGGGTATCTTTCCCGTATTAATCTCTTCCAACATCTTTGCGTTCCGGATCGCATCATCCATGTAAGGCCGGAGAACATCAAACATATCCGTCCGGTTCTTATAATAGGTTCCAAGGTTTCTGGACTTCAGGCTTTCGGTAAGTTTCGGCCAGTATTCATCCCGATGGAGGTCCGCCTGCAGGAACATGAAATGAAGCAGAAACCATAGCTCGATGCACTGGTTGGACCATATGGGATGATACCTGGTTTCGTCTGTGCTTTCTGAGGCACATAGCTCTGCGGTACGGTCAAAGTTTTCAGGCGGGAAATCGTCCTTGTCAAAGACCAGCCAGACATGCTTATAAACGTTGTTGCTCCGGGCCACGTCTTTCACCGCCCGATTAAAGAGGGTTACCGTGTTGGCGCCTTTGCCTGAGATATCCAGATGGATGCGATCCCGGTATTTGGCATCAATCGTCTCTTTGATTTTCTCGAAATACTTCGGTTCGGTTTTTGTCCCTTCGGAAACAATCAGATGATATTCCGGAGAGATCATCTGCCGGGAATCACGACGGGGCTTCATCCAGGACTTGCCCATATCTGATTTTTTGGGAGGCTTACGGCTCATTGTCACACCTCCCAGCTCAGCATATTCCTGAGGTACGGGTCAGCCCCATACCGACCTTCCAGATACTGCTTATCATAAGCTGCGGTATTGTTGATGGGATCGTTATTCTCCTTGCGAAGCTCAGAGAGAGAATAGACCTCACTGCTGTTTTCCGAATCCAAAGCTGCGAACCAAATCTCGTCCCTGCGGAAGATGCTGTTCTTCATTGTGGACATATCGTGCGAAGTGAAGAGCAGCTGGGCCCCGTTCTTGTTGATCTCCGAGTTTGTAAAGAGCCGGATGACATAACGGAGAAGCTTCGGATGCAACTTGGCATCAAGCTCATCAACTATTACAAGACGTCCCTCCTTCAGGGCCATCAGGATAACAGGAAGCGCGGCAAACAGCTTGCGAGTTCCGTCGGACTCGCTGGAAAACGGGAGCTCATAGAGCGTATCATGCAGGGTTCTCTGCAGGTAGAATTCATTGCTCTGCTGATCGAAACGGTATCCGGTGATGCCGATCCCCATGTCGTTCATCATGGTAAGAAACTGCTTCTTTGAAATGTCGTCATCGGAGAGAAGGATCTGCTGCTCGGCCAATGGATTCGCGTAGTTTCTGATGATGCACTCTTCAAACCAGCGGATGACTTCTGCAATCACGGGGATGGAATAGTTGATCGCAAGGAAGGAAAGCAAAGGCATCTTGGCATTTACTTCGGTGTTGATGTTCTTACTCCCGAGAATAGTTCCAAGGGAGATTCCTTCATGATTTCTTTCAAAGATCTTCGCTGCCCGGCTGGCCCCGAGCTTGCGGCGATAGAGTGTTTCCTCCTCTATTACGCCGCCCTGAAGCACAATATAGTAGCGATATTCATATTCACCGATGCGGAAAAACAGCTGGAAACGTGAAGGTTCCTCCCGGGAATCTTCATCGAACAGATAGGGGACACAGGATACCTTCTGCTGCATGATGAAACGAGCGTGATTCTTGCCAAGCTCATAGACGGGCTCAGTAACAAGGGAGATCACGCATCCCAGAGCGGCAAGAAGGTTGGACTTGCCTCCGCCATTCGGACCGTAGATCACACCAACCGGCAGGATATCATTTCCCTTTTCAGTCTTTATAAGGCTGTCCTTGAACTCAGAAAGAGCCGCAGCCTGGAAATCGAATGTGGTTTCATCGCGATAGGAGCGGAAGTTGCTGAATGAAAACTGGCATAACATGATAGCCACCTCCTCGGGCTAGTTTTATTCAATGCCCATGATAGCA
>JBGUNV010000181.1:0-3598 GCA_045117595.1 Lachnospiraceae bacterium
ACAGAGCCCTTCAAAATGCATAGAACTGCTAAATGAAGTCGGCATGTGTTTCTTTTTCGCTCAGAAATACCATACATCAATGAAGTATGTAGGACCTATCAGAAAAGAACTGGGATTTCGGACAGTATTTAATATACTGGGTCCCCTGACCAATCCCGCCAAACCTAAAATGCAGCTGCTCGGCGTATATGATGAGTATCTGGTGGAACCGCTCGCCCAGGTTCTCGTAAGCCTCGGGGTTACACGCGGAATGGTAGTATACGGAACGGACAGACTCGATGAGATCTCGCTTTCATCACCTACAAGAATATGCGAGATAAAGGACGGATGGTATCGTACTTTTACTATAAGGCCCGAAGATTTCGGACTTAAGACCTGTTTTAAGGACGAACTTGTGGGAGGAACTCCTGAGGAAAATGCGGCCATAACCCGAGCTATACTTAAAGGTGAGAAGAGCGCGAAAAGAGACGCCGTACTGCTTAATGCGGGTGCCTCACTCTACATCGGCGGCAAGGCTGACAGTTTTAAGGATGGAGTTGAACTTGCCGCAGAGCTTATAGATTCGGGCAAAGCTCTTGAAGTACTTGATAAGTTCGCAGAGATAAGTAATCGTCCCGACGCAGATCCGGAGTAAGGCAAACATGGCACATACACCGACAATACTCGACAAACTGGCAGAGCATGCAAGAGAGCGTACCGAAGAGGCAAAGTGCAGGGTGAGCCTTGCGGAAATGAAGGCGAGGGCACTGGCCATGCCGAAGGGTGACGCAGAGTTTGAAAAAGCTCTTCGCCGGGAAGGCCTGTCGTTCATACTTGAGTGTAAAAAAGCATCACCGTCGAAAGGACTCATTGCGCCTGATTTTCCGTATGTTGATATAGCGAGAGAGTATGAACGGGTCGGAGCAGACTGTATTTCGGTTCTTACGGAGCCGAAGTGGTTTCTCGGGAGCGATTCATATCTTGAGGAGATCGCTTCGGAGGTATCAGTCCCGTGCCTTCGCAAGGATTTTACGGTTGATGAGTATATGATCTATGAGGCTAAGGTGCTTGGAGCTGCTGCTGTTCTTCTGATCGTATCGATACTTCCGGAAGAGGAGATAAGGCATTATCTTGCCGTCTGTGATGAGCTGGGGCTGAGTGCGCTTGTTGAGACCCATGATGAAGCGGAGGTCGAGATCGCTTTAAGAGCAGGAGCCGCCATTATCGGAGTTAACAATCGGGATCTTCATGATTTTTCAGTTGATAACGCAAACAGTGCAAACCTTCGATCGCTTATACCGGATGACAGGGTGTTTGTATCCGAGAGCGGGATCAGCACACCGGAGGATGTTGCAAAAGTGGCGGTAGCGGGCGCTGATGCCGTTCTTATCGGTGAGGCTGTCATGAAAGCTTCGGATAAAAAACAGGCGCTTGATACATTAAGGAGTCTCCTATGACAAAGATAAAACTATGCGGGCTCACGCGTCCCGAAGACATAGCGGCCGCAAATGAACTGCAGCCTGAATACATCGGATTCATATTCTGGGGAAAAAGCAGGAGATATGTAACAAAAGAAAAGGCAAAGGAACTGAAGGCGCAGCTTTCGGATAATATCAAGGCAGTCGGGGTATTCGTTGACGAGGATGTCAACACGATCGTCTCATATCTTGATGAAGGGATAATAGATGCAGTACAGCTTCACGGGAATGAAGACGAGGCATATATTGCAAGGCTCATGAGCCTTACGACAAGTACGATCATAAAAGCATACAAGATCACGGCATCGAAAGATATTGTTGATGCAACATGGTCTGTTGCCGATATAATATTGCTTGACTCGGGAATGGGGAGCGGGCTTACGTTTGACTGGGAACTCATGAGAAGTATAAAGAAGCCTTATTTTCTTGCGGGCGGACTTGACTGTGATAATATCGAAGAAGCAATACGGGAGTATTCGCCTTACGGGGTGGATGTAAGCTCCGGTATAGAGACGGATGGTGTCAAGGATCCGGAGAAGATGAGAACATTTGTTGAAAAAGTCAGGAATTTCGATCGAACGGATCAGCCACAGAACATATAATACGGAGTTATCAAAACATGGAAGAAAACAACATGAACCGGGATTCAAAACCCGGCAGGTTCGGGGAACATGGAGGACAGTACATTCCGGAAACACTTATGAATGCGGTCATAGAACTTGAAAAAGCCTATGATCACTATAAGTCAGATCCTGAATTCAATAATGAGCTTAATACTCTTTTTAATGAGTATGCGGGCAGACCGTCAAGGCTTTACTATGCGGCAAAGATGACGGAGGATCTGGGCGGTGCGAAGATATATTTAAAGCGTGAAGACCTCAATCACACCGGTGCTCACAAGATCAATAATGTATTAGGACAGGCGCTCCTTGCCAAAAAGATGGGAAAGTCCCGGCTTATCGCAGAGACCGGGGCGGGACAGCACGGTGTGGCGACAGCAACGGCTGCAGCGTTGTTTGGCATGGAATGCGTGGTGTTCATGGGTGAGGAGGACACAAAGCGGCAGGCCCTTAACGTCTACCGTATGAGACTTCTCGGTGCCGAGGTCATTCCGGTAACTACGGGAACGGCCACACTCAAGGATGCCGTGTCGGAAGCGATGAGAGAGTGGACAAAACGCATAGATGATACTCATTACTGTCTCGGGTCTGTCATGGGTCCGCATCCTTTTCCTACGATAGTACGTGATTTTCAGGCTGTGATATCCCGCGAGATCAAGCAACAGATCCTTGAAAAAGAAGGCAGGCTTCCGGACGCCGTGCTTGCATGTGTCGGAGGCGGATCAAATGCGATAGGGACATTTTACGATTTTATCAATGATAAGGATGTACGGCTGATAGGCTGTGAAGCTGCCGGAAGAGGTATTGATACGTTTGAGACCGCAGCAACGATCGCTACAGGCAGAACCGGGATATTCCACGGGATGAAGTCATATTTCTGCCAGGATGAATACGGACAGATCGCGCCTGTCTATTCGATATCGGCCGGCCTTGACTATCCCGGGATAGGGCCCGAACATGCATATCTTCATGATATCGGAAGGGCCGAATATGTTCCGGTTACCGATGAGGAGGCTGTGTGTGCATTTGAATATCTTGCAAGGACCGAAGGGATAATCCCGGCGATAGAAAGCGCCCATGCCGTATCATATGCGATGAAGATCGCCCCTTCCATGGACAGGGATAAGATAATCGTGATCACGATATCGGGCCGCGGGGACAAGGACTGCGCGGCTATAGCACGATACAGAGGGGAGGATATCAGTGAGTAACATTCATAAGGCTTTTGAAAACGGGAAAGCGTTCATTCCCTTTATAACGTGCGGGGATCCCGATATGGATACAACGGCAAAGATAGTCCGCGCTGCAGTAGATGCCGGAGCATCACTTATAGAACTCGGGATCCCGTTTTCCGATCCCACTGCGGAAGGCCCCGTTATTCAGGGAGCCAATCTGCGGGCTCTTTCGGCCGGAACGACAACTGACATGATCTTTGATCTTGTAAGAGCCTTACGGGTGGATGTCAGCATTCCGATGGTGTTCATGACATATGCAAATGTCGTGTATTCATATGGTGCAAAA
>JBGUNV010000182.1:0-19725 GCA_045117595.1 Lachnospiraceae bacterium
CCCTTTTTACAGTTATCTTGACGTAAATGTGTGCTTTAACTATAATATATAAGGCAAATTTTGCTGTACCATATAAAAGAGGAAGAAAATGATCAAGAGTATGACCGGCTTCGGCCGTGCGGAATACGCGGATGACAAGCGCAAGATCACGGTCGAGATGAAGGCTGTCAATCACAGGTATCTGGACTGTAATATCAAGATGCCCAAGAAGCTTGGATTTTTCGAGACGTCGATCAGAACGCTGCTCAAGGATTACATGCAGCGCGGCAAGGTTGATATCTATATCACTTACGAAGATTATACCGAGGAAAATTACAATCTGAAATACAACAGGGATATGGCAAGAGCATATATGTCATACCTGGCTGAGATGTCCGAAGAATTCGGGATCGAAAATGATGTCCGTGTTTCGACGCTTTCAAGATATCCGGAAGTGTTCTCACTCGAGGAGGCCAATGTTGACGAGGACGAGATCTGGTCGGATCTTGAAAAGGTCATAAGGGAAGCCGCAACTCATTTTGTAGACTCGAGGATCACAGAGGGCGATAATCTGAAGCGTGACCTTATCGACAAGCTTGACACGATGGTCTCGTATGTCGAGGAGATTGAAAAACGTGCGCCCGAGATCATCGAGGAATACAAGAAGAACCTGACGGAAAAGGTTGCGGATCTTCTCGCGGATTCCAAGATCGATGAGGCAAGGATCCTCGGCGAAGTGACACTGTATGCCGACAAGATCTGTGTTGATGAGGAGATAGTAAGGCTCCGCAGTCATATAGGTACCACGAAGGATATACTCAGCACCGGCGGATCTGTCGGACGCAAGCTTGATTTTATCGCGCAGGAGATGAACCGTGAGGCCAACACGATACTGTCGAAGGCCAACGATCTCGTAACGAGTGATATCGCCATCAATCTCAAGACCGATATCGAGAAGGTACGTGAGCAGATCCAGAATATTGAATAGAAGGGCATATTTATGAACGAAACCGGTATACTCATAGTCCTGTCCGGATTTGCCGGAAGCGGCAAGGGAACCATCATCCGTGAACTGATGAAAAAATATGACAACTACGCGCTGTCCGTATCGGCAACGACCAGGGCTCCGCGTGAAGGCGAAGTTGACGGCGTTCATTATTTTTTCAAAACGGTAGAAGAGTTCAAGGACATGATCGCCAAGGGTGAACTCTTAGAGTATGCCAATTATGTCGGGAACTATTACGGTACACCGAGAGCCTATGTGAAGGAGCAGCTCGCTTCGGGCAAGAACGTGATACTTGAGATAGAGACGGAAGGCGCGCTTAACATCAAGCGCGAATATCCCGATGCGGTACTTGTGTTCGTAATGCCGCCGAGCGTTCAGGAGATCTACAACCGGCTCAAGGCGCGCGGCACGGAAACGGAAGAGGTCATAGCCAAGAGAATGGCCAAGGCCGGACTCGAGATCACGGTCGTTGACAGGTATGATTACCTGATGATAAATGATGTGATCGAAGAGAGCGTGGAACTGTTCAATTCTATCGTGATGAGTCAGCATATGGCAGTATCGCGTAATATTGAATATATCAATGACAAGAAAAAAGAGTTTGAAGATTGGAAAAAGGAGAATTAAAAATGTTACATCCGTCTTACAGCGATCTTATGAAGGTAGCAAACAGCGAGGTTGAAGAAGGGGAACATCCCGTAGTCAACAGCCGTTACTCAATCGTGATGGCCACATCAAAAAGAGCACGTCAGCTTGTTAACGGACGTCCCACTACCGTCAGAAATGCCGACAGCAAGAAGCCTCTTTCGGTAGCGATCGAGGAACTTGAAAAAGGCGATATCAAGATACTTGCCGCAGAATAAGAAAGTGCGCGTATGAAACTGCTTCCCGTATCTCTAGGATGCGATAAGAATCTTGTTGACAGTGAGCATATGATCGCGCATCTTACGGCCGCGGGTTATGAGCTTACCGATGATGATAATGAAGCAGACGTTGTGATAATAAATACGTGCTGCTTTATTTATGATGCCAAGCAGGAGAGCATAGATACGATCCTCGAGATGGCGCGCCTTAAGGAGAACAGACTTAAGGCCCTTGTTGTGTGCGGGTGCCTGGGTGCCAGATACAGGGATGAGATCATAAAGGAGATCCCCGAAGTTGATGCGATCGTAACGCCCGATGAGTGTGACGACATAGTATCGATCATCGATGAAGCTGTACATAAAAACAGCGAAGCTTCGGAACGAGGTTTACATAACTCGACCAGTGGGCCGGAGAATGAACAGGAAAACCGCCGGGTCATAACCACTCCGGGACATTTTGAATATCTCAAGATAGCCGAGGGATGCAACAAGAACTGTACCTACTGCATCATTCCGAAACTTCGCGGGAAATACAGATCCGTGCCGATGGAGGAACTTCTCGACGAGGCACGCATGCTGGCAGAACGGGGTGTTAAGGAACTCATTCTCGTAGCCCAGGAGACGACTCTGTACGGCATTGACCTGTACGGGAAAAGATCACTGCCCGAACTTTTATGTAAACTATCGGAGATTGATAAAATAGAGTGGATCAGGTTGCTTTACGCATATCCGGAAGAGATCACGGATGAGCTGATAGAGGTTATGTCAACCAATCCGAAGGTGTGTCATTATATCGATATGCCGATCCAGAGCGGCAGTGACAGGATCCTTCGTATGATGGGCAGGAGATGCGACAGCGCGAGGATACGCGAAGTCGTCAACAAGCTGAGAGAGAAGATCCCCGATATATGTATACGCACTACCCTGATCGCGGGATTTCCCGGTGAGATGCAGGATGACCATGAGGAGACCTACAGGTTCATTAACGAAATGGAATTTGACCGGCTCGGGGTGTTTGCATATTCTGCTGAAGAAGGTACTCCCGCTTATGATATGACTCCGCAGACCGATGGAGACGTAAAGGAATTCCGCCGTGCCGAACTGTACGAACTGCAGCAGGCGATATCGTTCGAACTGTCTCAGAAATATATCGACAGCACGATGAGAGTCATCATTGACGGGTATCTTCCCGAAGATGATGTTTACGTCGGAAGAAGTTATAAGGATGCCCCCGATATAGACGGGCTCGTATTCGTATATTCGGACCGGGAACTTGTGACCGGAGATATGGTGTCCGTTCATATAATGGATGCAAAAGAATATGATCTGGAAGGTAAACTGATAAATGAATCTGCCGAATAAACTAACCGTAATGAGAGTTGCTGCAGTACCGGTCTTTGTGGTACTGATGCTTATTGAAGTGAACGGAGCCATGTGTGAGGGATGGTGCAAATGGACCGCTCTTGCGATCTTTATCATTGCATCGTTCACGGATCTTTTTGACGGATACATCGCAAGAAAATACAAGCTTGTCACGAACTTCGGAAAGTTCATGGATCCGCTCGCGGACAAACTGCTTGTATGTTCCGCGCTGATCTGTCTTGTCGAACTTGACAGGATACCGGCGTGGGTGACCATTATCATAATCGCAAGGGAATTTGTCATAAGCGGAATAAGGCTGATAGCGGCAGATGACGGCGTCGTGATATCCGCCAGCAAATGGGGCAAGGTCAAGACTGTATTCCAGATGATAATGGTAGGATTCATGATCGGAAATCTGCCGATATTTGATCTGCTGACGCAGTTGCTGATGTGGATAGCGCTTGCGCTGACGCTTATCTCAATGGCGGATTATATTGTCAGGAACGTAGGACTGTTTAAGGATTTCAAAGGATAAGACCGGGGATGAAGAAAGGGATCAAAACGGGAGATAAAAAATCGATCGAGGAAAGGATCGTTGATCTTCTGAAGGTGAACGGACTTACGGTCTCGACCGCGGAAAGCTGTACCGGCGGTCTTGTTGCCGGAAGGATCATAAATGCTCCCGGTGCGAGCAATGTTTACAGTGAAGGCTTTGTGACATATTCAAACGAAGCCAAGCACAGGTACCTGAAGGTGAAAACGAGCACCCTGAAAAAGCACGGGGCCGTCAGTAAACAGTGTGCGGCTCAGATGGCTGAGGGCCTTGCCAAAACGACCGGTGCGGATGTGTGCGTTGCAACCACGGGTATAGCGGGTCCGGGTGGCGGCACGGATAAAAAGCCGGTCGGACTGGTGTATATAGCCTGCCATGTCAGGGGATTTACGAAGGTAAAAAAATGCCTGTTTGACGGCGACAGGATGCAGGTTCGCGAGCAAAGTGTCGATGCCGCGTTAAAGCTCATTAAGAAGTGTGTGAAGAAAAGTTTATCGGAGAATATAACAGATGAAAAATAAAGTATTGCTTTTTTACCCTCCCGGAGGGCTTTTCCAACGCGGGGAGGACAGATGCCAGCAGAATATCAAGGACGCGTCGGCCGAAGCGATGCGCGCATGCAATGACCTCGGATACGGAGCTGCGATACTTCTCGAAAAAGGATATGAAGTAAAGCTTCGCGATTACCAGACCGAAGGCGCGACCATGGAAGATCTCGAGAATGACATGAAGAGTTTTGCTCCTGATCTGATCATGATGAGCATCACCAACACAACGATATTTGATGATCTGAAACTGCTGAAGGTACTGAAGGAAAAATATGATCCGGTAATTGTGATAAAGGGCGCGCTTTTCTATGCACCCGAGCAGGAGATGCTCGACATGCTCGATCTGTCATGCGTCGATTACATGATCGGAGGCGAGGTCGATTTTGCCATAGGAGAAGTTGCGGATGTGGCACTTCGGGGCGAGGGAGATCCCGCAGATATACTGTCGATACTGTATAAAAATCCCGACGGGACTTTTTCACAGACCGCTTTCCATCAGTGGAACGACGACCTTGATTCAAGACCGTTCCCTGCAAGAGAGCTGATGAAGAATGAACTGTATGTACGCCCGGATACGAACGAACCCATGGCGACCATCACGGCATCGCGCGGATGTCCGTCGGCATGCGTTTTCTGCCTGACTCCGTTCATTTCCGGCAAGTGTGTAAGGTTCAGAAGCCCGCAGAATGTCATGGACGAGCTTACCGAATGCTACAACAGATTCGGGATCAGGAACTTTTTCTTCAAGGCTGATACATTTACGATCAACCCTGCCTGGGTTAAGGAAGTGTGCGAACTCATAATCGCATCACCGCTGTACGGCAAGATCGCGTTCACTGCGAATTCGAGGGTAAATCCTCTGTCAAAGGAAACACTCGAACTCATGAAGAAGGCAGGCTGTTTCATGGTCGCCTTCGGATTCGAATCTGGATCCGATGAGATGCTGAAGACTCTCAAGAAGGGTACAACGGTCGAAATGAACCTCAGGGCTGCGAAGTGGTGTCATGAGGTCGGACTTCCGTTCTGGGGATTCTATGTCATCGGTTTTCCCTGGGAAAACAGGGAACACATACTCGCGACGAAAAAGATGATCATGCAGCAGAAGCCTGATTTTATCGAAGTCAAGATGGCGTTACCGTTCTATGGTACCGAGCTGTACACGGCGGCAAAGGAATTCGATCTTCTGGCCGAGTCGCCGCTTGGAAGTGACTTCTTCCATTCGGCCTTAAAGGGAACGAAGTACCTGTCACAGGAAGAGGTCGAAAAACTCCGCAAGAAGATACTTCTCGGATTCTACCTGCGACCGGGATACATACTCGGTAAGATGGGCGAGTGCGTGAAGCATCCGTCTATCTTCGGCAACTATGTCAAATACGGTTTTAAGATGCTCGGATCGTTTCTGCACTGATCCGCAGCATGTCGGAAAAGGGTAATGATATATAAGATATCAAACGGCCGCGTAATGTTCGCGGCCGATACTATACTTGAACATACGGATTTTGAGATCCGAAACAAAAATGAGAAGATAGCTGTCATAGGCCGTAACGGCGCGGGCAAGACAACCCTTCTGAAGGTCATAACCGGTGAAGTGGAGCTTTCAAAGGTTGACGGTGAGGACTCTTCGATAACAGCTCCGGGTAATCCCACGATCGGTTACCTTCGCCAGATCACTTTTGATGATCTGACACTGACTCTTGATACGGAGATACGTAAGGTATTTGCATCTGTTATCGAGCAGAAGAAGAGGATCGATGAACTTGTCTCGCTAATGGATCGGGCCGCAGGTGATGAGGCCGAAAAACTCGCGGCGGAGTACACGGCCCTGATGGATGATTTTCGCGACCGCGGCGGATACTATTATGAAAAAGAATATGATGCGATGCTGACATCCTTCGGATTTTCTCCTGAGGACCGGAACAGGAAACTGTCGGAGTTTTCCGGAGGACAGCTGACGAAGCTTGCGTTCATAAAACTGCTTCTGTCAAGGCCGGATATACTGCTTCTTGACGAGCCGACAAACCACCTTGATATGTCAACGATAGAGTGGCTCGAGGGATATCTTAAAAACTACAACCGTGCGGTTGTTATCGTCAGTCATGACAGAATGTTCATCGACAGGGTCGTAAATACCGTGTATGAGATAACATACGGGACGGTAACCCGTTACAGCGGAAATTATTCGGATTTTGTAAGGCAGAAGAAGGAACGTTACGAAAAGCAGCTCAAGGATCATATCGCACAGCAGAAGGAGATCAAACGTCTGACCGAGCTTGTGGAACGCTTCAAGAACAAGCCGAGCAAGGTCGCAATGACACGGTCCAAGCTCAAGCAGATCGAGCATATGGAGCTTGTTGCGCGCCCCGCGGATTATGATACAAAGAGTTTTCACGCGGCATTTACGCCGAAGACGGAATCGGGCAAGGATGTCCTTTTCGCTCAGGATCTTGCGGTCGGATATGACCGGCCTCTTGCAACGATAAACCTCGATCTGAAAAAGGGAGAGAGGCTTGCGGTCATCGGGGATAACGGGATCGGAAAGTCCACATTTCTGAAAACACTTGTCGGAGAAGTATCTCCGCTTTCCGGTACGTACCGGTTCGGAGTGAACGTTCAGACAGGATATTTTGACCAGCGGATGGCGCAGTATACTTCGGATAAGACGGTCATAAACGATTTCTGGGACATGTATCCGACACTTACCGAAACACAGGTCAGAAATGAACTCGGTGCATTCTGTTTTACGCAGGATGAAGTGTACAAGGATGTATCGATGCTTTCCGGAGGGGAGAGGGTACGGCTGTGCCTTGCCAAGATTTTTTACAGGCTTCCCAACTGCCTGATACTTGATGAGCCGACAAACCATATGGACATGATCGGCAAGGAAACGCTTGAAGCGATGCTGTCCACCTTCCCGGGAACCGTGATATTCGTATCGCATGACAGGTATTTTGTAAAAAAGGTTGCAACGCAGATACTTGAGATAACGGATGAGGGCGCGACGCTGTATCCGTTCGGGTACGATGACTATGAAAGTCATAGAGATCTGTCAGGGAGCGGATGTCCGACAGGGCGCAAGTCGCTCAGACAGTCCTCAGCGCTTCGGGAGAGCCCTCGCGCCTGCGGAACTCGCTTTGTTGCATCCCTGCGGCCCTCCGCTCCTGATACAGATAATGTGGAGCCGGTCGTATCACAGTCCCAGGCACAGCGTCTGGCCGGCAAGGAAGAGGAGAAGAGACAGCGGCAGATCAAAAAGCTTGAGAGCAGGATAGAAGAGCTCGAAGAAAAGATAGATGAGTTAAAAAAGGAGTTATGTAAACCTGAATATGCCAGTGATTATGAGAAACTTGCCGATATACAAAAAGAAATAGATGAACATGAAAATGAGTTGCTTGAAACCATGGAGATGTGGGAACTGCAGTTAGGAGGGTCCCGCGAAGCAGGAGGAACCAATGAGGGATAATCTTACACAGTCTGATATTGACAAGATGGAAGCGGAGATAGAGTACAGGACTCTGACTTTGCGTCCGAAACTTATAGAGGATGTGAAGATCGCCAGGGCACACGGCGATCTGTCCGAGAATTTCGAATATTACGCCGCAAAGCGTGAAAAGAACCTGAACGAGTCAAGGATCAGATATCTTGACAGGATGGTGCGTACCGCCAACATAATCGATGACACGTCAGCAGAGGATGAGGTCGGGATCAACAATACCGTCACGGTCGAGATCGTTGATGAGGGAGAGATCGAATCATACAAGATCGTAACTACGATAAGAAGCGACTCTCTTATCGGTAATATCAGCATCGATTCTCCCATGGGGAAGGCTCTGATGGGGCACAAGATCGGAGAGCGTGTTACGGTGCATGTAAATGACGAAATATCGTATGACGTTATCATAAATGATATAGACAAATCCACGGATGACGCGTATGATGAGATAAATCAGTATTAGCCTTTCATAGTCTGTTTTATTGGGAGAAAAGGAGAATATGAAACAAAGAAAGATGAACGGTTTTGGAAGATTTCTTGCGTTAGGACTTAGCTCCCGCGGAAACCGAGCCTGCAGAGCCGGCAGAGGCCGGGCTTCCTTCAGCTCCCTCGGACGCTGAGCCTGCAGAACCTTCAGAACCTTCAACACCTTCAGAATCTTCAGAACCTTCAACACCTTCGGAACCCCGGAATGATGAAGGCTCCGAAGACAGTGCCGAAGATAATACTGACGACAGCTCCGATGACAGTCAAGATTCATCTGATGGCAGTGAAGGATAAATCATAAACCAACGCGAAAGGAACTTAACTATGGCACTACTTGAAAAATGGAGAAAAATGGCCTACGACGAGAACGCTGAAAAGAACGCGCTCCAAAAACTCTGGGCAGACTATTTTGAGGTTGAGAAAGGAATCTACCAGCAGCTTCTTTCGGATCCCGATACAGAGGTTACGGGAACTGTAGCAGAGCTTGCCGAAAAGTATGAGACGGACATCATGACGATGACCGGATTCTTGGACGGTATAAACGACAGCCTGAAGAAGGCAAACGATATAGAGAAGATGACCGAGAAGACCAAGGTAAGTCTTGGTTTTGACAAGGAGCTCCTCTACAAGAACATGGTCGCTGCCGGTGCCGACTGGCTGTATGGACTCGAAGAGTGGAATGCTATATTCGACGAAGAAAAGCAGAAGGAACTGTACAAGGAGCAGAAGGCGAGCCAGACTGTCCGTAACGAGGGCCCGAAGATCGGAAGGAACGATCCGTGTCCGTGCGGAAGCGGCAAGAAATATAAGAAGTGTTGCGGAGCCCGGGTTTCTGCAAGCTGAGATACTGCACCGCGAGGCCTGTCGTGAAGCGGGGAGAACCTGCCTGCACGCGGAGCGCCTATCGCCGAAGGCGATCTTAAAAGCGCGACGCACAATTTAAATTGTAAGTGAGTGCCCCTCGTATAGGCGCCACAAAGGAGGAAACAAGATGAAGATCACACTTAAGGACGGCTCAGTCAATGAGTATTCATCCGCAATGTCTGTTATAGATATTGCAAAGGATATCTCGGAGGGACTGGCCAGGAATGCATGTGCCGGCGAGATCGACGGAGAAAGGGTCGATCTGAGAACGGTAGTTGATAAGGACTGTAACCTCAGTATCCTGACCTTTGCCGACAAGGGCGGATGTGATGCGTTCAGACATACCACATCACATATCATGGCTCAGGCGATAAAGAGACTGTGGCCTGATGTAAAACTTGCCATCGGTCCTTCGATCGACGACGGTTTTTACTATGATATTGACAGTGAACGACCGATCACGGAAGAGGATTTTGAGACGATAGAAGCCGAGATGAAGAAGATCGTCAAGGAGGATATAGCTCTCGAGAGGTTTGAACTTCCGCGTGCTGATGCCATTAAGCTTATGGAAGATGCGAATGAGCCCTATAAGGTTGAGCTTATCCGTGACCTTCCGGAAGATGCGACGATATCATTCTACAAACAGGGTGATTTCACGGATCTGTGCGCAGGTCCCCATCTTATGTCAACCAAACCGGTTAAGGCCGTAAAGCTCATGAAGGTCGCCGGAGCATACTGGAGAGGCAACGAAAAGAACAAGATGCTTACAAGGATATACGGAACATCGTATACCAAAGCATCGGATCTGGAAGAATATCTCGTAAAACTTGAGGAAGCCAAGAAGCGTGATCACAGAAAGATCGGCAAGGAACTGGGACTGTTCATGATAGCGGACGAAGGACCGGGATTCCCGTTCTTTTTACCTAACGGTATGATCCTTAGAAACGAACTCATGAAATACTGGAGAGAGGTGCATTACAGGAACGGATATCAGGAGATAGAAACCCCTGTGATGCTCAACCAGCAGCTGTGGGTAACCTCCGGTCACTGGGATCATTACAAGGAGAACATGTACACATCGATGATCGATGAAGAGATGTTCTGTATCAAGCCGATGAACTGTCCGGGATCGATACTGGTATACAAGAGCCAGCCGCGATCCTACAGGGAGCTTCCGATCAGATATGCTGAGGTCGGACTCGTACACAGGCATGAAAAATCAGGGGCCCTTCACGGCCTCATGAGAGTCAGGGCATTCCACCAGGATGATGCCCATGAGTTCATATCGATGGATCAGATAGGCGAGGAAGTTGAGCATATCGTAAGGCTGATCAATGAAGTATATGAAAAACTTAATTTTACATACAAGATCGAACTGTCAACGATGCCGGAAGATCACATGGGATCGCTTGAGGACTGGGAGAAGGCAACGAACGGCCTGAAGTCGGCACTTGAGAACATGGGACTCCCGTATGAGATCAATGAGGGTGACGGCGCTTTCTACGGACCCAAGATAGACTTCCATGTTGAGGACTGCCTCGGAAGGACATGGCAGTGCGGAACGATCCAGCTTGATTTCCAGCTGCCCCAGAACTTCGAGCTTACCTATACGGGATCGGATGGTGCGGAGCATATGCCGGTCATGATCCACAGGGTTGTTTTCGGATCCGTTGAGAGATTCATCGGTGTTCTTACCGAAAACTGCGCAGGTAAATTCCCGACATGGCTGGCTCCGGTACAGGTCAAGGTACTGCCCATCTCGGATAAGTTCTTCGACTATTCGCAGGGTGTGCTTGAAAAACTCAAGGCAGCGGGCATACGTGCCGAGATCGATACCAGAAGTGAGAAGATCGGTTATAAGATAAGAGAAGCAAGGCTTCAGCGTGTTCCTTACATGCTCATCCTCGGACAGAAGGAGGAAGAGGCAGGCAATATCGCCGTCAGAAGCCGTTTCCTCGGTGATGAAGGTTCAAAGGATCTGGATGCGTTCATAAAGGATGTAAGGGAAGAGATCGACGGCAGAGTACGTCGTGAGGAAGCATCAGAGGAGTGATCCGTACGGGATCCGTAAGATGATGAGCGGTAACATTATAATAGCAACAGCAAAACTGAAGGTGTGTGATTTCTTCTATGATCTGTGCGATCGTTGCGGCTATGACCGCAATTGGACGGATTCACTCTGGGGAGCTATCGTGACAGATGAAACCGTTTACGAGGAGTTTGCATATTATGCGGCTAACCACACCTTCGGGGATATGCTTTCGGTAAGCGGGTATACCATGTCCGATCTGTATGTTTTTCAGATGGATAAGTACAATCTGATAAGGGAGATCGGCAAGAACCCGCCGGAGTGCAACAAGGAGAGAATGGTGCTCAATGCATTCCGTATGATGATCGACATGAAAGCCGATCCGGAAGTTTACGTTAAACGTTTACAGGAAGGACGCGGCGAGGACAGGCTTTGATGTCCTGCCCTGAGAGGGTATCATATTGCAGGCTGACGAACGGATAGTAAAATACATGAAGGCCAGGAACGATTTTGCGAAGACAGTTGCAAGTGCTATTGCATTGCAACTGTTTGCGTTAGCGGTGGATTTCTGCATGTATGCGATCATTGCGGGAGGGGTATTCTATTCTCTGTCCGAACAGACGGGAAAGATCATCTGCATATCCTTAGCGGCAGCGATAACGATCGGTCTGTGTGTGTTTAATGTGGCAGGGTGCATCAGCCGGAAGAAGGTTTACATAACAAGACCGGACAGTATTTCCTTAAGAGACGGCGAAGAGTCGGTAAGACTGGCATATGCCACGGCACGGCCTGTGTTGATATACAAGATCACATTGGCAATGGTAGCACTTACGGTAAGCGGATTGGTTTACATAATCATATCAATCATTATGGAAGATAAGGCGCTGGCAGGAATTTACGGACGGATAGTATGCTGTCTGATCGGCGCGATATGCGTGATCGTCGCCTATCCGTGCATGGACAGGATATCGTGCTACCGTGCGCTACTTGGCGAGACAAGCGAACTCATAGTTGATGAAAAACCGGGTAATGCCCCGATGTATATCGCGGCCTTTGCGGTACCGGTCTCGATATGTGTATGGTACGTATGGCGTTATTACCTGGACAGGTCGGATATAGCCTGGATAGTACTTCCTGTTGTGGCACTGTTTGCCATGGCCGCAGCGTTTCTTGCGGGGTGGACGGACAGGAAAAAGGACGGACTACAGACGTAAGAACAGCGCGGTCCCGTTTTCCTTGAGCTGTTTTCTGAGCGCTCTGTGATCGGGACAGTATTTTTCCACTTCTTTCCAGAATTCGGGCGAATGGTTGGGATGTATGAGATGGCACAGTTCGTGTATGATCACATAATCCCTGATCTTCTCATCAAGTGCCATCAGCAGACAGTTGAAATTCAGATTTCCCTTTGATGAACAGCTTCCCCATCGCGTTTTCTGACACCGGATCGTTATATGTCCGTATTTTACACCGATCTTCTGTGCATATTCCTCAACGCGCGGAGGGATGTAATAGTACGCCATATCCGACAGAGCCCTGATCTCGTTATCCGTATATTTTTCAACATGAGATACGTTATCTATACGCTGTTTCATCTTTTCGAGATGTTTATCGATCCAACCGCGCTCGGACTCTATAAAAGCGTCGATCTCTCTGCGTGAACAGCGGTTCGGTACCCTTACGGTAATGCCGAGATCCTGACCGATCTCCACCTGAAGGGTCCTTCTGCGCGACCTTATTATCCTGATCTCATATTTCTCATCCATGGTATGATTGTAGCGGATTGAACATATTTTGACAAATTTATCAAAATCCTGTTGACTACAAACAATGACTTTGATATTATGTATAGGTCGCGAACATGCGTCACCTATATGCGCGGAAATGTCGGAATTGGCAGACGAGCAAGACTAAGGATCTTGTGAGCAATGCGCTCGTGTGGGTTCAAGTCCCACTTTCCGCATAAGGAAACCCGGTCAGATGACCGGGTTTTTCTTATGCGGAAAGTGGGGCTTGAACGCCGAGGGAGGAACTGCGAAGCAGTGACGGAAGCGAAGGTGCCGGTGGCACGTTCGCGCCGAAGGCCGGCCTGAAAGGCAGCGGAGCTGCCGGTGGAAGTCCCACTTTCCGCACTGCATTTGAGGGCTCAGAAACATTGATTTTTCAGTGGTTCTGGGCTTTCTTTTTTGCGAAAAGGGGACGATTTCAGGTGTCCCGGAGGTGTCCCGGGACACCTCGGGCGCTGCAAACCCAGTGTTTAAGCGGTTTCTCACGTCCTCAAGATAACCCTTACGAGCGAATGAATAGTACTTGAGATTTGTTTCAATCGAATGGCCGAGCATAGCCGCACGATCTGCAACGGATATATCTAGGGGTAGTAGCACGTTCGAATTGAGGCTCATTCGCAGCGCGTGGTTGTTCCGCACTATAAAGCCGTATCGAATACACATCCGGCGCCGGACCTCGGCTTTAAGGATCGCTATTTCTTCGGGCTCTATCTTCCGTGGCTTATCTGTGATACTATATGTCATAACACCAATAGAGGTAGGAAGGCTGTATGAAAGGGTCAGTTGAATACAGGAAAATAAGTCCGGAAGATGATGCGGATATCGCCAGGATCGCAAGGTATAATCTTAAAAAGCACGGCCTCGATCTTCCCGGGACAGTGTATTTTGATGATAACCTTAACCATCTGAGCGATTTTTATCTGGCAGACGGGTACAGGAGATTTTATTATGTCCTTACTGATAACGGGAAAGTCGTCGGGGGAGTCGGACTTGCGGAATTTGAGTTCTTTGAAAACTGCGCAGAACTTCAAAAGCTGTACCTTACCGATGACCAGAAGGGCAATGGGATAGGATACGACCTGATTAGCCTTATAGAAGATAAGGCTAGGCAGCTCGGATATGAGCGGATCTATCTTGAGACGCATACAAATCTTGAGGCTGCCATACACATTTACGAAAAATGCGGCTATGAGAGGATAGAAAAACCGGCCGGGGTCGTGCATGCAACCATGAACACATTTTTTATAAAGGAGATATCATGAAACAGTATATAGCAGATGCATTTACAAAAGACGTATTTAAGGGTAATCCCGCAGCGGTATGCGTGATGGATGAATGGTTAGCTGAGGATCTTATGGAGAGAATCGCGATTGAGAACAATCTGTCAGAGACCGCGTTTATTGTTAAAGAGGGCGACAGATATCATATCAGGTGGTTCACTCCGGGCGGAGAGATCGACCTTTGCGGACATGCCACACTTGCAAGCTCGTTCATCCTGTCGAGGTTTTATGATACAGCTTCCCAGGAATATGCTTTTACCTCACTTGGCGGGGATCTGTATGTCAGAAGACATGACGATTTGTTTGAACTTGATTTTCCGTGCAAGATGCCTGAGGAGATCGAATTTTCCGATAAGATGAAGAAGGCCCTTAACGGTATGTCGGCAAAAGCATATCTTGACCGCGATCTTATGCTGGTGCTTGAAAGTGAAGATGCGGTAAGAGAGTTTACCCCGGATCTTCAGAAGATTACGGATGTTCCCGAGGGATTGGGCTTTTTGATCACTGCAAAGGGTAAGAATTATGATTTTGTGTCAAGGACGTTTTTCCCTAAGATAAAGGTGGCGGAGGATCCCGTATGCGGATCGGCACACTGTAATTTCACTCCTTACTGGGCGGATATCCTTGGAAAGAATAAGATGAAGGCATACCAGGCATCACCCCGTGGCGGTGAGGTCATATGCGAGCTTAAGAAAGACCGGGTTCTTATAAGCGGAAATGCCGCACTGTACAGTGAGGCAGAGATATTTGTGTAAGTAAAGAAAGAGGATGCAGAGATGACGGAAGAAGTAAGGAACACACTTATAAAAGCCCAGCAGGGCGAACTTGAATACCGGCGAAGTGCTTAAACCCAATAAAACCCAGGCGTTTGCCGTGGCGGCTCTTTATTCTCTTCTCGCGAAGAAGATACTGTATCCGCTTATAGCGAAGTTTGAATATGTAGCAATACCCGGATACGAAGAACTCATGAAGGATTTTCCGGAAGTTGAATCGGTTAAGGATGATGAGAAGCGGCACGGGGATACATTAAACAGCCTTCTTGAGAACGGGCAGTATAATGACAGGCCAAAGCTTCCGTATGTTTGCGCGGCGTTGACAGTGATATTTATAGCAAGGCTGTTTCGGAGAAGATAAGTACGGCAAAAAGAAGGAAGGACATATGATAAACGAGACAGTATACAAGTGGCTGAAAGATAAAGGGTTTGAAGACCGTATAACGGAGCATGGTGAGACAATTGATACTGTTGAGCATGCGGCACAGCAGATAGGCTGCAGCGAAGCAGAGATAGCAAAGACATTGTCCTTTATTGTGGATGAAAAGCCGGTGGTTGTCGTCATGGCCGGAGATGGACGGGTCAACAGTTCCAAGTTTAAAGCGCTGTTTCATACCAAACCGAGTATGGTTCCAAGAGACAGGGTGGAAGAACTTATCGGATTTGTGCCCGGAGGTGTGTGTCCCTTTGGTATTCCGGAAAATATACCCATCTGGCTTGATGTATCGATGAAAAGATTTGCCCATGTGCATCCGGCAGGAGGGAATGAATATACATCAGTTAAACTTACCTGCGATGAGCTTGAAGCAGCATCGGATGCTATTGGATGGTGTGATGTCTGCAAAGGATGGGAAGCTGAATAATACAAGGTTTTTCAAGTAAAAACTATCGAAAGCCTTGAAGATACAGCTTGTTAATGGAGCATACGGGACTTCAGAATGTAGTTGTAGAAAACCAGATCAATATAGAAATGACGACCGTCATATTCTATGAGTGTGAAACTTGATACACTAAAATATTTGTATATAGACACGTAAACTCGAGAACGGAGAGAGAAAATTGAAAAGTATCATTGTAGTAGACGTATTATCAACCGGATATAATTATATTGAGGATATTGTCCGTAGGGGATATGCTCCAGTCAGTCTGGAATCAAAGGTGTTGCGTCACAGTATTGAGTGTGGGATCGATTCGCCCATCAACCCCGACAAGCTGTATCATCAGCCTGTATTGTTAAAAGAACAGGACTCTTATGAAAAGACGCTTGAGGAAGTAAAGAAATATGATCCCGTGCTTGTAGTGCCGGGGACGGAATCCGGGGTAGTGCTTGCCACGAAGCTTGCTGCGGATCTTGGACTTCCCGGAAATCCTGTGGAATACATTAAAGCAATGACGGAAAAGCCTGCAATGCATGAAGCATTGAAAAATGCCGGGCTCAGATACCTCCACGGCAGGACCGTTTCCACTCCGGAGGAAGCGATCGATTTTTGCAAAGAAAATGGATTTGTATGTGCTGTTGTAAAACCTGTCAGGGGCGCAGCCAGTCAGGGACTGTTCCTGTGTGATGATCTGGAGGAGGTTAAGAATGCGGTTGCTCAACTTATGGAAATGACGAACGATTTCGGAGATAAGATTTCCGAAGTGCTTGTTCAGGAAAGGATAATCGGAACAGAATATGTCGTGAACATCCTTTCGCGGAACGGCTTTCATAAGCTCACTACCTTCCTGAAATACAACAAAGTAAAGACAAATGAAGGCGGATATATTTATGACAATACGAAATACATCGACCATCTTGAGCCGGGACACAGTGAGCTGATCGAATACGCTTTTAAGGTAGCGGATGCGATACATTATCAGAACGGAATGATACACGGTGAGTTCATGATAGATGAAAAAGGGCCGATCCTTATAGAGGTTAATTGCAGACCTATGGGAGGGTCACTGCCTGCCGCGTTTGCAGATAAGATTTCAGGACAGCACGAGACGGACTCCATTTTGGATGCGCTTCTTTACCCGGATAAATTCATGAAGGAATTGAAGAAACCATACAGGCTCCTGCGGAATGGCTGTTCAAAGAGCATCATCATTTCCCAGGACATGGAAGTGGAAGACAGTCCTGTCTTTGAGGTGGCCAAGCACTTAAGGAGCACCTATTTGATAGATGTGACTCCGGTCGCAAAACCGGTGATGATGACAAAGACCAGAGATCTGGAAGGCACCGGTGGAGAGATCTATTTGATCAATGATGATAAAGCCATTCTTGAGGAAGATCTTAAGATACTCTCAAATGTTGAAAAGAGTTTTTTCCAGTTCATTTTTAATGACGGAATGTCGAGACGCCTTGTTCCGAAGAAAACGGATAAAGAAAAGAGCCCGGAGGAAGTCATTAAAGAGGTTGGCTGCTGTGGAGCTGTTCTGGTCGCGGCGGACGAGGAACTTGAAATAGAAGGGGCACAATGCATCACAAAAGATTCCATCACGGATGCGCATAAAGGCTTTGACTTTGTTATCGTCAATTATAAAGAATCCCTGTTGGGTCTTAAAGAGAGGGAGTGCCTGAAACTGATGTTTGATACATTTGATCTGGCACGTCAGGGCGGCAGAGTTATCGTTCCCAAGAGTTCATATGACTATTTGTCATACGGACGAAGAGGTGTGGAGCAGCTTATGACGGTTAAAGGATTAACGGTGGAACTGATTCCGGGATATGAAAGTGAAATGGTGATCGGGACAAATGATCGGAACTGAGCGGAAGGGTGTACTTGTAAACAGGAAATTCTATCAGTATCTTGGCCCGATGCTGTTGAGTGAGCTTGCCATATCACTTAATGAATTTGTTGATGGGATAATCGTATCACAGCTTCTTGGAAGTGATGCGATGAGCATGGTTGGAATGGCATCCCCGGTCATGTATGTCTTTGCGGTTATATATATCATACTTGGTGTCGGCGGTTCCGCCGCCTATGCCGAGTATTCGGGTATGCAGAAGAAGGAGAAAGCAGATAGGCTATTTTCTGTGGTATTTGCTTCCTCTGTGGGAATTTCCGCATTTATTGCAACTGTTGGAATGATCTGCCTCCGTCCTCTGGCGTCTCTTATGTGCGCTGATACGGTGATTCTTCCTGAATTTACCTCATATTTGGCAGTCACGATCATATCGGGAGTATTGATCATTCCTCTTCAGGTTCTGATCAATTGTTTTGCTGCTTTCGGATACCCACAGATAGGAACAAAACTGAATCTGGCTGCCAATGCCATTAACCTCGTGATGGATTACGTGTTCATACATTATTTTCACACCGGGGTGAAGGGCGCAGCCATGGCTACTTTTTCGGGGTACCTTATTGCCCTGATGTGGTTCATATTACTGCTTCCGGGCAGGAAGGTATCAGTGCCGCTAAGAAAGATCAGTCTCAAAGACGTTGTGTTGGTTCGGGAAGCCGCAGGAAAAGGCGTGGCGATGTCTCTGAATCAACTGGGATATGCCATTAAGACGTTTTTCGGAAATAGTCTGTCTATGACGCTTGCCGGTATTGAAGGCGTAACAATCTTTACCCTTTGCATGCAGTCCATATCCATCATATCCATCGCTATGGGCGGTGTCGTGGAGGCCATGGTGCCTATCGGCGCAGCGCTCAAGGGACAGAAGGATTTTAAAGGGATAAAGATACTGCTTCGGACGGCCATGATCGCACAGTTTATTGCTTGTCTGGTCTGTACTGCAGGGGTTGAGCTGTTTCCTCAGATCTTTCGGTATATGTACAATTATTCGGGTGCTGATACGGCAGCGGCCGATCTTGGGATCCGCATCTTTTCACTCGTATTTATCTTTCGTGGTTTTGTTCTGATATTTATGTATTATTTCCAGATCGTTTCCAGAAAACTGTACGCTTCTTTTGTCAGTATATATGATGGTTTTGCGGGTCTTATTCCCATAGCGATGATCTTGACCGGTGCCTTCGGGATAAGGGGACTGTGGATGGCATTCCCAGCGGTATCGCTTTCGGAGCTGATCATTATTATTCTTGCAAATCTTTATATTTCGGCTCATTCCGGCGGAAAATACCATGGACTGCTTCTGGTCGAGACAGAAGATGAGAGTGTTCCGGTTTATGATGTGACGGTTCAGCTGGATACGGAGGATATATCAGATACGGTTGTGTCCTTACAGAGATTCTGCGAAAGCAATGATGTGGATCAGAGGACTTCCGTGATGATGGCATTGTCTTTGGAAGAAATGATCTCGTATATGCTTGATAACAAAGAGCATAGCATCTCCTGTGATGAGGTGGATATTCTGGCCAAAATCAGGGAAGACAATATCATGATGGATATCAGGAGCATCGGAATGCCTCTTGACCCTACGACAGCTCCGGTCTCGGAATATTCCAACGTGGAAGTTCTGAAGAAGGTTGCTCAAAAACTTGAGTATACATATGTGGTAGGAATGAATCAGACAAGGATAATGGTTCGCAGAGACTGCGAAGCAAGATCCTGATCGGGGATCCGATCCTTTTGTCTTTGCGGTAATCGTTTGGGTGTGAAAGTGTCTTTTTATAATTGGTGAAAGTTAAGAATATGACTGATTTTGTTAACTATTAACAGTTTGTTCATAATTTGAAATATAATCCTCCCAGTCGCCGCAGTGATCGTGTTTATAGAGGATATTGACACTTGACACGTTACGGGTTATAATACAGATATG
>JBGUNV010000183.1:0-3405 GCA_045117595.1 Lachnospiraceae bacterium
CAGGGACATCATGAAGAATGCGCTTGCGCTTTCACCGACCTCGCAGGTACTTGTTGAAAAGAGCGTCAGGGGATACAAGGAGATTGAATATGAAGTCATAAGGGATGCCAACGATACAGCCATAACCGTATGTAATATGGAGAACATCGATCCTGTCGGAATACATACGGGGGATTCGATAGTTGTCTGCCCGTCACAGACACTTGCAAACAAAGAATATCAGATGCTCAGGAGTTCTGCTCTTAAGGTTATACGCGCCCTTGAAGTAGAGGGAGGATGTAATGTCCAGTTTGCTCTTGATCCCGCATCATTTGATTATTACCTGATAGAGGTCAATCCGAGGGTATCAAGATCATCTGCACTTGCGTCAAAGGCAAGCGGATATCCGATTGCGAGAGTATCCGCCAAGATAGCGGTGGGTATGCATCTGGAGGAAATAGAACTTGCAAATACTGTAGCGGCATTCGAACCGTCAATGGATTATGTCGTAACGAAGATGCCGAGATTTCCGTTCGATAAGTTTACCGATGCCAACAACAGCCTTGGAACCCAGATGAAGGCTACGGGAGAGGTGATGAGTGTCGGACGTACTTTTGAGGAAAGTCTTCTGAAAGCGATCAGAAGTCTTGAGGCCGGTGCATTTCATCTTCACCTGGACAAGTTTGATCCATGTACGGTTGATGAACTTGAGGAGTATGTTCGTACGGGGACCGATGACAGGATATATGCAATAGCACAGATGTTACGCCTCGGGGAGAGTGTCGGGCGGATCTGTGTTATCACGGGTATAGATGAATTTTTTATCAACAAGCTTAAAAACATAGTTGAAATGGAGTCGGAACTGGCTGACTCCCCAAAAGATACGGACTTATTGTACGAAGCAAAGCGGATGGGCTTTTCCGACAGGCAGATAGCCCTGTGCTGGCATACGGATGCGCATGAGATATTCAATATCAGAAAACAAAACCGTATCATGCCGGTATATAAGATGATAGATACGTGTGCTTCGGAATTTTTATCCTATGTGCCGTATTTTTACTCCACATATGAATCCGAGAACGAATCACGGATATCGGACCGTAAGAAGATAATCGTGCTCGGATCAGGCCCCATAAGGATAGGCCAGGGAGTAGAGTTTGATTACTCGACAGTGCATGCCGTCATGACCATCCGAAATCTCGGTTATGAGGCGATCATCATAAACAACAATCCGGAGACGGTCTCGACCGATTATACGACATCCGACAAGCTTTATTTCGAGCCGCTGTGTGTCGAGGATGTAGTTAACATCATAGAGATGGAACAGCCTGAAGGCGTTATCGCGATATTAGGCGGACAGACTGCGATCAATCTGGCCGAGCCGCTTCTTGAGTATGGTGTCCGGATCATCGGAACAGACTGTGAGGCTATAGAGAGAGCGGAAAACAGGGACGCATTTGAACATGTTCTGATGCAGCTTGGCATCCCGCAGCCGAAGGGGATGGCTGTAGTAAATGTCGAGGACGGTGTCAGGGCGGCAGCCGATATAGGATATCCGGTGCTTGTCAGACCGAGTTTTGTGCTCGGAGGGCGGGCGATGCAGATAGTGTCCAAGGAGGAGGAGATGAGACATTATCTGAAAACCGCAGTTGAGATAGACGTTGATAAACCCGTACTTGTGGACAAATATATCAAGGGTAAGGAAGTGGAAGTTGATGCGGTATGTGACGGTGTCGATGTATTCGTACCCGGGATAATGGAACTGGTCGAAAGAACCGGTGTACATTCCGGAGATTCGATCAGCGTATATCCCCCGTTCTCATTGTCGGATCAGGTAAAGGGAACGATACTCGAGTATACGAAAAAGCTCGGTATCGGGATAGGCATAGTGGGACTGTTTAACATACAGTTCATAGTCGATCCGGATGACAGGGTGTATATCATCGAAGTAAACCCGAGATCTTCGCGAACGGTCCCCTTCCTGTCCAAGGCGACAGGATATTCACTCGCGGATATCGCGACGAAATGCATACTGGGGATATCGCTCAAGGAACAGGGAATATTTACGATCTATCCCGAAGAAAAAAAGAGATGGTGTGTCAAAGCCCCTGCATTCTCGTTTTCAAAACTTAAGGGAATGGATTCATATCTGTCACCTGAAATGAAGTCGACGGGCGAGGCGATAGGATATGACCTGAAACTTCACAGGGCGATGTATAAGGCGCTGATCGCTTCGGGGCTTGAGATCAGGAACTACGGGACGGTTATAGTATCTCTTGCCGATGAGGATAAGATCGAGGGTATGCCGCTTATCAAACGGTTTTATGATATGGGCTTCAACATCGAAGCGACTTCCCTTACGGGAGAGTACCTGAAAAACTACGGTGTGAAAACACGTATAAGGAAAAAACTCAGCGAAGGCAGCGAAGAGATCCTCGATGCGATAAAATCCGGAAATGTTGCCTATGTCATCAACAGCCGTGCCGTTCTGTCCGGGGTCCATTATGTTGACGGTGCTGCGATAAGGCGCTGTGCGATAGAGAACAACGTTACGATATTTACTTCCCTTGATACGGTAAGAGTTCTGCTGGATGTACTTGAGGAGCTTACGATAAAGGTTTCGACGATCTTCTAAGGCCCGCACGGCTTTACAGGAGATCACAAAGACCGGTATAATATAGATGTTACTATACCTGTGAGGTATGATAAAGCACAGCCGGACGGGCAGAGGGATAAAAAATGGAACTGCGACATTTACGGTATTTTCTCGCGGTGTGCGAGGAAATGAACATAACAAAAGCCGCCGAAAAACTTATGATAGCCCAGCCGCCGCTCAGCCGCCAGATAAAGGATCTGGAGGAGGAGATGGGTACCCCTCTTTTTATACGTGAGCACCATAACCTGAGACTTACCGAGGAAGGCATCAGGTTCCGCACATATGCAAACCGTATTGTAACTCTCGCGGACCGTTCGATAGAAGATATCAGGGAGATGCACACGGGACTTCGGGGAACGGTTTATATAGCCGAAGTGGAGGGAAAGGCACCGAGACTTGTCGCATCATATATTTCCGCATTCTCACTCCAATACCCTTTTGTACAGTACAGTATATGGAACGGGAATTCCGATGAGGTAACACAGAGAGTCAGGAACGGTCTTGCGGATCTTGCGATCATCATGGAACCGTATGACCCTCATGGATTTCACAGTGAAGTGATATACAGGGAGCCGTGGATAGCCATGTTCTCTGCAGATCATCCGCTCGCCGCGACCAAGGGCAATACGATCAGGATGGAGAATCTGGCGGATCATGACCTTATAATACCGTCACGCGGATCCAGGCTTCAGGAGATAAGTGACTGGTTCGCACCGTTTGATATATCTTCCAAGATTAAAGCCCGGATATCAAATGCAACGATCGCATAT
>JBGUNV010000184.1:0-10920 GCA_045117595.1 Lachnospiraceae bacterium
ACTCCAGCGAAAGCGAGTACATATGAGCAACTATCACAAGCCCTGCCAGAAGCACTATCACATTTGCCGGCAGAAATGAACACAGCAATGAGAGAATGAGTACTATTGCCGGATTCTTCAGTTTTGACATGAAACCAACGCTGCTTGCGATAAACAGAAGCGCAAACAGCATGGCCAGAAATTTGAGCACAGGCACGATAAACGCTTCAAACCGCGTATAAAACCGCGCGAGCTGCTGTTTGACTATCAGTAATGTTTCCATTATTGTTTCCTTCCTTTACGGTTAATGCCAAGCATCTGCAAAAGAGCGCGAAGCAGCTGATTGTACTGCTTAACATGCCGTTTGGCTCTATGGTATCTGTAGCTGTATACAAAATACGAAATGACCAGATATATCGCCATGACAAGACAATACTTGGACAGAATATCCTTCAGAAACTCAACGATATCCATTTTATAGAAATCTTCAAGAAACGTCTCGATATTATATAAAACATACATAGCCACCGCCAGGGCAAACCCAACGGTGGCATAGATTGCGGATTTTAATAACTGGAAACTGATGTAATCACCACGAAAGTATCCCGATATCGCTATATCCTTCTTGCCTTCATGTTCCTCGTATGCAGCCATACGGGTCATCAGTCTGATTCTTTCTTTGTTCAGCATGTTATCATTGATTCAGGAATCTCATCTTGTTGCCGTGTGATTCTGATTTCTGCGGCTTGGGTGCCTCTGCTTCGGGTCTCTTGCCCGCCGTCTTCAGATCATTGATCATTGAAGCCTTGCACTTATCGCAAAAACGCCCCGATGTTATAGGTGCTCCGCAGTTTTCACAGGTAACTCCGATATCTATTCCGGATGAGAATTCCAACCTCTCTTCCCTGATCCACTGTCTTACCTGGCTCTCCTCAACCTCGCACGCTTCACAGACCTGCTGTATATTTGCACCCCTGTTGTCGAACAGATATTTCTTTACTTCCTGAAATTTCTTCTCGATCTCTTCACGGCACTGCGGGCAGATAGAAGGTCCGCTTATATAATTAAATAATCTTCTGCATCTTTTACAGTTTTTAACATCCATTGCATATTCCTCCAGAAACTGATGTTCCCACGGACTCAGGCTCCCCTTCCGATGCTAAGCGTGACAAAGAAAACTTTTCTGACCCCTGCCGTCTTCAAACACCTTGCCATGGCATCAACCGTTGCGCCTGTGGTATATATATCATCTACTATTAAGACTGAATCATATTTTACAACATTTTGGGTTACATTAAAAGCCTTTTTCAGATTATTTTGCCTCTCAACGGCGCTCAAACGTTTTTGCACTGTTGTTGTGCGATTTCTGCAAACAAGATCCTCTCTTACCGGGATATTCAGTTTTCGGGACAACTCCTTTGCTATCAGCGCGGCCTGATTGTAACCCCTTTTTTTCAGCCTGCTTTTGTGTATTGGAACCGGAATTATGACATCGGCATTCCAGTCCGATAGCTTCCTGCCGAGCCTGTCATATATAACACGGGCGTAAAACTTTGCGAACTCCCTTTTGCCGTAATACCTGAATCTGTATATGCTCTTGCTTATATATTCATCGTAGACCAGGGCGGCCCTTCCCTCATCATATACATGCTCACCCCTTTTGCAGTCACTGCAATATTCCATGTCGTCATCAACCGGTTTTCCGCACCTCATGCAAAACGATGCGGGTACATATGTCAGCTTTTTCTCGCACGCCGGACATATATCAGCTCCCCTGGGCATTATGATATCGTCGCATATCGGACATATGGCGGGGTATAACGCATCCACCAGTATACCTGCCGCTTTTTTTATTGCACTCTTTATAATAGTGAGATCTCCTTTATGGCTTCATCAAGACTTGTATATCGCCTGAGACCGTCGGCATTTTCCACCATCGTTGTTACGGTTTCCATGCTTCCGACTATCGTTACGCATTTCTGCGCACGTGTTACGGCAGTATAGAGGATATTGCGGTTAAGCAGTTGTTTCGGTCCGCCAAGCAGCGGGATCACAACAGCGGGATATTCACTGCCCTGGGATTTATGTACTGTCACGGCATATGCCAGCTCAAGATCATCAAGTTCCGAGAATTCATATCTGACCCTGCGATCTTCCTCATACACAACTTCCAGGGTCTCCGATACATCATCGATCCTTTCTATGATGCCCATATCACCGTTGAATATCCCCTGTCCCCTTTCAACCGCAATATTGTACCTGCCGGTCACTTCCCACCCGATCTGATAATTGTTCCTTATCTGCATCACCTTATCGCCCTCACGGAAGACCGTACCTCCTGTCTCTGTTTCGTTTTTTGAAGGAGACGGGGGATTGATATATTTCTGCAGTATCGGATTAAGGCTCTCGACCCCGAGTCTTCCCTTTCTCGTAGGAGTCAGTACCTGAATGTCGAAAGGCCGCGCACCTACATACCTGGGAAGTTTCTCGCTGACCAGTAATACTATGTTATTAAGGATAAGATCCACGTTATCGCGTTGCAGCATGAAGAAATCCCGGCTCTTATTATCAAGCTTCGGCACAGTTCCCGCATTTATCTCATGTGCATAAACGATTATGTCCCCCTCATCTGACTGTCTGAATATCCGGTCAAGCCTGACGCTTTCAAACATACCGGAGGACAGGATGTCAGAAAGCACACTTCCGGGCCCTACCGAAGGAAGCTGATCTGCATCTCCCACCATTATCAGTCTGGTCCCCGGAACTATCGCCGACAGAAGGGCGCGAAACAGCGGAAGATCCACCATTGACATCTCATCTATTATTATCGCATCAACATCAAGCGGATTTTCCTCATTATATTCATATGAAAATGTTCCGCTATCTGAGCCCTGAGGAGATAACCCGAGCATTCTCTGAATCGTCGAACTGACATATCCCGTTGCCTCCGTCATCCTTTTGGCGGCTCTGCCGGTAGGAGCAGCCAGCAGGAATTCATCCCCACATGAAACCAGATATTTGATAAGAACATTTATTATTGTGGTCTTGCCTGTCCCCGGCCCTCCGGTGATGATACTGACCCCGTTAGAAGCCGCCGCCACAACGGCATCCCTTTGTTTATCATCAAGCGGTATATCCTTATCCTCAAGACGGGATATCGCCTCTCTTATCCTTCCGGTATCGGAATCCACCGTAATATCAAGATCCGTCAGCATTCTTGCACAGGCCAGTTCCATTTTGTAATATCGAGGCAAATAGACTCGGTCCTGTCCGTTTACGCTGCGAAGGATCAGTTTACCTTCCATAGCGAGCGTTTTACATTCAGACAAAACGTCTGTTTCTGATACGTCCAGAATAGCGGTTGCTCGTTTTTGCATCTCCTCAAGCGGCAGATATATATGTCCTTCCGATACGGCAGCCGAAACCGTATACACGATCCCGCTTCTTATCCGGTATGGTGAATGTCTGTCCACTCCGGACATAAGAGCTATCTCATCGGCAGTCCTGAATCCGACTCCCTCGATATCCTCTGCCAGACGATAGGGATTTTCCTCCATTATCCTGTATGTTTCAATGCCGTATCGGCCATATATCCTGTTTGCCAGATTATTTGATATTCCAAATCCCTGCAGGAATATCATCACTCTTCTCAGTTCCCTCTTATCGGAAAATGACGCACCTATCTCCTGAGCTTTTCTGGCTGATATACCTTTTATCACCGACAGCATTTCCGGCTCTTCTTCCATCACACGGAATGTATCTTCCCCGAAGGCTTCAACTATCTTTTTGGCCGTAGCGGGTCCTATACCTTTTACCGCACCCGATGACAGATACCTGAGTATGGCTGTCTCATCATCGGCAGCACACATCTCATATCGCGAAAAGGCAAACTGACGCCCGTATACATTGTGGTTGACATACTCGCCAAAAAGCTTTAACGTCTCGCCCTCACCGGCGGCATGCAAAGAACCGACACAGGTTATTTCCTCTGTGTCGGTGGCCAGTTCAAAAACAGTATATCCGTTTTCCTTATTGGAGAATATTATGTGCTTGATGTAGCCATAGATCATTTCCATCAGATCTTATAACGAATAGTTCCTCTTCATCTGTTCATACAGCTGCTGGGCGAGCGTGTTGCTCCCGCCTCCGCTCTGATTGACTATATCCTTGCTGTACTCGGCGATCAGATTCTCTTTGTAATAATCGATAAGCGTATGATTCGCGTCCGAATCATCTGAAGGCACCATGGCCTTTTCCATATTCTTGAATACCTGCTCATAGAAATACGCTTCAAACTGCTTACACGCCTCTAAAAGCTCGTCATCACTCTTCTCACGGTTCGTGGTCTGGAGCGTTCTTTCAAGATTGCTTGCCTTTGTGGCCGTTGATGTTAAATAATCACTGTACAGGCTTCCTATATCCATAGATCATCACCTCTTAAGATCATTGGCAACCTGGAGCATCGAATCCGATGTTGTTATTACCTTGGAATTGAGCTCATATGCACGCTGTGCGATTATAAGGTTGACCATTTCATCAGCAACCTGAACGTTGGAAGATTCAAGATATCCCTGTCTGATCTCCGACTTGGTAAGTGCTGCGTTCGTAGCCTCATTTAGTGCTGCCCCGGATGCTTCGGTCGGAATGTACAGCGTCCCGCCGGTCTTGTACAGTCCGCTTGCGTTCTGGAACTGGAACATACCTATCTGCATACCCGCGATCGGCTGCTGGTTGTTGTTCGCGTCCGGATATGTAAGCTGTCCGGTCGCATCCACTTCAACCTTGCTCGCGATATAATCTGCCGGGATCGTTATCGGCTGTCCGGCTGTGTTGAGAACGGGATAACCTTCCGAAGAGGTCAGCCACATCTGGTTACCTCCTCCAATGGCAAAATGAAAATCACCGTTTCTCGTATACATCGTCTTACCGTTATTCTGAACGGCAAAGAATCCTTCGCCGCTTATCGCAAAACTTGTGGAGCTCTCAGATGCCTGAAATGCTCCCTGGGTAAACTCGGATGTGATGGCCGCATTACGAACGCCGAGACCGACCTGTGCTCCGACAGGCTTCTGTATCCCGTTTGCGGTTGTTGTTCTCGTCTGAATCTCCTGATAGAGTAATGACTTGAACTCGTTCTGTTCGGTCTTGTATCCTACCGTATTTACATTTGCCAGGTTGTTCGCTATGGTATCAACGTTTGTCTGCTGGGCGATCATTCCCGATGCGCCGCTCCAAAGTGCTCTTACCATGATTACCTCCTTATTAACTGATATCCGTTAAATCTTACCTAACTGGTTGACTGCAATATCGAGTGTTTCATTATGGGCCTGGATCATCTTCTGATTGGTCTCATATGCCCGCTGATAGTTGATCAGGTTGACCATTTCCTTGACCGTCTGTACATTGGAAGCTTCGAGCATTCCGTTATACACCGTTGCCGTTGACTCGATCATCGTTCCGCCTTCGACAAGATCGTAGTAGTTCTCTCCATACTTCTTCAGATAATTGTAATCCTCAAAGTCCTGGATCTGTATCGTTGCTACGGCATTTCCGTTCTGGTATATCGTTCCGTCAAGTCCCATGCTCGGCTTCACGATCGGATCAAGGATGATATGCTGCCCGTTCACGTCAAGAACAAAGTCGCCGTTCTTGTTTACCAGCTCTCCCTTTGTGTTGACAATGAAATCTCCGGCCCTTGTATATTTTGTGGATACTTCTCCGTCCTTACTCGTAAATTCGACCGCGAAGAAGCCCTTGCCGGACAGAGCCATATCATAATCATTGTTTGTGGTAACGAAGGAACCCTCCGAATAATCTGTGTAGGTCTCGCCTATCTTGACGCCGAGATTCATTGCGCCAAGCCTCCTGGCAGCCGCGGGTTCAGATGTGTCTTTGATCTTATATGCAAGAACATCGTAGAATGCTTCCGATGTCGATCCTTCGGCCTTGAACCCCGTAGTCGACGAATTGGCCAGATTATTGGCAAGTACGTCGACCCGTCGTTGTTCATTGATCATTCCTGTTGCCGATGTGTACAGTCCCTTTACCATAGATAATACTCCCCTGTATTCTTCCTGTTATTCTATGTTATCAGTATATCCCGCGAGAAATTCCACGTATTTTCCTGTTCCTATCGCAACGGCCGTCATCGGATCCTCTGCCGTCATCGTATTGATACCGGTCTTGTATGCTATGAGATCCTCAAGTCCTCGAAGCAGGCTTCCTCCGCCTGTAAGCACGATACCCCTTGCCGCTATGTCTGCCGCAAGTTCCGGCGGTGTCTTCTCAAGGACTGAATGGATAGCCTCGATAACCTGACCTGTAGTATCCCTCAGGGCTTCTTCCGTCTCCTCCGACGAAACCTTGACCGTTCTCGGAAGTCCGGTAACGAGGTTACGTCCCGTCACCTCGAGATATTCTATCTCCGGCCGCTTGAACGCCGTTCCTATCTTGATCTTGATATCCTCGGCGGTATTGTCTCCGATCAGAAGATTGTGCTTCTTTCTCATATATCTTACGATCGCTTCGTTAAAATCATCTCCCGCAACCTTGATCGATGTCGATACGACCGCTCCTCCGAGTGATATGACTGCTATATCGGTTGTTCCGCCGCCGATATCCACGATCATGTTACCGCACGGCTTGCCGATGTCTATGCCCGCACCTATCGCTGCAGCTATCGGCTCCTCTATGATCTCAACATATCTGGCACCTGCCTGATATGTTGCATCTTCAACCGCCTTCTTCTCAACTTCGGTTACCCCCGAAGGTACACACACACTTATCCTCGGCTTACGGAAGTTCTTCCTTCCCACTGCCTTCTGGATAAAATATTTGAGCATCTTCTCGGTCGTCGTATAATCCGAAATGACTCCCTGTCTCAAAGGCCTTATAGCCACGATATTTCCGGGTGTACGTCCGAGCATCATCCTCGCTTCCTCACCTATTGCCCTGATGGAATTGGTATCCGTATCAAGAGCGATGACCGAGGGCTCCTTAAGGACTACTCCCCTTCCCCTTACATACACGAGCACGCTTGCCGTGCCCAGATCAATACCTATATCTGAATAAAGCATGTCTTTCCCCTTTCAACGCTTAATATTAACTCATACTTAATCAGAATATAGTATACATCAATGTGATCCCGTTTTCAATTATAAAAGGTACAAAAAAACAGCCTAAAACGAGACCGGTTCCATCCGTTTTACACTGCTTCCATGCATGTCTGATATATATATCGGACGATCCGGCAAAAACTTTAGCCGCAAAAAAAGGATCTTCAGCCGAAGATCCTTCGATAGCCCGAATCCGCTACGGATTCCTCATTGACCGTATTTATATAATCATAACATTTGTCGCGCATCACCTTAATATCCGTCTCGCTCATTGCAGCAAGTTCATTTATCGCCGCGGCAAATGCCGCTTTATCCCTGAGCGGGCAAACATATCCGCATCCCTTTTCATTAAGGTCGAGCCACGGGGTTGTATCAGCTACAACCGGAATACAGCCCGCCGACAGGCTCTCGGCTATGACATGTCCGTAGTTCTCTCCCAGGGTCGGGAATATGAAGGCATCATAAGCCGCCATTATCTCAGGGACTTTTTCGCTGTCGGCTTCTCCCTTATACTCCCATTTACAACCCGGATGTGTCTTTTTGAGCTGATCGAGCTTCGCCATACATTCATGCAGGTAGTTCTTATCCTCCGCAGGGCCGTAAATATCAAGCTTAACCTTTATATCATCGTCTGTAAGCCGGAGTATGTCGGGAACGAATATCAGATTTTTCTTGGGAGCAATACGTGATATGAAAACAAGCCTCAGCATCCCCTCATCTTTTATCCCGGTATGTTCGCAGACCGCTTTCCTGGGAAGATCCGTAGCAATAACGTTTTTATTTCCTTTTCCGAGCACAGCGGCAAGTTCCGAAACCTCCCTTTGCGACGTCAATGACCATACAACGTTATCGAACAAGCCCGTAAACTTCATGTACAGAATAAACAGCCGCTTTTTGAAGCCCTTTATCCTGAACGCCTCGGGTGAAAATGATCCCATCGGCGCAACATACAGAGGAGTTTTTATCCGCCCGCCTTTGGCAAGACGCATCGCGATCCTCGCGTATTCGTCATACAGGCCGGCAACATAGACAACGTCGGCATCTTCCGCCAGTTTTACCATCTCGTCCGCGGAATGTTTCGGGGTATACCAGACATTTGCCTTTCCGACGCGGTTATACTCTCCGTACGTTATCCCGTGATACGGTGATGTATCCCCATGATCCCTGTCATGACACATAATGCGGATATCATATTCATCACCTAACCATTCGGTAAGGTTTAATATCGAGCGGACCGGTCCGCCATCACGGAAACCGGGCAGATATCTGCCCGCTATGATAAGGATCTTTCGCACAGCCTCAGTCTCCTTTTATATCGTTTGACATCTGTGCTTCATATATCTTGGCATCGACAAGGAATCTGTACCAGTATGCCTGCATAAAACAGAATATCCTGCCTTCCCTGCCGTCCAGAAACCCGAGACGGATGTAGTAACGGTACACGTAATAAGCCCAGGCTCTGAATCCTGCCGGAAATCTGTAATATATCTTCCATCTCAGGAACCTCTTGAACCTTGCTTTGGCATCAAGTTCCTGACCATTCAGTCCCGTGGCATCGTCATGAGCGGTACTGTTGAAATAATCAAGCATCTCTCTGGTGGAGTAATTATTATGTTTGTTTATCCACGCGGACAATCCCTTGTAGTCATGATGAAGACTGTCATGGGTCACCTCGACGGTTCTTCCTTCATAGATGACGCAGTGTTCATCCATATACCGGTCTTCTATATTGCCCTTTCCGTATTTAAAAAGCAGAAGTTTACGGAACGGATATACACCTCCGTGATGAATCGGGCGTCCCATGAAATTCACTTCAAACCTGACTACTATACCGTTCACATCGGTTTCTTCATTTGCATTGCAAAGATCCTCTATCTCCCTCGCGGATTCTTCTGTAAGCTCTTCATCGGCATCTATACGGAAAACCCATTTTGTCCTGATATCGGCATGTTCCATCCCGAACAGGAACTGCTTCGCATACAGGAAAGGAGTCAGTTCATTGACCAGGATCTCGGCACCCAGGTTTTTTGCCACCTCACATGTACCGTCAGTGCTTCCCGAATCTACGACAACTATCCTCTTTACTATCGGTTTTATCGACCGGATACATTTTGCAATATTCACTTCTTCGTTCTTGGTCAGGATTATCGCCGTGATATCAGCCATGAGCCGCACACTCCGTAAGCATTTTTTCTATAAGATCTATATGATTGCTCTTCGTAAAATGTTCTTCGTAATACTTCTTGGAATTGTTCCCGAGTCTGGCAAAATCATCATCATCCGCCATCCGGTCCGCGATAGCGGCAAATGCTTCATCATCCTCCGCGGCTACACACATCCCGCAGTCGGCTTCCTTTACCACGGTAGCAGTCTCACCGTTCGCCGATGCGATCACCGCCTTGCCCGCTGCCATATATGACTGGATCTTGCCGGGAAGTGTATAGCTTATCATATCATTATCCGCAAGCGTGACTATCATTGCATCCGCCAGGTCATAAAACCTCGGCATCTCCTCTACCGGAAGACGTCCGTAGAACCTGATCTTCTCCTGCAGATCCATCTTGTCACACAGCCTCTTGCACTCCTCGAGAGCGAACCCGTCACCTACTATGTGCCATCTGATCCTCTCATTTCTGACTCGTGCGGCTGCTTTGACTATCGTCTCTACGCTCTGCATCATACCGACGTTCCCGGCAAATACATAGTTGATCTCTTTCCTGTTTTTGTCGAACCTGTCCGGAGCCGTTCTCATGTCCGAGAACAGTTCATCGGCAAACTGCGGTATATGCTTCGTCTCATCAACCGTTATATGAAGTTCATCGGAAAAATATTTTCGGAACATTCGTGACGAATAACCGATCACACCTGCTCCTTTGTATATCCTTATGCTGACCCGCTTCATGAACCTGTAGAAAAGACTCTGCCTGCTCACCCCGAGACTTGTCAGGCTTTCCGGCCACAGATCAAGACAATACAGAGCGATATTGTCCGTACGCGAAGTCCATTTTGCGACAAATGCCGGAATAGCCATCAAAACGGGGGACAGCTGGTACACGAAAATAACATCAAAATCCTTCCTCATCATAAGGGCCGCAAGCGATCCGTGCGTGACGAAGGACACATAATTTCTCGCAAGTCCGGCCTTGCCGGGTGTACGGGGTGTCTCGGTCACACGGATTATGCGTACACCGTTAACGGTCTCCCTCCTGTGAGCCCTCCCCTTGTATTCCTCGGGAATGACACCCATCGGATAATTTGGAAGTCCCGTCAGTACCGTCACCTCATGTCCACGGCGCACGAGTTCCTCACACACTTCATGTATGCGGAAAGGCTCGGGATGATAATATTGGCATACCGTCAGAATCTTCATGAACTAATCCCGGTCATTCTTTCTTCTGTTAACAGCTTCCAGATACATACGCACTTCATCGCCTATCGCACTCCGGAAAGTCCTCGGTGAATATCCGAAATCCCTGGAAGCTTCCTCATGCGGATATACTCTCGGTTCACAAAGGCGCTGAACCTTTTCCCGAAGATCCACTTTACCTATCGACAGACCGTACAGCACCCAGGCGCCTGCGTATGCAACAGGAAACGGCACATTTACAAACCTCATCTTTTTGGACAGATAAGCTCCCATCTCGATCAGCATATCCCGGAGCATTATCTCCTCTCCGCCGGACAGGATATAGTCGTGTCCGCCGGTTATCTCCTCGCCCACAAGCACATCATAATATGCCTTCCCGAGATCCTCATAGTGTACGGGCTGCAGCTCATACATCGCATTGTTCACAACGGGCATGAACGGTAACTTATCCACCATCCT
>JBGUNV010000185.1:0-13207 GCA_045117595.1 Lachnospiraceae bacterium
AATGGTGACCACCTCAATTGAAGTGATCACCATTTTTATTGACTTATTTTGTTTTTTTTAACTATCTACTTGACAGACCCCTGTTCACATTGTACCCGGCTCTCTATATTTATGCTGTCATCATTATAGCTGTTATCATAACCGTAACCGCAGCCGTTATCGTATTCATGATCATATTCTTCGGTATCATATTCTTCCGTGGCTATAGTTGCAGGTTCGATTTCAACTGCTTCATAGTCTTCAAAGTCTTCAGTGGATTCGGTCTGTGTAACTTCACAGACTTTTGCGGGTTCATTTTGTGCAACCTCTGCTTTATCAACTACGTCCGTCTGCGCAGGGTCAGCCTTATCGACCTCGATTGTTTTGGCCGGTTCGATTTCCGCTGTTCCGGCGGGCTTTGCCGGCTCGACTTCTACAACTTCGTCCGGAATGGCATCGCCTGTATCGACGATCGCCTGATCGTATTCCTGAAATGATGTGTACGGTCTGTTTATTACACAACTGTTTACCGTTATCAATACTATGATCGCTCCGATAATAACACCGGCTATGCCGAACAGGGCCATCAACAGAGCTTCACGGCATGTTTTACGGCCGGGTGTTATGATGCGGTCTTCGCCATCAGATATTTTTACGGTCTTTTGGATCTTCCTGACGCGGAAGGGTTTCTTTGCCGGTAATGTCCGGTCTTTGCAGATCTCCTGTTCCTTTTTGGTATTGAGTTCCTCTGCCGGCGCACTGTCTGATCGCAGTTTTGAATCGCCTGTGAACATGATCAGAACAGATGTCATTATGACTGCCGCTAAAGCGATCATGATCGCAAAAAAGAATATGGTAAGATTCAGGGCATCTACATATTCGCTGAAATAATCTTTGCACAGGCGTGAGAGATACTGCTCCAGAATGATCCACATGGCCGCCTCGGCAAGCGCCAGAACAGATGTAACCACTGCTGATATCCTTGCCGGTATCGGTCTGATAAGATTTATGATAAATGCCAGAACCGGCGGGATAAGTATAACGAGTACCACAGGCATGGCATCTATACACATCAGCATGTAAGTTTCCACCCCTTCGGTGAGGTCTATGATACCAAACTGTGTTCCGCCTATCGAAAACGCCGGCATCACTGCCGCTGCCACAGATAAAACTAAAAGAACACCATTTATCACTCTTTTCATAATCATTCCCTCCTTTGGTAATGTGAACTTCTTTCTGATCATATATAAACGATGATCTCAAAATTGTTACAACCGAAAAGAACTCCTGTTTTTGGCGGGACGGAATGTGATATAATAAAACATAAAATAACCGGGAGGTATTACAGCTTATGGAAACTAAAAAGAAGCTGCCGCTTGCGACACAGATTTTTATCGCGCTCATACTGGGAATCATAGTCGGTCTGCTCATGCAGAATCATGCAGACTTCGCAGATTCCTATATCAAGCCGATCGGTACCATTTTCCTGAACCTGCTGAAATTCATAGTGGTTCCGATTGTACTGTTCTCGATAATGTCGGGTATCATATCCATAAGTGATATCAGGAAGGTCGGATCTATCGGTATCAAAACGATAGTCTATTATATGTGCACGACTGCTGTTGCCATAGTGATAGGACTTGTGGGTGGTAACCTTTTCAAGGGCTTCTTTCCGATACTTGAAACTTCCGATCTGAGTTATGAGGCATCAGCTGCCACGCCGTTTATGGATACGATTGTCGGTATATTCCCGTCAAACTTCATTGCCCCGCTTTCGGAAGCTACAATGCTGCAGGTCATTGTGATGGCACTTCTGATCGGGTTTGCTATCATTCTTATCGGAGAAGAGGCAGCTCCAGCGGTAAAAGGTATCAATTCCTTTAATGCGATATTTATGAAGTGTATGGAGATGATCCTGAAGCTGTCGCCGATCGGTGTATTCTGCCTGATATGTCCTGTTGTTGCAACAAACGGAGCAACGATCCTCGGATCACTCGCCATGGTACTGTTGACGGCTTATATATGTTATTTCGTACATATGCTGATAGTTTATTCACTCATGGTAAAAACGCTTGGAGGAATGAGTCCGATCGATTTCCTTAAGGGCCAGCTTCCTGCAATGATGTTTGCTTTTTCCAGCTCGTCAAGTGTCGGTACGCTCCCCATAAACATGAAGGGGTGCGAGAAGATGGGCGCAGACAAGGCGATCACGTCATTCGTGCTTCCGCTCGGTGCGACGATCAATATGGATGGAACCGCGATATACCAGGGCGTTTGCGCGATCTTTATCGCCTCATGTTACGGCATAGCACTGACACCGTCACAGATGCTGACCATAGTCCTTACTGCAACGCTTGCATCAATAGGTACAGCGGGTGTGCCCGGTGCGGGAATGGTAATGCTTGCCATGGTTCTGGCGTCCGTCGGACTTCCGCTCGACGGCATAGCTCTTGTCGCCGGTGTCGACAGGATATTCGATATGGGAAGAACGGTTGTAAACATTACCGGAGACGCATCATGTGCACTTATTGTTTCCAATCTTGAAAGGAAGAAAGCGTTAAAGAAGGGTGATGCGTGATTATCTGATCATATGTCCGCTTGTGTTCATAGCCGGATTTATCGATGCTGTTGCGGGGGGTGGAGGACTGATCTCTCTCCCCGCATATTTCATTACAGGGTTACCTGTTCATAACTGTGTTGCGACCAACAAGATGAGTTCCACAATGGGAACATCCGTCACAACGGCTAAATATGCGAGGGATGGTTTCATACCGTGGAAGATAGCGGTATTTTGCATTCCCTGCGCGTTTCTCGGATCGGCCACAGGCGCCAATGCCGCGCTTATGCTGCCGGACAGGGTGTTTAAGATAGTGATGCTGGTCGTTATTCCGGTCACCGGGATCATGCTCCTGACCAGGAAGGACATACTGAATCCGAAAAGGTCATACTCAGAAAGGATCACGATACTGATCTGTGCCGTCATCTCACTGCTGATAGGCGTGTATGACGGGTTCTACGGGCCGGGTACGGGTACATTCCTGCTGCTGCTTCTTACAGGGGTAGCCGGACTGGAGCTGACGAAAGCAAACGGGCTTACCAAGGCGGTAAACTTTTCCACCAATCTTTCGGCCCTCGTCGTCTTTCTTCTGAACGGACAGGTCAACATTATGCTGGGAATCATAGCGGGACTGTTCAATATCGCAGGTAATTATCTGGGAGCCACCCGTTTTGAGAAGAACGGATCAGCGATCGTAAAACCCGTTATAATCACGGTATTGGCGGTTTTTTTCGTAAAGCTTATTGTCGAAACGGTTTCATCCGTCTGACATCACTTATATTATTACAGGGACAGGGTAAGAAATTGAAAGAATTACAGAATGAGAATGACCTGAAAGAGTTCTTAAGGAACGAAGTTGAAAAACAGAAGGGAATATGTCATCCGGTAAGAGCCGGGATTTTGGAACGCCTTATCGTCATGAGGGTATCGTGTAAAAGACTCCATCCGAATCCGTCAGATGAATTCTGCATACCCGGGATCGGCCCCAACATGGGCATAATATCATCATATGTCAAACAGTATGTGGAAAGACGGAAGCATGGGGAACGGATACTCGATGAGCCGCTGTTTATCCAGAAGATAAATACCGGCGGATATATGGTACTGAACGGACATCACAGATGGGCTGCCGCAATGAGGATGGGCATCAGGAGCGTGCCGGTAAGTCTTGTAAACACGGCAAGCGCCGAAGATATCAAGAAGACGCTTGATAAAAGTAAAAATGACAAAAGGGTGACATTCGATCTTGATGAAGTGGTATTCTGTCCGGATGATTACCCGTTTGTTGAAAGATCGTTATCACGGATACGTTTCGGGTTACAGAAATCGAAACTCAGACTTGGAATACCGGCAATGTTTTCCTTTTTTTCGATGCACGGATATGATGTCTGGGTATATTCATCCAATTACTATTCGGTCGATGATATAGATAAATATTTCAAGCATTATTCCGTGTGGGTTGACGGGATCATCACCGGAAAAAACGCAGTAAGAAGAAAGGATCCCGATACCGAAGGGATAGAGCGTATGGTCGCTTCCAAGTACAGTAAGACAGTACATATAGACGGCGATATGATGCTTGTAACATATCCGGATAAAAAGGATTTTAAGGAGATACCTCTCGGCGGTTTTTCCGAGAACTGGTCCCGCAATGTTATAGAAGAAGCGGGGAAACTGTTAGAATCAGACTGATAGGGCGGCCATGGAATCGGACTGATAGGGGTGTCTGTTGACACTTCAAAATAAAAGTGATAATCTATCTGCGGGTTAGGCTATGCTAACACAATTTCAAAAACCACAGGAGCATGTATATGGGGAACGCACTTATAATAACAATACTTATAGTGATCGTAGCAGCAGCCGTATACGGGACCGTAAAAAGGGTCAGGTACGGATCGGCATGCTGCGGCACGAAAGATGCCCCCGATAAGAGGATAAAGGTCAGTGACAGGAACAGGACCAACTATCCGTATAAATACATACTGAATGTGGATGGTATGCATTGCAGTAACTATGCCAGGCGCATAGAAAACACATTCAATGCAACGGACGGAAGATGGGCTGTGGCTGATATCGGCAAAAAGGAAGTATCGCTTCTGTCAAAACATGAGGAGACTGAGGCTGAACTTGCGAGGATCACGGCATCGGCCGGCTACACCATGCTCTCATATGAGAGTAAATAAGAGGTATGAACAATGACTGATAAAGAATATAAGGATTTATCGCGCAGGGAATTTGCAAAGGCTGCAAAGGTATATGAAACCGACAGAGGCGGGGTTTACAAGATGTGTAAAAAAGACTATCCCGATGTTCTTGAAGAACTCGAGAAGGAGCCTTTTACGGACCTTCTGGACTGCGGGTGCGGTCCGGCACCGATGCTCACGCTACTGCATGAGAAATACCCGGATAAGCATTATACAGGCATAGACCTGACGCCGGAAATGATAGAGGCTGCCAGAGCCAAGAATATGAAGGATGTCGAACTGGTCGTGGGCGACTGCGAGAATCTTCCGTTTGAAGACGGGACATATGATGTTGTCATATGCTGTCAGAGTTTCCATCATTATCCCAATGTTCAGGATTTCTTTGACAGTGTATACCGCGTTCTGCGTCCGGGAGGAAGACTGATATTGCGCGATATGACGGCTAAAACAGCCCCGGTAAGGTGGTTTATTAATCATATCGAAATGCCGGTCATCAACCTGGCCGGACACGGAGATGTTCATGTATATGGCACAGACGAGGTTAAAACAATGTGCGACCGGGCGGGACTCAGACTTGAAACCGGAGAAAAACGGGGATTTATGAGACTTCACTGTGTCGCGAGAAAACCCGCATGAAACAGTAAATTTTTTTACAATATAGTTAGCATATACTAACAAACATCAAGAGAGAAAAAGGAGGATAAAATGAAAAAACTGTCTGAACTCGGAAAGGATTCCGAGGGAGTTATAACTACGGTAAGCGGTGATCAGAGATTTATCAGCAGGATCACCTCTATAGGCCTTACCCCCGGATGCGATGTAACGGTCATCAAAAACGAAAAGAACCGGCCGCTTCTTGTGTATTCCCGTGATACCATGATCGCTCTTAACAGAGCTGAATGTGAACTGATCGGTGTTGAAGGAGGAAGAAGGGCATGACTGAAAAAAATGAAACAGTGATAGCACTGCTGGGGCAGCCGAACTCAGGTAAGTCTACATTGTTTAATGCGCTTACCGGAATGAGACAGCATGTCGGTAACTGGCCCGGCAAAACGGTTGAAAAGAAAGAGGGTACATTCTCGCATAACGGCAGGGAATATCTGGTAGCGGATCTTCCCGGGACATACAGTTTATCAGCCAATTCCGACGAGGAGATGATCACACGTGATTATATCGCTTCGGGAAAGGCTGATGTTGTATGTATACTCGCCGACAGCTCCCAGCTTGAGCGAAGCCTGTATATGCTTGCCGATTATGCCGGGATCACGGTCCCGTGCTTCCTCGTACTCAACATGAGTGATGTTGCCGCCGAACAGGGCAAAAAAGTCAATGCCGCATTACTTGAAGAAAAACTCGGAATACCCACAGTGTCCTTTTCGGCACCTGATATAAAGGCTTATGACGGATTCTACAAGGCATTGGAGAAGGCCGTAAGCAACAATACAACATTAAAAACGGAATCGCTGGAGAGGCGGTACGAAGAACTTGAAGCATACAGCAGTATAAAAAATCTGGTGACGGACGGAATGATCCCGGGGTATTCAAAAGTATGGCTTGCCGTAAAGGCTGTAGAGGGTGATGCCCCGGTAACAGCAAAGATAAGGGCCTCTCTTTCCGGGGATGTCAGAAAATCGTTTGACGATATCACAACAACCCTTGACAAGGGAGTGGTACAGACGGGAGAGAGAAAGTTTGCCTGGATAGATGAACTTCTGGCGGATTCTGCAGGAAGCGTAAGCACAAAAGTATCACTCGGCAGATTTGACAGGCTCATAACACATCGTTTCTGGGGCAAGCCGGTTGTTGTTGCTGTTGTTATCCTCGGACTGATCGCATCATTTATTCCCGCCCTCCCACTCATGGGGTTAGGGCAGCTTATCGGCAATATTCCCGATCCGCTTAATGAGGCTCTTATCAATATCGGATGCCCATCGTTTATCGCAGCGATACTATGCGATGTGCTCATACGTTCCGTGGCATTTATAGTACAGATGCTGGGATTTGTGTTTGGTGTGACACTGGTCTTCGGGTTGCTTGAGGAGATCGGGGTCATGGCCAGGATATCCTATGTATTTGACAATACGATGGCGAGATTCGGACTTCAGGGCAAGTCGGTAATGCCTTTTCTCATCAGTTTCGGATGTACTATGGGAGGTGCAGCCGGAACCAGGGTAATAGATAACTGGGGACAGAAGGTTCTGACCATTGCGCTGGCGTGGGCTGTTCCGTGCGGTGCGGCCTGGGCGGTCATTCCAATGCTTTCGACCATTTTCTTTGGCGCATGGACACCTGTTGTGATCGTGATAATCCTTCTGGTTATGATCCTGCATATGTGGCTGACTGCAAAAGTATTCGGCCGTTCGCTCGTAAAGGAGGAAGACCGCTGCGGAATGATCATGGAACTGCCACCTTATCATAAACCCAAGTGGGGTGCACTTTTCCGGTATGTGTTCGGACGTACAAAGGATACATTTATAAGAGCATTAAAGGTTGTAGTAGTGGTTGCGCTGGTTTTCTGGCTTCTGTCATACACATCTACAGGAGATATAACAGCCAGCATTCTTTACAAGGTGGGACATGCCATAGAACCCGTTACGAAGATCTTCGGTATGAGATGGCAGACATTTATGGCATTTATTGCATCCAGTCTCGGAAAAGAAGGCGCGCTTGGCGTACTGAGCACTATCTATACGGGCGCGGGGACTATTTCAGTGGGCTCGGTTGTCGGCGGTGCTGCAGCGGAAAATATCAATGAACTTCTTGTGGCAAATATTCCCAAGCCTGAGGCACTGGCACTTATCTTTGCGATGACATTCAACATGCCGTGTATCGTTGCTCTTGCTGCGACATATCAGGAGACACACTCAGCCAAATGGACAGCAAGGATCGCGCTTTATTACACGGGTGTGGCGCTGCTGCTTGCGGGAATAGCATATTACACGGGATTACTGATCTGGTAGAAGAAGATGGAAAGACTGATCGAATTATTAAAAGACGGCAGATCGCGCACGCTCGAGATGCTGGCGCAGGAAACCGGAACAGGTATAGACAGACTGAAACGTGACATTGATTTTCTTGAACGTACCGGTGTGATACGAAGGGTTGATTATTCTATGGCGCAAGGATCGCAAGGTTCCTGCGCCGGCTGTACGGGATGCAGCTCGGGCGGCAGAGGGTGCGCCGGCTGTATGCCTGAAGGGGGATTTCAAAACATGGGCGTGATGTGGGAAGTACAGGATTGACAGAGATTTGGGAAACGAATGAAAGGAGAAAACGATTATGAAACTGAAAGGAGTCGGATTATTCGCGCTGGGAACATTGTTCGGATTAGAGGGGATAAAACTGCTTTCCTCAAAGGATGCGAAGAAACTGTACGCACACTGTACCGCCGGGGTGCTCAGGGCTAAGGACTGCGTGCTCGATCAGGCCACAACTCTTCAGGAAAACTGCACGGATATTTATGAAGAAGCGAAGGCAATCAATGAAGAGAAAGCCAAAAAGGAAGAAGATCCGGAAGAATGAGATTTGAGATCAGACATGAGATAAATAACAGAATACGTCTGCATCTTGCGGCAAAGCGGCTGAGCTTTAAAGAGGCAGACACTCTTGAGTATTATCTTAAATCCTGTGATGAGATAAGAGAAGTCCGGATATATGAGCGCACAGCCGATGTTGTTGTGCGCTTTGACGGGGACAGATCCCGTATCATCGAGATAGTACGCTCATTTTCTTTTGATGATGTACAGGTGCCCGAACGGGTATTTGAAAACTCGGGCAGGGAACTTGCCGCAAAATACTATGACAAAATAGCAACAGCCGTGATCCTCCATTATACCAGGCGTCTTATTCTGCCGTTTTATATACGCCGGATACTGGATATCGTCAAAACCGTGCGCTACATAGTAAGAGGGCTGAGAACACTTAAAAACAGGCGCCTTCAGGTAGAACTTCTGGATGCTGCGGCCGTTACCGCGTCGGTCCTGACCGGGGACTATAATACGGCATCCAATGTAATATTTCTGCTCGGGATAGGTGATACTCTGGAGGAATGGACACATAAACGCTCTGTGGACGACCTTGCAAGACGGATGTCGCTCAATATCGACAAAGTGTGGCTGCAAACTGATGACGGCGAAGTGCTGACAGACTCGTCCGCGATAAACTGCGGCGACAAGGTGGTTGTCAGAATGGGAAATATGATCCCGTTCGACGGAAAGGTCACATCGGGAGAGGCAATGGTTAACCAGTCATCCATGACAGGAGAGTCCGTGGCTGTCCACAAGGGATATGGGATGAGTGTTTTTGCCGGAACCGTCATCGAAGAAGGTGAACTTACGATCTGCGTTACCCAGACCGGTGGAAACGGGCGATTTGACAGGATAGTCAGGATGATCGAGGAGTCCGAGAAACTGAAGTCATCTCTTGAAAGCAGGGCTGAAAGGCTCGCAGACAGACTTGTGCCCTACACGTTTCTTGCGGCCGGCCTGACCGGGGCGATCAGCCGCAATATTACCAAAGCAGTATCCGTGCTTATGGTTGATTATTCCTGTGCGCTCAAGATGGCCATGCCCATATCGGTACTTACCGCAATAAAGGAAGCGTCGGAATACAACATAACGGTTAAGGGCGGAAAATTCCTTGAGGCCGTATCTGATGCGGATACGATAGTTTTTGATAAGACCGGAACCATCACAAAGGCACAGCCTACGGTAGTCGACATCGTATCTTTCTGCGGGGAAGATGAGGATGAACTGTTAAGACAGGCGGCATGCCTGGAGGAGCATTTTCCGCATTCCGTAGCAAGAGCAGTTGTTGAATGTGCCGAAAAGAAAGGACTGCTTCATGATGAACTCCATACCAGTGTCGAGTATATAGTCGCTCACGGTATAGCCTCAAAAATCGGTGATGAAAGAGCGATTATCGGAAGTTATCACTTCGTGTTCGAGGATGAGCATGCGATCGTATCGGATGATAAAAAGGATCTGTTTGATTCGCTGCCTGACGGTTATTCACATCTTTATTTCGCAAAGGACGGGAAACTGTCGGCATGTCTTTTGATAGAAGATCCCATGAGAAAAGAGACGCATGATGTTGTGAGGAGCCTTCGCGATATGGGGTTTGAGCACATCGTGATGATGACCGGTGACAGTGAGAAAACAGCCGCAAAGATAGCGGATCAGGCCGGGATCACGGAGTATTATGCCGAGGTGCTTCCCGAGGATAAGGCCAAATATGTTGAGAAGGCAAAAAAGGACGGCCATCGTGTGATCATGGTCGGTGACGGGATCAACGACTCCCCGGCACTCTCGGCGGCAGATGCCGGGATCGCAATCAGTGACGGGGCGGAGATAGCCAGGCAGATAGCTGACATCACGATCAGCTCAGATAACCTTGAAAGCATAGTCATATTAAGGGAGATCAGTACTCTGCTGATGAAACGGATCAGATTTAATTACAGGACAATAGTCGGATTCAATACGGCACTTATCGGGATGGGTATAGCCGGTATACTGCCTCCGGCAACATCGGCCATGCTGCACAACCTGTCTACGGTGGCGCTGGGACTTAACAGCATGACGAATCTTACAGACAAGAAAGAAGGAACAGAATAATGAAAGCTGATTACAGAAACTGGATGCCGAAAAGCATGGTGACCGGATTTGCACGTGCTGCAGCGGTATTTCTGATATTGAGCATACTGTTTGTGATATTACCTGTATCAGGACCGGCGAAGAAAGTGGTCGTACTGGTGTTTATGATCGTAACGGCACTGCTTTTGATCGTGACACTTTGGATGTTCCTGATTTACAGGGCATTTTCCTATGACGGGAAAAGAAAGATGTCAAAGCAGATCATCGACGGTGTTGCATCCTATGTGAGCATTCCCGACGGAGGAAAGTGCCTTGATGTTGGATGCGGAAGCGGAGCGCTTACCATTGCATGTGCCTCAAGGAATCCCCGTGCTGAATTAACGGGAATAGACAGATGGGGTAAGGAATACGCATCATTCAGCCGGAAACTCTGCGAGAATAATGCAAAGGCTGAAGGCGTGGAAAATACCTCTTTTATGCAGGGTGATGCACTTAAACTTCCGTTTGAAGATGAAACATTCGATGCGGTCACGAGTAATTACGTATACCACAATATACCGAGCAGGGACAGACAGGCGATCCTGCTTGAGACACTTCGCACACTGAAGAAGGGTGGTACGTTTGCGATACACGATATCATGTCAAAGGCAAAATACGGCGATATGCAGGCTTTTGTAAGGAAACTGAAGGAAATGGGCTACAGTGAAGCAAAACTTATCGATACAACAAACGGAATGTTCATGAGCAGATGGGAAGCGACATGGATGGGACTTTCGGGATCCGCAATACTGACCGGAAGAAAATAAGGCAGGTGTGCAATGATATTAACGGTATTTCTGACGATTGTATTTTGCGTGGCGATAACGCTGATGATGTTTGCCGCCGTCGCATTCATTCAGGATAAAAAGTTCTTTTCTTCTGCGCCAAAGGAAGCGCAGGAGGCTATCATACCGAGAGATAAGGAACTCTTCTTGGGGGCCAGGGTCATAGGCTGGACGCTTATGGTGTTTTCCGTTCTTATGATACTTGGAGTCGGTGTCATTTCCATATGGGACGGATTTCGAAGCAACTATACATTTATACAGTTCTTCCTGAGATTCGTTTTTATCTTTACCGTCTATAAGCTATATGACATGATCTGTTTTGACTATTTTCTGCTCATGAAATATCACTTTTTCCAGTTTTACTTCCCCGAGGTGGAGAGCGTATACAGTGGCAGAAAATACGGTTATAACCTCAAAAGCCAGCTGATCAAACTGCTCATTGTTTTCCCGGCAGCATCAGCACTTGCAGCATATATCTGCACCCTGTTTTGAACCATGGACCATGGGGACGGGGTTAGTGGTCCATTATGAAGGAAGGAGAATTAAAAGATGGATTTACAATTCGGAGATGTTCAGGAGACGGCACTTATACCGCTGGCGATCAAAGCAAGCGAGACAGTAAGGCCGAATGCAAGGATCAGGGACTACAAGGCAAAAGAGATAATAGATACGCTCGGAGTGGATGTCAGTAAATTTGATCCGTTTCTGTCCCATGAAGGTGTTGTTGCCAGAACCATAATGTTCCGGGAAGAATTAAAGAAGCTGATACACAGATACCCGGACGCATTGTGTATCAATCTCGGATGTGGTTTTGACGATAAGTTCTCACAGGTGGATAACGGAAAGATCACATGGTTTGATGTGGATCTGCCCGACCAGATCGAAGTTCGTCGAAAGGTTTATGAGGACAGGGATCGGTGTACCATGCTTGACGGAAGTGCTCTTGAAGGCGATTGGACAAAGGCTCTTCCGAAAAAGGGAATGACCATTGTTGTCATGGAAGGTGTGCTCGAGTATTTTTCAAAAGAACAGGTAAAGACATGCCTTAAGATGCTCTGCGACAGTTTTCCGAACGGGTATCTGCTCGCGGAACAGCATTCCCCGTTCCTCGAAAAGCACGGAAGCCATCATGATGCGGTAAAGAATACAAATGCTACATTCGGATGGGGTACGAAATCGGGCAGAGAATATCTCGCACTTGAGCCGCGCCTTACATTCGTTTCCGAGAAGAGTTATAACGAGGAAATGAAGAAGTACTCGATACGCGGAAAACTGTTTGCCATAGTCGGGAAGAACATAAACAACAGACTGGCCATATTTAAGTGGGGGAGGGCTTGACATATTATCATGCACATGATATGTTAATGATGTTAGCGAACGGCGTTAACAAATAGTTTTACATATCAGGATGCAATATGCCCAGAGACAAGAGTGCAAACCACATTAAGATCATGGCAGCAGCCAGAGAAGAGTTTATGGAAAAAGGCTACGAGAAGGCCTCCATGCGCAGTATTGCAGACCGTTGCGGCATAACGGCTGCCGGTATCTACAGGCACTGCACGGATAAGGAGGACCTGTTTTATCAGCTGGTTGCACCGGCAGATGACAGGCTGAGAGAATGGGCCAGGGGCCATAAGAACAGATACAATGATCCGTTGAAGAATGACAGAGGGATCGTCTGGCAGGATTCTTTCATTGACATGATGAGAGAGGTCGTGTATCCGGATATGGAAGATTATCATCTTCTGGTTGCCAGATCCAAGGGAAGCAGATATGAAGATTTTCTGCATGATATTACGGAGGCGACGCAGAACGGAATGCTTTCCTATCTTGACAGGCAAAGAAAGGCCGGCATGAAGGTGCCGAAGATCAAACCGATTCAGCTTCATATGCTGCTCACAGCGTATATATCGGCTCTTTTTGAACCGGTGATCCACAATTACCCGTACGAGGAGGCGATTGATGCGCTGAAAACGCTGGAAGTATTTTTCCTGCCCGGATGGAAACAGCTTATGAAAATGTAGAAGGTTTAACAAACGAATATGAAACATA
>JBGUNV010000186.1:0-23892 GCA_045117595.1 Lachnospiraceae bacterium
TGCCTTCCCCGGAACCCGCCGTCTCTTCAACCGGCTCTTCATAATCTTCCGCTTCGTATTCATATATATCATCGCTGTAATCAACGGCTTCTTCCATGGCAGGAGCCGCTCCCGCTGTTCTGTCTTCCATGGCATACTTTGATGAGGAGTCGGAGGATGATGCTCCGCATCCTGCAAGTACAACTGATACAAGTACTGATAAAACGATGACAGATATTGTTTTCCTTCTCATATTATTCCTCCCTGGCAAACCATCGGTTACTACTGTAAAAACATGGATTCCGTTCTGTTAAACAGTTCCTTTTCTTTTTCTATCTTGTCTTCGGCACCGACAACACAGATACTTTCATCTTCCTGCATTCTGACGATATATCTGTACAGATCTCTGATATCGGAACTCTTACATCCGATGATCTCATCACGCTCTTTTTGAATCTTTTCGATACTGTCATTGCAAAGAAATGCTTCTCTGCTCCTGGCTCCCTTTGCCGACGGAGTCAGCGGAAAATCAAGATCGGCAATGGTTCCGAGAATATACTTTGTCATGTCTCTGCGGCTCACATCAAAGTTCCTGAGATACTCTGCTGCGCCGGCATATACATCCAGTGTTCTTTTAAGATGCGGATCCCTGTATGAGACAAATGTTGCGACCCCGTTCCTTGTAAATGAAGCGAAGCAACCGTAGGCACCTCCTACAACCCTGACCTGGTTCCACAGATAGTCATAACCCATGATGACTTTCAGGACCTTCAGAGCTCCGGTATACGGAAGATCATCACTTTTATAAGTTCCGGCCTTGGCCACATATGAAACCTTGGCACTCGTCCTGAAACCTTCGCTTGTTTTATTCTTTTCGAAACCGATAGTCTGCACCTTATAGGACTCTTCGGGTGAACCCGATATGAACTTTGATACTTCCCCGGCAAGTCTGTCATACTGATCCTTTGTTGCGGTATAATCAAACAGCATTATGTTTTCCCGGGTAAACACCAGTTTTGCGGTTTCCTTCAGTTTTTGTATCAGTTCATCGGCCTTGTTATCAAAATCACCTTCTATGCTCTCGATCAGCCTGTAAAAATCTATTCCCGCCACGCTCTCCATTATCCTTTCGGAAGGCAGAACATGCGAAAGAGCCCTGTGCATCGCAACCGCATGCCCGCTTGACATTATGGAAGCCTGCAGTCTGGATCTGAGCATGCATATTATCTCACGAAGCCTCTTTTTATCCGTAAGATCCGATGTATATATGATCTCACGGAACATATCAAATGCAAAAGGCAGCTTATCATACAGTATCTTGGCGCGCATCTCAAAACCAATCAGGAAACGTCCCGGATCATCAACATCACATGATACTCCCACAGACGGGAATATCCCTCCGGAATTAAGGAATATCTCATTGGCAAGATCCGCATATGTATAATTCTCAGTATTCATCATTCCGAGCACGGCCTTAAGTATACCCAGATATGGAATGAGATGCTCTGGTATCTTATCGATTGCAAATGATACCGACAGATATCCTATGCCGTTTGTGAAGATATCATGAAACAGAACATCTTTGCCGTCAACTTCGGAAAGCTCATTGATAAAGCCTTCGGCTTCCTTGCGAAGATCCGATATCTTAAGCAGGGGGATCTTCTCAAGTATCTCCGGTGGATCCTCTTCCTCCTGATAAGCATGAAGAGCCTTTGTCTCATCTATAAGAGAACATATCTCCTCTCTGCTCATGGACTTTTTGAGATCGGAAAGCCGATCTTCCAGCTCCCTGTCCTTTTGAGCGGACAGCCCCTTTGACGGCACAAGGCATACGACAGACGCATGTTTATTATCGATCAGATATTTACGGACGAGATCTTCAAAATAGTTTGAATCAACCTTTTTTTTCAGTTCTTCAAACCTGTCAAGCGCCATAATATGGATGAACGGAGCATTATCATCATACAGCCATGAATCAAGAGATTGCAGACCGTACATCAGTCCTTTGGGATAATGCCCGAAATCGGCCTCCCTGAATCTGAACTCAAATAGGTTTATAGCCGCAAGAAGGGCCTTCCTGTCAAACCCGTCGGCAGTCACTTTCCCGAGAACATCCTCAATGATCTGCAGAAACTTATCTCTGTCTGACAGATCGGAATTCTTGGCTATTATGGAAAAATACGGTTGCAGTATACCGTTCTCATACGTGGACTGGACATCCTTGCATATACCGGAATCAAGCAGTGCCTGCTTCAGTACAGCTCCGGGTGATGACAAAAGTGCATATTCGATGACCTGAAATGCAATATACAGTTCGGCATCAAGACTGGTCGAGATAACAACATTATATGAAAGATATGAGTTCTTCTCCTCAGGCTCATCATTGGTGATCGGGTACTCCTTGACTATATTTTGCGGTTTGTCAAAGGGGTCCTGCATATGTACTTTCGAATCGATGGAAAGCATGTCATATTTACCGAGATATTCACGGTCAAGATATTCAAGTCTCTCTTCAAGATCGGTATTCCCGTACAGATATATATAGCTGTTGGACGGATGGTAATATCTCCTGTGGAAATCAAGAAATGCCTCATATGTCAGGTTCGGAATAACATCGGGATCTCCGCCCGATTCCACTCCGTAGCAGGTATCAGGGAAAAGTGAATCAAATATGGCACGTCCGAGCATATCATCAGGTGATGAAAAAGCGCCCTTCATTTCCGAATAAACAACTCCGTTAACTGTTATCGGACTGTTTTCATCCTCGATCTCATAATGCCACCCTTCCTGTCTGAATATCTGCTCTCTCTCGTAGATATTCGGATGAAAAACGGCGTCCAGATATACATCGCACAGATTTTTAAAATCCTGATCATTACAGCTCGCAACCGGATAGACGGTCTTATCGGGATAGGTCATGGCGTTAAGAAAAGTATTGAGGCTTCCCTTTGCCAGTTCCACAAAAGGATCCTTGGCCGGATATTTTTCGGAACCGCATAATACCGAATGTTCTATGATATGCGGAACACCGGTCGAATCCTCCGGAGGCGTGCGGAATCCCACATAGAATACCTTATTTTCATCATCATTTGAGATGCACATGATCCTGGCCCCGGTTTTCCGGTGTCTCAGTATGTATCCCGTGGATTTAATATCTTTGATGTCTGTTGTTGAAATGAGTTCGTATGCCGAAAGATTGTTTAAGTTCATGCTGTTTCCGCTTAGCGGTCTCCTCCCCTTGTCTATACAATATGCTGATGCGTGAACAGGTGCTCATTGCAGTACTCATAGTTACCGTTACACTTGGAGCAGAAACGGAACTCCAGATTGTCCCCGTCCTTCTCTGTCCTTCCGCATATGGCACATTTATGCTTGGTGATCGTCTGGTGCTGTGTCTGTGCGGATGTGCCCGCGCCCATGCCCGATGTCGCCTTTCTGTAGGCATTCTTCCTGTACATTTCCCTGAATGATACACGTCTGTAATCCCTGGTTGTAAGGAAAAAAACTATAAAATTCAAAAGGCTCATCACTATGGCTATGCGTCCGGCACTGCCGCTTATTATAAACTGATACGCAAGGATCACTGCATCTATATAAGCCATCCACTTCATCTTTACAGGTATCACAAAGAAGAGAAGGACCTGAACATTAGGATATGTTGCCGCAAATGCCAGGAAGATCGACAGGTTGATATAGTATGTGGAAAATCCCTGACTGATAAGATATCCTGCAGTTATCCCGTCCAGACCTTTAAAAGTGGTAAAGATATACAGTCCGACCGCACCGAGGACCGTGAATATAATGCCGGAAAATATGTATACATTATATCTGAAGGCTCCCCAGGTCCTTTCAAGTGCATTTCCGATCTGATAATAAAAATACAGCATTATTATCGTAAACAGATCAAAACTGCTCGGAGGGACGATGACCCATGTCAGTATCCTCCATATCTGACCTCTGGCGATATAATAGGGATTCAGGCTTATGAACTCGAGCGAGCCCGTAAACATCAGTATATACCCTATCACGTAAGCTATGATTATATACAATGACAGGTTTCTGATCGCATACCTGCCGAATTTTCTCTCAAGTCTGTTCAAAAACTTAACCATGACTACCTCATCTGTTCACATAATCCGAGATATTATACCATTTCTGCTACCCTTTGTAAATTGGCGCAAACAAATGAACAAGTTGAAAAAAAAGCGTTTAGGATATATAATGTTTCTTCGCGTGAATATATAAATTAAGGAAATAATATGCAGGAAAACAAATACCGTCTCGGGATCGATATCGGCTCAACAACCGTCAAGATCGCGATAATCGATGACAATGATAAACTTCTGTTCTCCGACTACAGGAGACATTTTGCAGACATACAGAACACCCTGCAGGATCTGCTGTCCGGCGCCAAAAAGCTCCTGGGACCTGTGGATCTTCATCCGATAATAACGGGAAGCGGCGGTCTGACTCTGGCCAATCACATGAATATCCCGTTTGTACAGGAAGTCATATGTGTCAGTACCGCTCTGTCCAGAATCGCTCCCAAAACAGATGTCGCCATTGAACTTGGCGGCGAGGATGCCAAGATCATATACTTCGAAGAGGGAAATATCGAGCAGCGTATGAACGGCATCTGTGCAGGAGGGACAGGCTCATTCATAGACCAGATGGCATCTCTTCTTATGACCGACAGTGCCGGGCTTAATGAATATGCCAAAAACTACAACAGCCTTTATACCATCGCCGCCAGATGCGGTGTATTCGCCAAGTCCGATATACAGCCGTTGATCAATGAAGGCGCCACCAAGGAAGATCTTGCCGCCTCCATATTCCAGGCTGTTGTCAATCAGACTATATCCGGTCTTGCCTGCGGCAAACCCATACGGGGCCATGTTGCATTTCTCGGAGGACCTCTTCATTTCCTCCCGGAACTGACAAATGCATTCATCAGAACTCTCGCGCTGGATGATGAGCATATATTCATTCCCGAAAACTCCCATCTTTTTGCTGCGATCGGTGCCGCATACAATTTTAAGGAAAATTCTGTTGTATCAATAGATTCTCTCATAAGTCTTCTGGCCGGCAAGATCCATATGGATTTTGAGGTTGCCCGTATGGATCCGTTGTTTTCAAGCCGCGAGGAGTATGACGGTTTTTGCGCCAGACATGCAAGAACAACCGTAATGCGTAAATCCCTTTCGGATCATCATGATATATGTTTTCTCGGTATCGATGCCGGCTCAACAACAACAAAAGCCGCTCTTGTCGATCAGGACGGTAATCTTTTGTACTCGTTTTATGATAATAATAACGGAAGCCCCCTTGCAACATCCATAAGGGCGCTAAAGGAGATCTACTCCCTTCTTCCGTCCGATGCGCGTATTGCATACAGTTGTTCAACGGGTTACGGTGAGGCGCTGATCAAGGCCGCTCTTATGCTTGACGAGGGTGAAGTCGAAACCATTTCACACTACTATGCCGCTTCCTTCTTCGAACCCGATGTCGACTGTATCCTTGATATCGGCGGACAGGATATGAAATGCATAAGGATCAAAAATCATGCTGTCGACAACGTGCTTCTGAACGAAGCATGCTCAAGCGGTTGCGGATCATTTATCGAAACCTTTGCAAGAAGCCTGAACTATACTGTTTCCGACTTTGCCGATGCAGCCCTCTTTGCAGAGCATCCGATCGATCTCGGTACAAGATGTACCGTTTTCATGAACTCCAAAGTCAAGCAGGCCCAGAAGGAAGGCGCCGATGTATCAGATATATCCGCAGGTCTTGCATATTCGGTCATCAAAAATGCCCTGTTCAAGGTCATAAAGGTTTCTGATGCCAGGACACTCGGATCCAGGATAGTGGTCCAGGGCGGTACATTTTACAATGACGCCGTTCTGCGCTCTCTTGAGAAGATCTCGGGTGTTGATGTTATCCGCCCTGATATAGCCGGGATCATGGGTGCATTCGGTGCAGCTCTGATCGCCCGTGAAAGATACGACGGTAAGGTCGTAACCACTCTGCTCAACAACGAAAAGCTGAACTCCTTCACATTCGAAACATCAATGGCAAAATGTAAAGGATGTACGAACAGTTGCCGACTTACCATAAATAAATTCTCCGGAGGAAGACAGTTCATTTCCGGAAACAGATGTGAACGAGGTATAGGAAAGGTCAAAAACGAGGATAACCTTCCCAATCTGTATGAATACAAACTTCACCGGTTATTCGACTATGAACCTCTTGACGTTACCGAAGCAAAACGTGGGGTCATAGGAGTACCCCGTGTACTCAACATGTACGAAAACTATCCGTTCTGGTTCACCTTCCTGACAAAGCTCGGATACAGGGTCATACTCTCCCCCATCAGTTCGCACAGAATATATGAGATGGGTATAGAATCGATCCCCAGTGAATCGGAATGCTACCCTGCAAAACTGGCTCACGGGCACATCATGTGGCTGATCAGAAAGGGCGTTCCTCTTATCTTTTATCCGAGCGTCTTTTATGAGAGAAACGAATTCCAAAAGGCCAGCAATCACTATAACTGCCCTATAGTCACATCATACAGCGAGAATATCAAGAACAACGTTGATGAGATATGTCGTAAGGAAGTAAAGTTTCATAATCCTTTTCTTGCATTTACAAACTTTGAGATCGCAGCAAAGGGACTTATCGCAGCCTTCCCGGACATACCGGCAGATGAAGTGTATTATGCTGCCAAGGCGGGATGGGAGGAACTTGACCGTGCCAGGACCGATATCCAGAAAAAAGGGGAAGAGGTTCTGGATTATCTGAAGAAAAATAACAGGAGCGGTATCGTACTGGCAGGAAGACCGTATCATATCGATCCGGAGATAAATCACGGAATTCCCGAAATGATCAACTCCTATGGTATGGCTGTACTTACCGAGGATTCAATATCCCATCTTGCGGAAGTTGAAAGGCCTACTATAGTTTCTGACCAATGGATGTATCATTCAAGGCTTTATGCTGCCGCAACATATGTCAAGACAAGAGATGATCTGGAACTCGTTCAGCTCAATTCATTCGGTTGCGGACTGGATGCAGTCACGACCGATCAGGTAAATGATATCCTCTCATCGGGAGACAAGATATATACCTGTCTCAAGATAGACGAAGTCAATAATCTCGGGGCTGCAAGGATAAGGATCCGTTCACTTCTTGCCGCCATCAGGATCAGGAAAAACAAGGGTGAAAAGCGCAATATCAGATCTGCGGCCTATAACAGGGTACTGTATACGCAGCAGATGTATGAAGACAGATATACAATACTCTGTCCCCAGATGTCACCCATTCACTTCGATCTGTTTGAAAGCGCCTTCAATGCCGAAGGCTATAATATAGTCGTCCTGAACAATTCAAACAGAGCAGCCATCGACATGGGCCTTCAGTTTGTCAACAACGACGCCTGTTATCCGTCTCTGATCGTAGTCGGACAGATAATGGACGCGATCCTTTCCGGACAGTATGACACAGGAAAACTTGCCGTGATAATGACACAGACCGGTGGCGGATGCAGGGCGACCAATTACATCGGTTTTATCCGAAGAGCCCTGGCAAAGGCAGGATATCCGGACATTCCCGTTATCTCTCTCAACCTTTCCAAGCTCGAATCAAACCCGGGATTTAAGATCACTCCCAAGTTTATGCTTCGCGGAATATGTGCGGCTGCCATCGGTGATATCTTCATGAGATGTCTGTACCGGATGCGTCCCTACGAACTCGTTCCGGGGTCTGCCAACGCTTTGCACGAAAAATGGATAAAGCCGTGCTCGGATTTTGTTGCTTCGGATCATATATCAATACCGACATTTTACAGGCTGTGCAAACAGATAGTCCGTGATTTTGACGAACTTCCGATCAATGAAGACCTCAAAAAGCCAAGGGTGGGGATCGTCGGAGAGATACTGGTCAAGTTCTCTCCCACTGCCAATAATGATCTTGTCAATCTTCTTGAAGCTGAAGGTGCGGAAGCCGTCATGCCGGATCTTCTGGATTTTCTGCAGTACTGCTTCTACAACCAGAAATATAAAGCGGATCATCTTGGCACCAAAAAGAGGACAGCAACTATAGCATCGCTCGGAATATGGGCGATCGAACGCGTCAGAGGCGCCAGCGTAAAAGCATTGCGCTCAAGCAGGCATTTTGAACCGCCCGTGCATATCAGGACACTTGCGGAATATGCCAAATCCATTGTTGATATAGGTAATCAGACCGGAGAAGGATGGTTTCTGACCGGTGAGATGATGGAACTCATACATGACGGTGTTCTTAACATCGTCTGTACGCAGCCCTTCGGTTGTCTTCCCAATCATGTTGTCGGTAAAGGTGTGATCAAAGCGATAAGACGTGAATATAAAAAGGCAAATATAGTTGCAATAGATTATGATCCCGGAGCGAGTGAGGTAAATCAGTTAAACAGGATAAAACTGATGCTTTCAACGGCATTCAGGAACATGAACGAATGATTATTCATCTTATGGTAAGTGCATCCCTTATCCCTGCACGAAGTTTATTGAACAGCTGATCCACCCGTTCATAATCCTCAAACATTATCGACTCCGAAAGCTCCGATGAGAGGTCTGCTATATCGCCCAGGCCGAGTATCCTGCTGTCTCTCTCTATACCTTTTGCGCAGAATGACAGCAATTTGTAACTCTTCTCTTTATACAGCAGCTCGCTGTCCGAGATCAGATTGTTCAGTTCGTTGTAATGCGCGGAGAATCTGTTCTCACGATCCGACTCCTCATGGTTTTCCCTCTCAAGTCTCTGCCACAGCCAGCGTGTGAGTACCGAGCCCAGGGTCCTCTTCGAAACGGGTTTTTCCAGGTAATCATTGAACCCGGCTTTGAGAAAGCCTGTGAAGACATCATTGATATCCGCAGTAGTCGTAAACACTATGGGAACCTGTGTATAATAGTCGCCCGGCATGCTCCTGATCCTGGAAACAAGCTCCGTCCCGCTCATTTTCTCCATTTCATATGCAACGAATATGATATCGTAAACATGCATCCCGATCTGATCGAGAGCATCCTTACCCGAAACGGCTCTTGTTACATTGACCTTGTACGGTTTTAATATCCGCTGGAAAACATTAAGGAACACTATATCCTCATCTACGATGAGAACACGCGCATCCTTTGTGATATTTACGGCATTCTTTATCAGCTCATCTTCGTTTTCCTCACCGATATCGATGACAAGATTCTCCGCTTTATCTATATCCTCCATATTATAGACAAAAACAACCGTTGCCAGAATCTCACCGTAATCATCAAGTTTATGATTGATTATCATGTTAACGTGCCTGTCATTTACGGGATAATCAGCGCTGATCCCGAATGCATTTTCGTCCTCACTCTGACAGATCTGGGAATAAGCCCCGTCTGAAAATTCAAACACATCGGTGATCTTACGTCCGACATACTCATCCTCGAATAACTGTGATAAAACCTCGGCACGTTTGTTTTCAAACACAATACGGAACTGGTCATCAAGAACAAAAACAACATCGGTCCTGCCCTCATCAAGCTCCCTGGCAAAATGATCCCTTACTATCATAATGGAATCGTGATAAACAAGCAGTTTTCTCATGATAATGGCCGCAATAAGGTTAAAAAGTATCCCGACGGGGAAATAAGGCATTGAATAGGTTATGATGAACTGTTCGGCGAGAAAACCCGATGCGGAAAGAATATAAACCATAAGCAGCAGCATAAGATCATGCTTCTCACGCTTCCTGTAAATGGCTGCTCCCCTGTATACGACAAACACTATCAGCATGATCACATAGAACATGTAATACAGGAAATACAACGCCTTATGCCATGCCACCCGCGGAAAAAAGAATACTCCGAAAGGACTCATCTCCAGCTGTCCGCCCTGCATTACAGTATCCACAAAAAAGAGAACAACGGCAAAATATGCAATAAGCGAAATGAACTGGGATGTATATTTTCTGTCCACATCGACCATGTCCTGGGTCAGAAGAACGGTCTCACACATGGTAAGTGCCTTGAAAAACTGCATGAGCGCGTACACAAGGAAGCACACCGGATGCGAATATGTCAGTACCATAAGTACGGCCATCAATGCCGATGCAACTATGGAAAAGATCAGCCACATATATCTGATCCTGCTTGCATCGGATACCGCAACCTGGGTGTATGTATAATACTGTGAAAGTGCCAGAAGTCCTGCCGTAACAACAAGACAAAGCGTCAGAAACGTTAACACGTATAATTAACTCCCATTTTATGATGTAATAATTTCGCCTGTCGAACCGTAAAAGCCGTCGATAAGACCGATACATTGTCCGACCGGATCATTTTGCATGTCGATCCACACTATATCATCCCGTTTCCTGAACCATGTCATCTGTTCCTTGGCAAGATGTCTTATCTCCATGAACAGCTTATTATAGAATGTCTCATAGTCCGAAAACTCTCCACGCAGGTACATGAGTATATAACGATATTCCAGTCCGAGCCTGTAGAGAAAATCATCGGAGGCTCCCTTCTGTCTCAGGGAGATAACCTCTTCTATCATGCCTTCGGAAAGTCTTCTGTCAAGCCTCTCTCTTATACGCTCATACAGTATCTTTCTCGGCCATGTCACTCCGATAAGAAGCGTATCGTACCTCTTCACATTGCAATGCCGCCTCAGGTCGCCGGACAGAACCTTTTCGGTATAACGCTCTACTCTTCGCCTGTTCTGCAGATCGAGCCGTTCAAGGGCTTGGGGATCCTTCTGCCTGATAATATCTATGAGCTCTTGCAGAGGCTTTTGCTCTATTGCCTTTCTTTGCTCCATATCCGGTGCGGTATCCGACAGATCATATCCGTCAACAACCGCGTTTATGTACAGACCGGTTCCACCCACCAGAAATGCCCTGGATCCCCGGGCAATAATGTCGTCTATAGCCGAATATGCCATTTTCTGGTAGTGAGCAAGTGAAAAGTATTCATTCGGCCCTGCAACATCCAGAAGATAATGTGCTACCCCCTGCATCTCCTCCTCGGTAACCTTTCCGGATCCGAGATCGAGGCCTTTGTACACCTGCCTCGAATCGGCGGAAACTATTGAGGCATCATATCGTTTTGCAAGTTCTATTCCCAGACCGCTCTTGCCGGAAGCATTCGTCCCGACTATGCATAACAGTTTATCCATTGATCCACTCGCCGGTAAATATCATCTCAATCCCGCTATCAGATATACCAGTGGCGAATTCCAGTATATCGTCACTTCATTGCAGGAATAACTCTGTTCATTATCAACATAACACTTTGCCTTGGGTTTCCCCGAGAGCACGGATTTTGCATATGCATCTTCAAGGTATGAATCGGGCCCGCCGACAAGCATACCGGGCATACATTTACCAATCGCCTGGCTCGGCCTGTGATGAGGATGTTCAGGAGACTGTGTTCCGTATCCGGTAAGGAAACAATATGAATTGGTATTGTTACCGAACAGATAATCAAGCTGGCGTTTGGCCGCAAGTCTGTAATCTTCATCGCCTTTCATATCATATGCCATCAGGAACGCCATTCCGTAATTCGCCACGTACATGTTCGATCCCCACGGGTAATCATCCGAAAGCGAACAGCCGTATGCCTCACCTGACATTACCGACTCCTTTGCGCTGTCAACCCACGCATAAAATCTTTCCTCTATCTGAGGTAAAACATCTGTCCGGACCGGGGCCGTAAGATAAGCGTAGTATGCATATACACTCATATCATCCCAACCGAGACCGTCACTTTCGATCCTGTCCATGTCAAATTCTTCCATTAATCCGATGAACTTCTCATCCGATGTTGTCTTGTATCCTTCACAGATCGCCCACAGATACTCATCGGCGGAACATCCGTCACCGTATTCTCCGGTAAGAACATCCTTTGGATTTACATAGTTTCTCTCATCAATGTGTTCTTCGTACCAGTCAAGCGCTGACGCGGCACGTTCCATACACAGTTTTGCAAACCCGTCATCGATCCCGGAATAGACTCTTGCCGCCATATACATCACTCCTGCAAAATCAGCCGATGATGTCTTGGATTCGGGAAGTACATACAGTTCGGCCGTACATTCATCAGCCCTGACAAATCCGTCAAAATTCAGTCCGGTAACCTTATGATAAACCCCGCCTTCAGGCGACTGCATTTTCAGAAGCCATTCAAGCTCGTATCTGGCCTCATCAAGTATATCAGGTATGCCATTCCCGCTTTCCGGGGTATTGTTAGCATCATCAAATACATCCGGATACTTCTCATATGCAAGGAGAAGATCCGCTACAGCCTTGGCCGCCGGAGACGTGTACCTGCCGTAATCCCCCGCATCATGCCATCCTCCCGAAACATCAATGCTGTCTTTTTTACCGTATATCCTTGCCTGTTTTGTATGACAGATCCCATGTGCGTGATCCGCTGCATATTCTGCGGGAAGTTCCGTACCGCACCGCTGCAAATATAACATTTTAAGTGCTGCTGAGGCAGCATCGTCATACACGTTTTCCCCGATGGAAAAATCAACCGATCTGCCGCTGAAAGGTGTTTCGATCCTGTACGTTCCGGGCGTATCAAATTCCGAAAAATCAGCATACCTGACACTGTCGCCGGATGTTCCAAGCGAACAGACATCTCCGGTTTTCTTCTCAAAGACGGTCTTGCCCGTAACTGTATCTATCAGTGAAAATGTAAGATCACCCTTTGATGCGTCACGTATTACCGCACGTTTTTCATCAGAAGGTCTGTATCCGAGCTGATTAAGATTGATATCGAAAAGTTTTCCATTCATCCTGATCTCTCCTGCATTCGATGAATCCGTTAACTCAAGAACAATGTTATCAAAGTATACCGTATGTTCGCCCAGGTGCTGACCTGCTCCTTCGTCGCCAAGATTAAAACACATTCTCGGTGCGGGATCGGAAGATTCCTCCATTACAAAATCACAGCTGATCATTTTAGACTCCGGACCCGTCTCAACCGTTTCCATATCCACATACGGATGATAATCACCGCCATTAATCTGTACACGCCACTCCATTGATCTTTCAACATCTGACGAGACATCTGCACTGAAATGATACCTGCCTCCCTTAAGGAGCTGAAATCCGTCATAATACAGTTGTACTGCGTGTCCGACTCTCCCGGGGTTATATATCCTTACCCGAAGTTTTCCACCCGTAAAATCAAATGAAGCACTGCCTCCGGATTCGGTATAAAGTCCCCAGTTTGAAACAGGGGAGATAAAATCTCCTCCCACGATAAGATTATCGGACATATCAGTATCGTCAGATACAACTATGCCCCCATCCGAAGCAGAAGATACAACTTCGCTCTCATCCGAAGAGGCAGATACGACCGCAGTTTCATCAGACGGTCCGGCCAGTCTTATATTAACACACCCGCACAACAGTACGGTGCATATTGCGGCAGACAATATGGCACATTTTTTACCGGTCATGTTTCTTATCATCAACTACTCCATAAAGTGCCTTCACCGTCCCATCAAATGACATGTCCTTATCATCAGCTATCCTGCAAATATCATCATATTCATACTTTTGGCGGCTTGTTCCGAAACCTTCCGCACGCTTGATACGAACCTCTCCGAATGCCGAATCTTCCGTAAGAGTCTGCCTGTCCATAACATACCTGTTATAACGTCTTACCCTTATGCCGAGCGTTGATGTATGCCGGAACATCAATCCGGCAAATTTTCGTTCATCATCCGGGTGACACAGCACATTTATCATTATACCCGGTCTGCCTTTTTTCATACCTATCGGGACGGTATATACATCAACAGCGCCCTCACGCATGAACACTTCCGTTGCATATCCTACAGCCTCTCCGGTCATATCATCCACATTGCATGAAAGCTCAGCTATCTCATCCATACTGTCGGGTCCGCTTGCCATATATGCCCTTATACAGTTTGCAGCCTCAAAATCTTTTGTTCCCATTCCGTAACCGATATCGGAAACACAAAGCTGCGGCATGACCGTAAACTCATCAGTAAAATACCTTACAAGTGCGGCACCGGTCGGTGTACACAGTTCCGCTTCAATGTTACCGGCATATATCGGTATGTTCCTGAGCAGATGAGCTGTTGCCGGAGCGGGTACCGGAAGTGTCCCATGTGCGCATTTTACCTTGCCGAATCCGGTGCATACCGCCGAAGCATATATCCTGTCAAATGAATGCATCTCCATAAGGATACACACGGCTGCCACATCTGCTATCGCATCCCTGTCACCGACCTCATGAAAATGGATCATATCCACATCCTTACCGTGAACGGCAGCTTCAGCCTCTGCTATCAGATCATATACTTTCACAATATCAGATGCGACCTTATCGGATACGGGCATTGACGAAACTATCTGTCTGATATGGTTCATATCACTGTGGTGATGCTCATGATGATGTTCATGTTCATGTTCATGCTCATGTTCATGATGATGCTCATGTTCGTGATCATGCTCATGTTCACTGACTCCGTCAATGAGCACTTCCATATGAGTTCCGGTAATACCGCATTTTTCACTCTTTGTTGCGCGGACCGTTACGCCCTGCATCCCGAGGGAATTTATCTTATCCAGAAACTCCTTTTTCTTTTTATCATCAAGTAAGTCATAAAGAGCCGCAGTGAGCATATCCCCTGCAGCTCCCATGGACAGATCAAGATAAAGTATCTTCATCACATACTTTCTCCCTGTACTTAAGAACGGGCGGATGGTTGATCATATGAGCTGTATATCCTGCGCCAAAACCGTTATCAATATTAACCGTTACAACACCGCTCGCGCATGAGTTGAGCATCGATAAAAGTGCGGACAATCCGCCAAAGGACGCACCGTATCCGACACTTGTAGGCACAGCTATTACAGGACACTCCGCAAGACCGCCGATAACGCTTGCGAGAGCACCTTCCATTCCCGCAACCGCTATAACAACAGATGCGGACATTATCGTATCAAGACTGGACATCAGTCTGTGAAGTCCCGCAACCCCGACATCATACAGTCTTATAACATCGTTTCCGAGAAACTCAGCCGTCACTGCTGCCTCCTCGGCAATCGCGATATCACTTGTCCCGCCTGTCGCTACAACGATATTTCCAAGTCCGTCATGATCAGCCCCCGGACCTATCGTAGCTATTCCGGCCTCCGGGTGGTACTGTATATCTTCCGTTCGGGAAATATCGCGATATTTTTCTTCAGACAGTCTTGTAATCAAAATGCTGTTCTGACCGTGCCGTCTCATGGCATTTATGATCCCTGATATCTGTCCGGCACTCTTGCCGGCCCCGTATATCACCTCTGCGACACCCTGTCTGAGTCGTCTGTGTACATCAACCCTGGCAAAACCTATATCCTCGAAAGGCTTTTCCTTCAGCTGCAGGAGTGCATCATCAACGGATACGGTACCCTCTTTTATTCCGTTTAATAATTGTCTTATATCATTTTCCATAATATATACTTAACAAAGGCGGTAACGGCTGTTGCCGAACCGCCTTTATTTCAATGACCGTTCCTGATCAGTGTTTTCCTGACGATCCCTTTCGGATCCTTAACAAGCAAAATCGCAAGCCATATGACCAGTCCAAGTGCCACAACCGATAGTCCAAGATACATGTCATTCAGCATAGAGGCACCGTCCGGTTCAAAAAATGCTGCACCTTCTTCGGAATACTCGACTACCGCATCAACAAACCACATGATCGCCGCGCCCCAATACATCAGACAGAGTGTTCCGAGCTGCATGGAACCGTCCGGCGCTTTTCTGTACCAGAGTATTGTACAAATCACAGCCGCGAATACCGTTATAAGTAATGTCATGCCTTATCCTCCTGTATCTTTCCGCCGTCACGCTTTTCTATAACACGGGATGCTCCCACCATTACTCCCCAGATAAGAGTAACGAGTACAGCCATTCCTACCCCGGCAGTACCCATCTCGGCAAGCATATCCGCAGTCTCGCCGTTAGAAACCGCAGTAAGGAACGGAAAAGTCGGAATGACCTCACCATGCCATACATGTTCAAAGGCAAGCAGTGCACTTCCGCCCCATAACATCCTGTTAAGCCATCCGAACTTTTCGGACAGTCTGACATGGGGAACATCCGTTGCCGCTTGTCCGTTTTCCTTTTCCTTTGATCTTATGATATGTTCTGCTACCGTTGTAACAACAGCCTCCGTTGCAGGTACAAGAAAACAAGCCATTTTAAACCTCCTGTAGATCACGTTGATAAACTAGATTATACACTAACACTTTGATCCGTGTCCATTTCTTTAACACTGTATAATTATCATTCTCCTACAAGCTCGAGAAGTTTTTCCCGGCTCATAACACCGAGAGCCGATCCTGCTTCCGTGCCGTTTTTGAACACCTTGATCGTAGGGATGCTCATGATACCGAACCTTGATGCAAGATCCTCCTCCTCATCGATATTGACCTTGCCGACAATGTATTTGCCATCGAACTCTTCCGCGAACTTTTCAATGACAGGTCCCATCATCCTGCAGGGGCCGCACCAGGGCGCCCAGAAATCCACTACGACAGGCTTTGTTGCCTGAAGCACCTCGCTGTCAAAATTATCATTTGTAATTGTTATCTCTGCCATAATGATCCTTCCTCCTGTACGTTTTGTTAACAGTTATTTTATAGTGACAAGTTCATATTCCCGTGTTCCAACTCCTATCTTCTCGGCATGTTCAAGCGTCTCGGCCCAGGAAACATTTGGATTGCTGTTCTGCCAGACATTCCCGTGATCGTGAAAATGCTCACTTGCCATGTTGTCACCAAGCTGGCTGTTACGGATCGGTTCCGCCTTCTGACACAGATCAACACATGCCATGTCAAGCGCGACCGGATCAAAAGATGCAAGCATTCCTATATCGGGAAGAATAGGAGCATCGTTTTCTCCATGGCAGTCACAGTTTGGTGAAACATCGGTTATAAGACTAATATGGAAGTGAGGCCGTCCGTTAAGTACCGCTGCCGTATATTCTGCCATACGGCGTCCGAGCATGGATGCGGCATCCCAGTTATCATTTTCTATCGCATCAAATGCACAGGCACCTATGCATCGCCCGCAGCCTTTGCATTTTTCTGTATCTATATATGCTTTGTTGTCCCTGTATATGATGGCATCCGAACCGCACTCCCTCGCACATCTGCGGCATCCTCTACACAACTGTCCGATCACGTGCGGATGACCGGAATTATGCTGCTGCATCTTGCCGGCACGGCTTCCGCACCCCATTCCTATATTCTTGATAGCGCCTCCGAATCCAGCCTGCTCATGTCCCTTGAAATGACTGAGGGATATGAAGACATCCGCATCCATAACGGCACGTCCTATATATGCCTCCTTGCAGTACTCTCCCTGCGGAACAGGCACAATGACATCATCTGTCCCGCGAAGACCGTCTGCGATAAGTATCTGACATCCTGTCGTTATCGTATTAAACCCGTTGATATTTGCACAATCCAGATGTTCAAGTGCATTCTTGCGACTGCCCGGATAAAGTGTATTACAGTCCGTCAGAAACGGAAGACCGTTGTTTTCCTTTATCACATCCGCAACTGCCCTGGCATAGTTCGGCCGAAGGTAAGCAAGGTTACCAAGTTCTCCGAAATGCATCTTGATCGCCACAAATTTGCCGTCCATATCTATGGATGATATACCGGCTGTCTTAATCAGTTTCTGGAGTTTTGCCGTAAGCGACACTCCGAGAACCGTTCTGAAATCCGTAAAAAATACCTTGGATCCTCCCATGGTCTACCTCCTGCGTATATTTTGGAAGAGTGAACACAAAATCCCTTCCTATCGCAAACCGTACAGTAATTTTATAATAATTTGCCATATCTCACAAGAAGTTTTAAGAGTATTGCAGAAATCATTTTTTTTACGAACGATATAAGCTATAATACATTTGTTATGCTTATAAAGATAATTTTTATTACGATCGACATTCTTGCGGTCATCACTTTATATTTCATATCAAAGGCGGCAGGCCGGATAAACAGACAATATGGCTGGTGGCTTAAGTACACTCTCATCGCCGGAATGACAGCGGTATTCTCCAATATAGTGATCGCTCTGGCAAAATCTGCATCCTTTGCATATTACCCGTTCGCACTTTATTACGCATCTATCGACTGGATACTGTATTTTCTTGTAGGCTTCTGCATTTCATATACCGAACATCACCGGGAACTCGAAAAATTAAAATATCCTGCTGCAGTTATATTCGGTCTCGATTCGCTGTCCATGCTGCTGAACCCTTTTTTCGAGCATGAATTCCATGTATATGCCATCACCGATATCAGCGGAGAGATCTTTTACCAGACACATCCGCTGTTCATAAATTACATACATCTCACTCTTGATTACATCGCCGTCATGATCGCATTCGGATTTATGATAAACAGGATCCGCAAGAGCTACAGTTTTTACAGGACAAAATATGTGCTGATACTGTCCGTCCTGATCCTGGTCGTCATACTTAACTTCCTGTATATTCTTGTCGCTATCCCTCTCGATGCATCCGTCATATTCTATGCTCTCGCAGGAACCCTGATCTATTTTTCGATCCAGAGACTGGTTCCTCAAAGCCTGATGAACTCGTCCATAGGAAGAGCTGTTGACGACATGTCCGAAGGACTGATCCTGTTCGACATACAGAATAACTGTATATATGCAAATGCTTTTTCAAAGCAGCATTTCGATATAGATCCATCCGATTATGACCTGTACAGGGAACCCGTTGCAACAATAATACATTCACTGTCCGAAAAGGGAAGCCGCTTCGGAGAACTTCCCTATTCGATCACAAGACATGACAGCGAAGGGGAACATACGGCACATTACATGATCCGTTATAACGCTCTGACCGATACCAGAGGCAGGATGATAGGATCTTATTTCCTGTTCGAGGACACTACCGATCAGGTCCACTATCTCGAGGAGATCAGATCTGCAAGGGACGCAGCCGATTCAGCCAGCAAAGCCAAAAGTTCTTTTCTGGCCAGTATGTCCCATGAGATCCGCACACCTCTCAATTCCGTACTCGGAATGAATGAGATGATATTACGTTCCACCGATGATCCAACACTACGTGAATATGCGGAAAACATCAGGCAGTCAGGCGATACCCTCCTTGGTCTTATCAATGATATTCTCGACTTTTCCAAGATCGAGGCCAACAAGATGGATGTTACCGTCGCAGAGTATGATCCGCATGAGCTGATCAGAAAATGTCTTAACAACTTCGAGCAGATGGCTGACGCCAAGGACCTGTATATCAGATCTTCCTGTGACGAATCCATGCCGAGGCGGCTGATAGGGGACAATAAGCTAATTTTGCAGATAATAACCAATATCATCTCGAACGCTATCAAATATACCCATGAAGGCGGTATCAGCCTGCATATGACGGGTCATACGTCTTCAGATGACGGTTATGATCTGGAAATCTCCGTATCCGATACGGGGATAGGCATCAGAAAAGAGGATATCGCGTATCTGTTTGATGAGTTCAGACGGGTCAACGAAAAAGAAAATGCAACAATACAGGGAACAGGCCTCGGGCTTGCGATCACAAAGCATCTGATCGACCTTATGAACGGTCATATCAGTGTGGACAGTACCCCCGGAAAAGGAAGCACTTTTACGGTTGTGATTTCTCAGACTGTTGCCGACCGCGAACCTATAGGTGTTTTCCGGCAGCATATTGAAAAACCTGTAGAAAAATATAAGGAAGCCTTTCGGGCTCCGGACGCACACATACTTGTTGTTGATGACGCAAGGATGAATCTGAAGGTAGTACAGGCACTGCTGCGCAAGACACAGGTCCTTATAGATATGGCAGCATCCGGAAATGAAGCCATAGATATGTGTTACGAGAACAGATACGATCTGATACTTCTCGATCACAGGATGCCCGAACCCGACGGTATACAGACATTCCATGCCATCAGATCGGATGGCAGAAACATGGATACTCCTGTCATCATGCTGACCGCCAACGTTGTTGCCGGTGCGGAGGAAGAATATAAAAGGATCGGTTTTTCCGACTATCTGTCCAAACCGATCCATGGTGACGAACTTGAAGCTATGATCAGGAAACATCTGGATGATGAGAAGATCCTCTGATCCATCCTTTTTCGATACCCTTTTCAATATTTAATTCTATCCATTCATAAAGTCTCGGCATATATTTTCTTACCGGTGTCTCCCTCTCTTCTATCATTTCCCTTGCAGCCTGCGACATGACCCATGTATGGCCATCCGTCAGAGTATTGTGAAGAAAAGGCTGTATACGGTCCATACATGCCGCATAGCGTGAATCATCCGTTTCCATTGCATCAAACTCTTCCCACAACGACCGGATCATATCTCCCTGTTCTTCCGGAAGCTGTGCAAAAAGCCTGTTGGCAGCCTCTCTTTCCCTGTCTGCCTTATCCAGGTTTCCCTCCGTATCGAATGCAAAAGTGTCACCTGCATATATTTCAACCAGATCATGGACAACGCACATCTGCGTGACCCTTCCGATATCGGGGTTACCTTCAAAATATTCGGAAAACAGCATAGCCATTACAGCTATGTGCCATGAATGCTCGGCGTCATTCTCCCTTCTGCTCTTGTCGATCAGAAGAGTCCGCCTTAAAACAGATGTCATCTTATCGATCTCAGCCGAAAACCTCAACTGTTTATCCAGTCTGTCATCACCCGATAATACAAGATCTTCTATCGCCATAACCGTCTGATCCTTTCCCAATATGTTCATTGAAATATGGTCTATGTATGATACAATATCATGATAGTAAGGTCAACAAGGAGGAAACAACGTCATATGAGTATACTTGGCAAGAATTACGAGGATCTTGACAAAAATACCGAAAAGAACGCAATCCCGTTAAAATTCGGAAAATATCTGAAATATGTCATTGCTGTCATCGTAATCTGTATCGTAATAAAAGGCGGATTCTACAACGTATCCGAGCAGGAAAACGCAGTTGTGACAATGTTCGGAAAAGTGGTCCGGACGGATACTGCAGGACTCTACTTCAAGATTCCCATACTGCAGACAGTGCATTATGTTGATATCACAACGCACGGTACCGGTGTGGGATATACGCTTGATAATTCCGGACAGAATATCACCGACGAAACAAACGGTATCATGATCACGTCCGATTTTAACCTGCTCGATATAGACTTCTATCTTGAGTACAGAGTTTCCGATCCGGTCGCATATCTGTATTCTTCTGACGATCCGGAGGAAATACTTAAAAATATCGCTCTTTCCAGCATCAGATCGGTAGTTGCCGATTTTACGGTGGATGAGGCCATGACCACTGCAAAGGGCCAGATACAGGCCAATGTCAGGGAAGATATGACAAGGGAACTTACCGATCATGACATAGGACTTACGGTAGTTAACATCACAGTACAGGACAGTGAGCCTCCGACCGATGAGATCAAACAGGCGTTCAAAGCTGTTGAGACCGCCAAACAGGGGGCTGACACAGCAAGGAACAATGCCCTTGCATACCAGAATGAACAGCTGCCCAAGGCCGAAGCCAACGCCGACAAGATAATCCAGACTGCCGAAGCTGACAAGTCAGCCAGGATCGCAGAGGCTGAAGGCCAGGTTGTAAGATTTAACGAGATGTATGAACAATACAGACTGTATCCGTACATAACCAAGAAGCGTATGTTCTATGAGTCAATGGAAGAACTTCTCCCGTCACTCAAGGTCATAATATCAGACGGCGGCACCCAGACCCTCATGCCGCTTGACAGTTTCGGTGCTGCCGCAGAAGCCGCAGCCAATACCGAACCCGCAGAACAGCCGGGAACAACAGATACAGACAACTCTGAAGAAAAGGGTGAATAGAAAATGAAAAAAGCACTGATAACCGCAGCAGTCGTGATCCTTGTCATTTTGATCGGATCATCACTGTATACCGTAAATTATAATGACGTAGTACTTATCCAGCAGTTCGGCCGCGTTGTCGGAACGGAAATAAATCCGGGACTGCATATGAAACTCCCGTTCGTACAGAGCACCATTGCCATATATGACGGGAACAGGATCTATGATATTCCTCAGAGTGATGTCATAACACGGGATAAGAAATCCATGATCGCGGATGATTATGTCATCTGGACCGTCGACGATGTGATGAAGTATTATCAGACTCTCGGTGGTGTGAGTGCGCGTGCCGAGGAAAGGATCGACGCCGCCGTATACAACGCCACAAAGAATACGATCTCATCAATGACACAGGATGAAGTGATCGCTGCCAGAGGCATAGAACTTACCAATCTCATCACCAACGAGTCCAATACCGATATGGCAGGATACGGTATCCGGATACTTACCGCCGAGATAAAGGCTCTCGACCTGCCTGATGACAACAAAGAGGCTGTTTATGAGAGAATGATATCCGAAAGGGGAAATATCGCTGCAGGTTACAAGGCAAAAGGTGAAGCTGAAGCCCAGAAGATACGAAATGAAACCGACAAGAATGTCAGGATCACCATAGCAAATGCAAATAAACAGGCCGAGACACTGCGCGCCGAAGGTGAATCAGAATACATGAAGATACTCTCCTCTGCCTACAACAGCGAGGATAAATCCGAATTCTACAACTATCTAAGAAGCCTCGACGCCCTGAAATCATCTCTCGGCCGCAATAAGAGCAATACCCTTATACTCGATAAAGATTCGGAACTGGCCAGAATACTGTACGGTATTCCCGAGTGATCCCGAAACCCGCCGTCAGATCTTTTTGATCTGAACGGCACACACCTTGTACTCGGGTATTCGTGCAAATTCGTCAAGTGCAGCGTTTGTCAGTTCGTTTACCGGTGAATCCGGGAAATGGAACGGCATCCATGTCTCGCCTTCGGAAACCTTACGACCGACGTGTGCAGTAGCGGTTATCTCACCTCTCCTGCTTCTGACGCTTATCCGCTCACCGTTTGATATTCCGAGTTTTTCGGCATCATGCCGGTTGACTTCGATGAAGCCTTCACCGGCGATATCCATAAGTCCCGGTGAACGGCCTGTCATGGCAGCGGCATTATAATGATACAGTATACGTCCTGTCATAAGAATGAAAGGATATTCTTCATCCGGAAGCTCCTGTGACGGCTTGTAATCTACCGAATACAGCAATGCCCTGCCTCTTGCAGGCTGCCCCACATGCATTATGGGAGTACCCGGACTGTTACTGTCGCGGCACGGCCACTGAAGTGTTTCACCCGCATCAAGTCTCGCATGACTGATCCCGGCAAAGCTTGGAGTTACCGATGCAACTTCATCCATTATCTGTGCACTCGTCATCCTTTTTTGAGGATAACCCATTGCATTCATAAGATCCGTAATGATATCCGTATCAAGCCGTGCTTCGCCCCTCGGCTCCACGGCCTTTCTGATCCTCTGTACTCTTCTTTCGGTATTTGTAAATGTTCCTTCCTTTTCGGCATAACTTACTCCGGGCAGTATCACATCGGCATACTCTGCGGTTTTGGTCATGAAGAGTTCCTGTATCACAAAAAACTCCAGACTCTCCAGTGCTTTGGCTATATGATGCGTATCCGGATCCGATACCATCGGATCTTCTCCACAGATGTATAACCCCTTTATACGGCCGTCTATGGCAGCCGGGAAAACATCTGTCGCCTTCAGACCGGGCTTGGGATTAAGCTTAATATTCCATGCCTTTTCGAATTTTTCTCTTACCTCATCATTATCGACCTTCTGGTAACCCGGGTAATCGGTGGGCATAGCACCCATATCACATGCCCCCTGTACATTGTTCTGTCCTCTCAGCGGATTCACGCCACATCCGCTCTTACCGAT
>JBGUNV010000187.1:0-3886 GCA_045117595.1 Lachnospiraceae bacterium
ACAGAACGCTATCTCAACGATCACAAAGGCTATCGCAAGAGTATCTGAGCAGAGATCTGATCTTGGTGCAATCCAGAACAGACTTGAACACACGATCGCTAACCTTGACAACGTAGTTGAGAACACGACAGCAGCTGAGAGCCAGATTCGTGATACAGATATGGCTAAGACCATGGTTGAGTACACGAAGAACAACATTCTCTCACAGGCAGGTACAGCAATGCTTGCACAGGCTAACCAGTCCACACAGAGTGTACTCTCGTTGCTCGGCTAATAGCATCCTAACAGTCTATCAGACAACAGGTCGCTACTATAGAAAAGAGGTCGGTTATCCGGCCTCTTTTCAATTAGCCCTTTTTTATGATACATAAATAGAATATAATGATTAAGGATAAAAATGGCTTTATTAGGTAATCAATGTGAATAAACTGATCTCAAAAATAGAATATGTTGTGGAAAGATTACTCTTATATGAGCAGACAGAGTACGCAAAGGCCGCGGAGGAACTGGTAAACATGATGATATCAGAATTTCCGGTAATTATATCCTATTATGCAGTTCCGGAAATGAGCGATTATGCAAAAGATGCAGAGTACTGGCCGGGCCAGTTAGAGAGAGTACTGAATGCATTGAATGCGGGCGATGATCTTGCAACAGCAGATATTCTATACTGTGAAACAAGGGCAAATCTCATAGAATTAAGGGACATTCTGAAGGAAAAAGGCTTAATCTGATGTCATCATTAATATTTGAACAGAATATAAGGGCTATGGAAAAAAGATACCCGGATGTACTCCAATATCTTGAAATGTCCGATCAGGGATACGATTATCAGGAGGAGGATGATCTGACTGTTGGCGTTCAGATGGTGGGAGAAAAAAGAGTCATGTGTGCATTGAAAAATGGCCGCACATATCAACTTGACAGTCTGTATGATAGCGATATCATCTGTGATGTCTGGTTTGATGCTCTTGGAAAAAAATGGGATCTGGGGGCGAAGATGCTTATGTATGGGTTGGGAAACGGTATGTATGTAAGAAAGTATCTTCAGTCGACCAGAAAGGATTGCAGTATAGTTATACATGAACCCTCGGCAAAGATGCTTAGGACAGCCCTTGAATATTTCGATCTGAAATGGTTGTTTGAGGATAATAGGGTCAGATTCGTCTTTTGGCCAATCTATCGTGGTAAGGAAGAACTGAAACTGTTTTATGAACAGATTATCGAGTATAAAGATATTGATTCCTACAGAGTTACTTTCTATACAAATTATCCACGTCTTTTTGAAGATGATTGCAGTGAATATGTGACAGGAATAAGGAGTACGAGAGATCTGGCTATAGCTAATCAGGTAGTACATGACAGATTTGGCGATGACTATAACAGAAATACTTTTGCGAATATCAGTTATATACCAGATTCACTTTCATACGAGGATTTGATCAGAAAAATGCCGGATGATATACCGGCTATAGTTGTTGCAGCAGGCCCTTCTCTTGATAAGAACATCAACGATCTTAAGGAGGCAAAGGGCAAATGTATCATTATTGCAACCGATACGGCACTGAAACCGCTTGCTTTGGCCGGAATAGAACCTGATCTGTCTGCGATAATGGACGGCAAAAAGGATGCCAGATATCTTTCGGAGGAATCCTCAAAACGTGTGCCAATGTTCTGTACTCCCAGAAGTGGGGATGAATTTATGCGTCTTCATGTTGGGAGCAAGTTTTTTACTGATAATTTCTGTAATCACATCAAAAAGTTCATGGATGATGAAAAATGCATGTTTGTCCCTTTATCTACAGGCGGATCGGTTGCGAATTCGTGTTTCGGACTTGCCGAAAGCCTTCATTGCAGGAGGATAATACTTGTAGGGCAGGATCTGGCATATACCGGAGACAAGACCCATTCAAAGGTTACTGTCAGGGGGGAGAAGGCGACTGCTGTAGAGGATCTTGAACATGTTATGATGGGGGTGGATATAAATGGAGAACCTGTCAGAACATCCAGAGAGTTTAAACTGTATAAGGAATGGTTTGAGGATGAGATAAAGATGCATCCCAATCTTAGGGTTATAGATGCAACGGAAGGTGGTATCAGAATAGAGGGAACAGAACTTATGTCTCTCAGGGAGGCGATAGAGCGTGAATGTACGAAGGAATTCGACTTCCAAAGTGTACTATCTGGAGTGGGAAGACTTCTTTCAGGCGACAAGAGACAGCGGTTTGTTCAGTATATCAGAAAGATTCCTGACCAGCTTGAAGAGCTTCGGTCAATGATTAGTCTGTCTCTTGCAGATTATTCCGGTATGAGGAAACTTGTTAAAACGGATAAATACCGGACAAGTGAATTTGCAAGATTATATTCCGAGTCCAGGGATATTGCAGAAAAGATAGAGAACAGTCCGGTCATAGAATATGTACATAATCAGCTTCAAGAAAGATCATCTCAGATGCTTGATCAGGTAAACAGGCTTGAGGACGATGAAAAAAGTGAGCTGTTGGCAGTGTGTGATCTTGGGGAAAAGTACCTTAAGGATATGTTGGAATCAATGAGAGAATTGGATGAATACGTTGAAAACATGATGATCCGGTTGGATAATGATGTAAAATGAAAGGTTGTCTATGAATGCAGTAGTAAGTGAAATATTAAATCTGGAAAAAATCTATAATCATGATGAGTTGTTCAAGGGGTCTCAAAGCGAAGAAGATGCTTTGGATAAACTAGGATTGATTATGAATACTCTCTCCCATATCAGTGGTTCTGAAGATATGGAACTTGAAAATGCATCCGTAACTGCGATATCGGGGTTAGTAAATGCCCACGCACTCTCTCCTGAATGCGCTGCTTATATTCTTTTTCTTGCTTATCCCGATGATGGGTATAAATATAAAAGACTAAGTCAGCTATATCGTAACAGAGCAGTTGAAGATTATGCCGTTTTTCAAGCTGTGTATTTTGCAAAAAAATATGAAGAGACAAATAATAAACTTCGGTTGTTTGATAAATATACTCTTATAAATGAGAAATATATTAAGAGGTACAAAGATCAGAAAACTAAATATTTTGGAGGTCGTGGAGCGGTGTATACTGTCATCACGGGCACATATGATGATCTTGTTGATCCTGCGGTTATCAATCCTGATTGGGATTACTATTGCTTTACGGATGATGAAACACGATTCCGGTCGGATGTATGGAAAATCCGAAGACTTGATCATATAATTGAAGGGGATAATACAAGGACCCAGAGATATGCCAAAACACATCCATATCTGTTGCTTCCGGATTATGATTATACTGTTTATATAGACGGAAGTCTTACAATAATTGGAGATATGACGGAGTATATTAATGTCTTTTCCCGAGGTTCAAGTATGTTGTGCTTTCCGCATCCATTAAGGCAGAAATTGGAGGATGAGGTGTATGCTATCAAGACTTTACGTATGCATGTTGAAGCAAGCGAACATCCTGAGTTTGACGAGCAGATACAATGCTACAGACAGGAGGGATATAAGGATAATCTCCCGTTGGTTGAGACGGGATGTTTGATCAGATCAAACAGAGATCCGCTTTTAAATAGTGTTATGGAAACCTGGTGGAATGAGATTCTGAACCGAACTCACCGGGATCAGTTGAGTTTTGGATATGCGTGTTGGAAACATGACTATATATATGATATATCGGCATTAGAGGTATGTAATGGCAAATATCTATCTTTGAGGGATCATAAATAAAGAAAATGCCAAAATGATTGGATTATATAATTATCATAACATGGGATGAAAATGAAAGAGGAATAATAATGAATTTTAGATCAATTAGTGATATGAGCAGTATTATACGAAACAATCTGCATATTATCCCGGATGATGTAGAATTGATA
>JBGUNV010000188.1:0-3938 GCA_045117595.1 Lachnospiraceae bacterium
ATGAAGCTGCTCGGGGTAAATGACTGCTGCAGGGCTGTCATGGTCGGAGACAGCGATAATGACGCGGTTGGAGCAGCAGAATGCGGAGCCGATTTTATAGCGGTAACTTACGGATTCGGATTTACATGCAGGGAAGATACCGAAGAGTTTACAAAGATCGGGATAGCAGCAGAGCCTGAGGGTATACTGGAGTTTGTATTATGAAGATAAAGGTTTCGGAATACATAGCTGATTTTCTGGCAGATCATGGGGTTACCGATGCATTCGTTATTACGGGCGGAGGTGCGATGCACCTTGATGATGCCATCGGACATAAGGAAGGCATCAGATGCATATATGATCATCACGAGCAGGCATGTTCCATTGCGGCGGAAGGTTATGCAAGACTGACCGGGAAGATTGCCGCGGTCTGTGTAACGAGCGGTCCGGGAGGAACAAATGCCATTACCGGAGTTGTAGGTGCATGGCAGGATTCGATCCCGATGTTTGTAATATCCGGACAGGTAAAACGCGAGACAACGACATGGGCCACGTCGGTTCCTCTCCGTCAGCTCGGTGACCAGGAATTCCAGATTGTTGATTCCGTGAAGAACATGACCAAGTATGGGGTGATGGTAACCGATGAGAAGATGATCAGATACCATCTTGAAAAGGCCTGGTATCTGTGCCAAAGTAAAAGGCCCGGCCCGGTATGGCTCGATATCCCGCTCGATATACAGGCAGCGGTAGTCGATACCGATGAACTTACCGGATATGATGAAAATGAAGATGAACCACCTGTGTATGACAGAAGCCTTTCAGCTGTTATAGCGGATAAGATCCAAAAAGCGCAACGCCCTCTGATACTGGCGGGTACCGGTATAAATGTAGCCGGTGCGAGGCAGGAATTCCTCAGATGCGTGGATGCTCTCGGGATACCGGTGGTTACGGCCTGGAACGCTCATGATCTTTTGCCGGCGGATCATCCGCTGTTTTGCGGCAAGCCCGGTACGGTAGGTCTTCGTGGAGGTAATTTTGCAGTCCAGTGCTGTGATCTTCTGCTCGTACTCGGATGCCGTATGAACATCAGGATGATAAGTTATAACGATCATGCTTTTGCGGCGGATGCCGAGAAGATCGTTGTTGATATAGATGAAAATGAACTGCGTAAACCAACGGTTAAGGTCGATATGCCGGTCTGTGCCGATGTGAAGGATGTTATGGCAGACCTGGCCGAATACGCCACAAACAACAGCTCATATGACAGGCATATTCATGATCGGTGGCTTGACAGGGCCAGGGATGTGGACGGAAGATATCCGGCGGTCCTTGACAGTTACCGTCATACCGAAAAACTCAATCCGTATGTATTTCTGGAGAAGATGTATGATATACTTCCCGAAGGCGCGGTATTGGTTTGCGGAAACGGCGGTGCCTGTGTGATGGGTTTTCAGGCGGCAAAGGTAAAAAAAGATCAGAGGATATTTACCAACTCCGGCTGTGCTGCGATGGGATACGGTTTTCCCGCGGCGATCGGGGCTGCGGTTGCAAGAAATACGGCAAAACTGTCAAATCAGGATAATGATGATGCAGTCGTATGTCTTGACGGTGACGGAAGTTTCATGATGAACATACAGGAACTTCAGACGGTCAGATATAACAACCTTAACATCAAGATCATCATCCTTAACAATAACGGTTATCATTCGATCAGACAGACCCAGCAGAACCTGTTTGCGGGCCGGGGTCTTATCGGTGTATGTGACGGGAACGGTGTTTCTTTTCCGGATTTTGAAAAGGTAGCATATGCTTTTGATATTCCGTATGTCAGGATAGACAGTGAGAGGGCGGCAGAGGAAGAACTGGAGGAAGCGTTAACCGGCGAGGGCCCGGTGATCATTGAGGCCGTTGTTGACGACAGACAGAATTTTGAGCCCAAGCTTTCATCAAAGGTACATTCGGACGGAACGATCACTTCCGCCGCTAATGATGATATGTTCCCGTTTCTTCCCAAGGAAGAATATGAATCTGTGAGAAACTATCTGAAAGGAAAAATATGAGTAAAATATCGATCATCATACCGGTTTATTATAATTCAGACACGCTGATGCTCCTTTATGAGGATATGAAGGAGAAGATACTGCCTGTGCTCGGAGATTATGAGATCGTGATGGTAGACGACGGATCGGGCGATGACTCATGGGAGGTCATGAACCGTATCAGGGATATGGATGAGAATGTCGTGCTCGTGAAACTGTCCCGTAATTTCGGAGAACATGCCGCACTTCTTGCGGGTTTTGCAAAATGCACCGGTGACTGTGCGGTCACGAAACAGGCTGATCTGCAGGAAGATTCCGAACTCATACTTCAGTTGTACGATAAGTGGAAAGAGGGTAACAAGGTTGTTCTTGCCGTGCGCGAGGAGAGGGACGAGCCGGCCCTTAAGAAATTCTTTGCAAATATGTATTATGCGCTTGTTCGCAAGACCATCGATGAGAAGATGCCCAAGGGCGGTTTTGACTGTTATCTGCTCGACCGCCAGGCCATTGATGTCCTTCTGAAACTTGACGAAAAGAATTCATCACTGCAGCTGCAGGTATTATGGATGGGATTCAAATCCGCCAATGTATATTTCCACAGGAAGGACAGGGAAGTCGGAGAATCAAGGTGGACTCTGTCCAAGAAGATCAAGTATGTTGTGGATTCCATGATGAGTTTTTCGTATTTTCCCATAAAGCTCATGTCGACGCTCGGAGTAATAATGGCGGTACTGGCATTTATATGGATAATAGAAGTTCTGATAGAATACTGTGTGATGGGTACCCCTGTACAGGGATGGTCCACCCTTATGTGTCTGGTCCTTTTTTCTTCCGGCATGATACTGCTCATGCTCGGTGTGCTCGGCGAGTATCTGTGGAGAACTCTTGATGCTACAAGAAACCGTCCCGTGTTCATAGTTGACACCGTTAAAGAGGCCAGGAAGAAATGACACTGTTCATAACGGTATTTTTGTTTGCGTCGCTTATATCGGCGTTTTCGCAGATACTGCTCAAGATCGCATCACGCGCAACATACAGGTCATGGATATATGAATATCTGAACGTTAAGGTGATAGTTGCATATACCGTGTTTTTTATAGCAACACTGATCACGGTGTACTGCTATAAGGTGATCCCGCTATCGGTGGGAGCCATGCTCGAGTCGAGCGGCTATGTGTTTGTAACAATCCTCGGAAGGATAATACTAAAGGAGAAAGTGTCCAAACAGAAGATCGCGGGAATGGCTCTCGTCATACTCGGGGTGATCGTTGTGGCAGTCTGATCTGTTATGATCAAGAACCGGAAAACGATAAAGAATGATCAGCTGATCATATATACTGCAGGGTTTCTGATACTCACCGCCGTATGCCGTATCTCTTTCTGGCACAGGGGGATCGTTCCAATATACGGTATAGACGGACTGGGGCAGTATTACCCTGTGTTTCTCTATATCGGACAGTTTCTGAGAAGCTTATTTATGCATCCTGTTGATACTGTTATGCGCGGGACTTTTGATCTTGCGGTCGGTATGGGTGAAGATATCATAGGGACGCTCAATTATTACGGCTTCGGGGATCCCGTAAATCTTCTTGCGGTATTTGCCACGAAACAGACCGGTCCTTATATTTTTGCTCTGTCATATCATCTGAGACTGTATCTGGGCGGCCTGTGTTTTATTCTGTATTGCCGCAGGTTTGATCTTGACCGGCTGGCAGTTATTGCAGGGGCGCTTTGTTATGCTTTTTGCGGGTATGCCGTTTATGCAGCCGGTATGTACATACAGTACGGATCGATGCTTTATGTCTTTCCGCTTCTCCTTCTCGGATGCGAGGAGGTACTGAAGGGGGAGGGCAAACCCCGGTGGTTGGTTTTGGCAGCGTGGTATCTGGGACTGTGCGGATTTTATTTTACATATATATG
>JBGUNV010000189.1:0-2771 GCA_045117595.1 Lachnospiraceae bacterium
CGACCTATCCGACACAATGGCCAAGTGTCGGATAGGAACGGCAAAATTTTTTGCACTTCTATTGCTTCTTTATCACACATAAGCAAATCTTGCCCTCTCCTATTCTTTCAACCCGAAAGTCATTTCCAAACCAATCGACAAGCTCTTGCATCATCCCTTCGGTAGTTTCCAGTTTAACGGGAATACTTGGGCCACTGAACATGTACATATGCTCTGCCATGTGTTTGGGAAGGTTCAGCCCGTCCTTGAGCTCCGGAATCTGCTTCATAGGCTTGGCTTTATCCTCGAGAACCCGTACATCCGTCATTTTATCAACCCTGTAATGGGAAATATTATCGTATTTATCATAGTTTCCGATGATATAGAAGCGACCGTTGTTAGCGACAATCTGATAAGGATTGACAATATATGGCTCAGGTCTCTTTGGGTGAAGCTTGAAATCTACTCCCATTTCATTATATATGAAGGAAATCTTCCGTTTTTCCGATATTGCATCATTTATGGCATATAAAGAGTACATCGCCTGTTTATTAACGGTTCGCGGGAGATCGGGAAGATTGCAGACATGTGATACCTTGGCATTGAAATAGTTACTGGCGTGGTCACGAAGCTTGTCAATCAGCCCCTTTGCCTGCCTTGTTGATATAGATTTGGAGAATAAAACGCTGTCTATAAGGATTCTAAGCTCTGAATCATCGAAATCCCGGGATAAAAGCCGGTATCCCTTTTCCATTGAAATGTCATACCCCATCTCTCGAAGGGATAGTACATTATTCTTTACCGAACGGCGATCACATTCCATTCCATAATTCTTATCAAGAAGGCGGATGATCTCCTGCTGCGTCAGCGAATGCTCTTCATCAGAGTATTTCTGCAATATCTCCAGTATAAGCATGTTAAGCATTTTTTTATTGCCGGTTCCGTACATATAGCCTCCTATTTACTCCATCATTTCATTTGCAATTTCCAAATAATCGGAAAGATCGCCCTTGTTAACATCGTATTCTGCTTTTTTCCCTATCCCATATCTTTCACCGGGAGTTGCTTCAATTACGCCTTTCTCCAATTTAGAAGACCAGCTGTCCATAGATATCAGACCAACCAGTACCGAGGTCAATAGGCCTGTAGCTGTATAAACATATTTCTCCGAATCATCATGTCCTACAAATTCACTATATCTTGCCATTACCGAGATCATCTCAGCAAACTGATAGATATCATCCGGATTAAGGCTTGCAAAGTCATTGTTATCGATGTGGTGACGCATCTCTTTAATGGCACAATATGTATCATTAACCAGATCTGTAAATTCTTCTATGTTTATCTCATCGTAGCCATTATAGAAATCCCGTTTGAACTCATAGTAGTATCTCCATCTACCAACTAATATTTCTGTACTCCTACTCATTTTCTTCCCCTCCCCGAATACTATTTAGTATGCTTTCAATACAGTTTTTATTATAATCTGTTCCATTAAACACATCCCAGCTCATAATCAGGCTCTCGAACTCCGTAGAGTAAAACAACCCATCGCCGTTTACAAAGCATATAAAATCGCTTCCCATTGTATAAGTATGTTCCCCCTTGGGCTTTTTCCTTTCAGTATACTTATCTAAACACCTATTACGAAGCAGATCATCCGGGCAAATAGGAATGCTATCGTAATCGTAGAAAGTATTGCTGAGGAAGCGTTCTTCTTTCAATACTGAATAAAGCTCTGAAGGGGAAATAATATAGATGTATCCATAATCGCGGTACTTTTCACGCATTGAGGAGACGAAATCGTTGTTCCATTTCCCAGAAAAGATATATATTCGTTCATATGAAGATTCGCCTATATAATTCTGGATTTCTATATCCTTTTGGTTCTTTACCTGACAGGTGATGGGTTTTTTGCCTCTGGCTATAAACCTAAATTCATAATTCTGTTGGCTTACTTTGCATGACGACGGGATCAGCTTATATCCCTCTTCGGAGTGCTTTTTCGAAATGAATAAGGCAACGAGGTCTTCCAATTCCATATAGGTAAGGCTTCTGACAAAGTTGTTTTCTCCAATATGAAGTTTGGGGATATTGAAGCGGGGATGCTCTTCTGCCTTCTCATACATTGAAATAACAAGCATTCTTTGACGATATGGTGCAATTCGCTGGATCGTAGAGTGAATTCTTTGCGAGAATCTTCCCACGATCTCCGCCGGTATCTCATCATCATTAGAGTATTCTATCCATCTATCAACGGTGCCACCCCAGGAAAAGAGCCCATATACGGGATCATTCTGTTTATATATATATATTGCACCGTCGGAGGAGACACGTCCTACAATATAATGTCCGTTCTTGAGGCGAGTAATGACGTAATCTCCCTTTTTTATGGCTTTATATCCATTGATCGCATCTTCGGAAACAGACCAGCCTTCAGAACTATATTTATCTCTGTATTTCTCAGCATAGATATCGGCATTCTCATCCGTCATAGGAGTTTCAAAATCAAAGCACGGAAGATCCCAACCCATCCCGAAAATCTTGTTTTTTACGCATTTTTGCTGCAGATCATTCACCAAATCATAATCTGTGCGTTCACTTTTATCGAATGGCATGAGATAAATCATCCAACACTGCACGCCAGATATATCTATATATCCAATATTCTTCATTTTTAGCCTCGCTTCCTATTCTTTAATCTGATTTTCTATATTAATTAGTGTATGCTCTTTGAAAAATAAAAACCGTGAAAGTCCTTGATTTTACTGACTTTATTGGCATTTTATGGT
>JBGUNV010000190.1:0-17546 GCA_045117595.1 Lachnospiraceae bacterium
TAGCCCGAAAATATCTGGCAGAGGATGCACATGTACCGGAAGAAGGGCCATTGGAACGTGTTCAGACATTTGATAACAACATCAGAAAATGCCTGTTTGAAGAAGACAGGGAACATGTTCCGATAGAACTTGCCGAAGGAAGGATATCAGGAGACTTTGTAATGATATATCCTCCGGGGATACCGGCAGCGATACCGGGCAGGAGGATAAGTGCCGGGGCTGTGGATGAGCTGCTCAGAGCAAGAGAAGACGGTCTTAAGATAACGGGTCTTGATAACGGAGAAATGACAGTATTATGGGAAAGATCTTCTACCTGATCGGTAAAAGCTGTGCGGGTAAGGACAGTATATACAGGATACTTACAGATGACAGTGAACTTGATCTGCGACCGGTCATAAGGTATACGACCAGACCGATCAGAGATGGGGAAACTGATGGAGTGAGCTATAATTTTGTGGATATGAACGGGTATGAGTCTTTAAGATCTGAAGGAAAGATCATAGAAGAACAGGTATACCATACCGTTCATGGTGACTGGTATTATTTTACTGCCGACGACGGCAGCATAGATATCGAAAACAATGATTATATAGCCATAGGCGTGCTGGATTCTTTTGAAGGAACAAGGAATTATTACGGTAAAGACGTTGTCTGTCCGATATATATAGAGCTGGATGACGGAGAAAGACTGCAGCGGGCGCTTAACCGCGAAAGACTGCCCGAAAACAGGAAATATGCGGAAATGTGCAGGAGATTTTTATCGGATGCATATGATTTTCGCGAAGAGAGAATAGAGGAACTGGATATTCCAAAGGAAGCCAGGTTTTATAACGATGATCTTAACGAATGCGCCGGGAGGATCAGGGAATGGATATTAAAGTTAATCAGATAAATGCTCCGACACAGGTAAATGATACCAATCAGGTGAATGCCCCGACAGATGACACTTTTCACTTTACACTGATGAGTGCAATAGAAGAAGAAGGGCTTCAGGAGAGACTGTCTCTCATGTATCAGGATATCACCATGCAGGGGAACAAGATAACCAAGCATATGGATGTAGCCGATATGAAGAGATATCGTGCACTCATAAAGGATTTTCTGAATGAGATAGTCAACAGGTCCCACAAGTTTTCACGTGAGAATTTCCTTGATCGTAAGGGGCGCCACAGGGTATACGGGATAATACGACGTGTTGACGAGACGCTCGATGAACTGGCCCAGGAACTGATGAAGGATGAGAAGGATCATCTGTCCATCCTAGCCAGGGTCGGGGAGATCAGAGGACTATTGCTGGATATACTTACATAACGGACGACAGTATGAGTAACACATTTGACAGTATTATCGGACAGGAGCATATCAAGGAACATCTGCGATCGGCCATTATTTCGGACAGGATAAGCCAGGCATATCTGATCACCGGAGAAAATATGTCCGGCAAGGAGTTTATCGCCCGTATTTTTGCCAATGCCCTTGTATGCGAACATCCTGAAGACGGATATAATCCGTGCGGCAGGTGCAGATCCTGTATTCAGGCTGCCTCGAAAAACAACCCGGATATCATTACGGTAACGCATGATAAACCGGGTACGGTATCCATAGATGATGTCAGAAAACAGATAGTGTCGGATGTCATGGTCAGGCCTTATCAGAGTAAAAGAAAGATCTATATCATGAATGAGGCCGAGAAGATGAACCATCAGGCCCAGAATGCCCTGCTGAAAACTCTTGAGGAACCTCCCGAGTATGCGGTAATCATCCTGCTTGCCACGTCTGCATCAACACTGCTTTCGACCATATTGTCCAGATGTATAAGGCTTGACATGAAGCCCGTAGAGGACAGGCTGATCAGGCAGTATCTGATGAAAGAGGTCAGGATTCCCGATTACCGGGCTGATATATGTACGGCTTTTGCGCGGGGAAATATCGGAAGGGCAAAAAGTCTTGCCGCAAGCGAGGATTTTGATAATATCAGGGAGGAAGCGGTCAGAGTCCTGAGATATATAAGGACCATGGACACCCGGGATATGATCGATACACTTGCACAGCTTGAGAAATATAAAGTAAGTATTAATGATTTTCTTGATCTGATCATGATATGGTACAGAGACGTACTTATGTATAAGGCTACGATGGATGATGGAGTCATAGTATTTGCCGAAGAAGCGGAGGGCATCAGAAAGGAAGCCGAAAACCATACATACGAGGGGATCGAGAAGATCCTTGAGATGATCGAAAAGACCAAAAAGAGACTAAGAGCAAATGTAAGTTTTGAACTTGCGATGGAACTTATGCTGCTTACGATAAAGGAGAATTGATATATGACAAAAGTAATAGGTGTCAGATTCAGAACGGCCGGAAAGATCTATTATTTCGGACCGAAGGATATTGAATTCAAGCGTTCGGATCACGTTATTGTTGAAACCGCCAGAGGCGTGGAATACGGAACCGTCGTTCTGCCCAATATGGAAGTAGAGGACGGAAAAGTTACACAGCCGCTGAAGAATGTAATACGCAAGGCGACAAAGGATGATGAAGAACGCGAAAAAAGAAATCGCGAAAAGGAAAAGGATGCTTATAAGATCTGCCAGGAAAAAATAATAAAGCACGGCCTGGAAATGAAACTTATAAATGCCGAGTATACGTTTGATAATAACAAGGTACTGTTTTATTTTACGGCTGACGGAAGAGTGGATTTCCGTGAACTGGTAAAGGATCTTGCCGGAGTGTTCCGTACGAGGATCGAACTTCGTCAGGTAGGCGTCAGAGATGAGACCAAGATACTCGGTGGTATGGGTATATGTGGCAGACCTTTGTGCTGTCATACTTACCTGTCTGATTTTGCCCCCGTTTCGATAAAAATGGCAAAAGAACAGAGTCTGTCCCTGAATCCGGCCAAGATCTCGGGAATATGCGGAAGGCTGATGTGCTGCCTGCAGAATGAAGCACAGGTTTACGAAGAACTCAACAGAAAGCTCCCGAGAGTCGGAGAGATCGTTACGACGCCCGACGGACTGAAGGGAGAAGTCAGAGAGACAAATGTATTAAAACAGATGGTCCGTGTTGTGGTTGAGGTTGATGATGAAAAGGAGCTTCGCGAATATCCGACATCTGAACTTAAGTTTAAGCAGAAACACAAAAAAGAGCGCGATGATGATACAAAGGGCGGAAAAAGAGGAAAGAATAAGGACAGAAACAACCGGAAGTCACGTAACGAAACAGAAGAAGAACTCGAGCTCGAAGAGCTTGAAAGATTAGAGCTGGATGATGGAAGATCCAAACTGGACGACGATTGAACTGAACGACAATGAAAGAGTGGATGATCTCGAGCGCTGCGGCTACAAGATAATCCAGGATACCTCGAAATTCTGTTTCGGGATGGATGCGGTACTGTTGTCCGGGTATGCATATGCAAAAAGCGGAGAAAAAGTATTGGATCTGTGTACCGGAAACGGGATAGTTCCGATACTTATGGCTGCAAAGACAAAAGCAGAACGCATAGTCGGTATCGAGATACAAAAGGATATTGCGGACCTGGCCAAAAGGAGTGTATCCGCCAATGGTCTTAAGGATCGTATAAACATTATCTGTGCTGACATAAAGGATGCGGAGGATTATCTTCAGGCAGGGATATTTGATGTTGTGACATGTAATCCTCCGTATATGATAGACAGTCACGGGATCAGAAATCCGGATTCTCCGAGGGCCATTGCAAGACATGAGATATTGTGTGATCTCGATGATGTTGCACGTATCGCGTCGCGAATGCTCAGGAACGGCGGGAAAATGTTTATGATCCACAGACCGTTCAGACTCACAGATATATTTGAGACACTGACAAAATACGGTCTGGAGCCCAAAAGGATGAAACTGGTGCATCCGTATATTAACCGTGAACCTAATATGGTTCTTATCGAGGCTGTTCTGGGAGGTCGGCGCAGGCTTACGGTAGAGCGTCCGCTCATTGTATATGAAGCACCTGACTGCTATACCAAAGAGATATATGATATTTACGGATACTGAACATGAATGAGACAAAAGATCAGGGCATGCTCTATCTGTGTGCTACACCTATAGGGAATCTTTCCGATATATCCGCAAGGGTGATCGAAACGTTACGGAATGCAGATATCATAGCAGCCGAGGATACACGCAACAGTATAAAACTCCTCAATCATTTTGAGATCAGGACTCCTTTGACCAGTTATCATGAGCATAACAAATATGACAAGGCAAAAGAGCTTATCTCAAAAATGAAAGAAGGCGCCGATGTTGCGCTCATTACGGATGCAGGGACTCCCGCGATCTCAGACCCGGGACAGGTTCTTACCGATATGTGCCATAAGGCAGGAATAAAGGTGACATCACTTCCCGGCCCCTGTGCACTGGTGACGGCTCTGTCACTCTCGGGAATCGACAGCAGACGGTTTGTGTTTGAGGGATTTCTTCCTTCGGACAAAAAGATGAGAAAACAGGTCCTGGCTGATCTTACAAATGAGACAAGGACCATTATAATATATGAGGCACCACACCATATAAAAGCAACACTTTTAGAACTGTCGGATGCACTCGGCGACAGAAACATCGCGTTATGCAGAGAACTTACAAAGAAGTTTGAAGAGGTCAGAAGAACGAGCCTGTCAGAAGCGAATAAGTATTACGAAACTCATGAGCCCAGGGGTGAATATGTGATCGTTCTGAAAGGAAGAGATATCAGCCGGATCGCCGAAGAGAAGGCGCAGGATTATCGTCAGATGGATATAAACGAACATATGGCGATATATGAAGCACAGGGATTTGATCGTAAGGAAGCCATGAAAAAAGTAGCGTCGGACAGAAATGTATCAAAAAGAGACATTTACCGCAGCCTGCTTGAAGATGAGGATAAAAAAAGGAGTTAGCATTATGGAAAAAGAAAAGTATTACATCACTACCGCAATTGTTTACACATCCGGCAAACCGCATATCGGTAACAGCTATGAGATAGTTATGGCGGATGCTCTTGCAAGATTTAAAAAACTGGAGGGAAGAGATGTCTGGTTCCAGACCGGAACGGATGAACACGGCCAGAAGATCGAGGATAAAGCAAAGGCTGCAGGCGTAACTCCCAAAGAGTTTGTGGATAATGTTGCCGGCCAGATCAAGGATATCTGTAACAGCCTGAACATAAAGTATGACCGTTTTATCAGAACAACGGACAGTGATCACGAAAAACAGGTCCAGAAGATATTCAGAAAGATGTATGAGAACGGGGATATTTACAAAGGATCCTATGAAGGTATGTACTGTACACCCTGTGAATCATTCTGGACGGAAAGCCAGCTTATTGACGGGAAGTGTCCCGACTGCGGAAGAGAAGTAAAACCCGCCAAGGAAGAAGCTTATTTTTTCAAAATGAGCAAGTATGCCGACAGGCTGATCGAATATATCAATTCCCACCCGGAGTTCATACAGCCTGTTTCAAGAAAGAACGAAATGATGAATAATTTCCTGCTTCCCGGTCTTCAGGATCTGTGTGTCAGCAGGACATCGTTCAAGTGGGGAATACCTGTGGATTTTGATGACAAACATGTGGTCTATGTCTGGCTTGATGCTCTTTCAAACTATATAACCGGGATCGGATATGACACGGATTCAGAAGGATCTGAGCAGTACAGAAAACTGTGGCCGGCGGATCTTCACCTCATAGGAAAGGATATCATAAGATTCCATACCATATACTGGCCTATCTTCCTCATGAGCCTGGGGATTCCCCTTCCCAAGCAGGTGTTCGGGCATCCGTGGCTGTTACAGGGCGGCGAAAAGATGAGCAAATCACGCGGAAACGTGATATATGCGGATGATCTTATCAAACTGTTCGGAGTGGATGCAGTCAGATACTACGTTCTTCATGAAATGCCCTACGACAATGACGGGACCATCACATGGGAACTTATGACAGAAAGATATAATTCCGATCTTGCCAATATCCTCGGAAATCTTGTTAACCGCACGATTTCAATGAGTAACAAGTATTTCGACGGATTTGTCAGCAGTACGGGCGTAACAGGTGAACCTGATGATGATCTGAAGGCTGTCTGCACGGCTGCAGCCGGAAAGGTAAAGGAAAAGATCGACAGTATGCACATGGCCGATGCTCTAACAGAGGTCTTCAATGTGTTCCGCCGGCTGAATAAATATATTGATGAAACAACACCGTGGATACTCGCCAAGAACGAATCTGACAGAAACAGGCTTTCGGAGGTAATGTATAATCTTGTTGAAGGCATCTGCATAGGAGCCAATCTGTTGAAGCCTTTCATGCCGGATACTGCTGACAGGATACTGATGATGTTATACGGAACGGAAAGAGATTTTGATCTCCTTTCGGAATTCGGGGTATACAGGAGCGGTACGAAAGTAACGGATACACCGGAGGTATTGTTTGCAAGGCTGAATATCGATGATGTCATGTCAGAGGTTTCCAAAATACAGGAAGCCCAGAGACTGGCGTATGAGAAGGAGACGGGTATAACATCGGAAGAGTCTGATGCATCCGGTAAGGAGATACATGTTGAGCTCAGGGAACAGGTGGAATATGATGATTTTGCCAGGATGCAGTTTGTTGTGGGTGAGATAATCGCCTGCGAGGAGGTACCAAAGTCCAAGAAACTGCTTTGTTCAAAAGTTAAGATAGGCGACAGTGTCAAGCAGATCGTTTCCGGGATCAAGGCATATTACAAACCGGAAGAGATGGTCGGTAAGAAGGTCATGGTACTGCTTAATCTCAAGCCGGCCACACTTGCCGGAGTCGTATCGGAAGGTATGATATTATGCGCGGAAGACAGTGAAGGAAATCTTTCGCTTATGAGACCCGAGAAAGACCTCGAGTCAGGTTCGGAGATATTGTAGATCTGTTGTTTTCTCAAATTGAAGGGAGGATCTGGAACATGAAAAAGACTATTGTGATCATGATGGCTCTTATACTGACAATGGGTATGACCGTAAGCGTTTTTGCATCACAGGCCATTACCTTTGATGAATCCGGGAACGGAACGGTAACTGAAGTGACACCGACAGCGACACCGACTCCGACCCCTGCAGCAAAGGAAGATGAAAAGACCAAGGAAAATGACGGTATTTCATCGATAATAGATACATTATTCGGAGGATCTTCAGACAGCGGGAGCGGATCGTCTGAAAAGAAAGGGTATCTGGCACTTGGAGCTGACCTTACGGCTGAACAGAAACAGGCAGTACTTGCAGCCATGGGGATAAGCGAGGCTGATCTGGCTAACTATGATATTGTTCTGACTACGAATGCGGAAGAACATGCTGCACTTGATAAATATATATCATCAGCACTGATAGGGACCAAATCTCTTTCATCGGTACTCGTTAAGCCGGCAGAGAGCGGACATGGTGTTGTAGTTACTACTGACAATATCAATTACTGTACTACAAATATGTACAGGAATGCTCTCATAACTGCAGGTGTATCGGATGCGGACATACTGGTAGCGGCTCCGACACCGATCTCGGGAACCGCTGCTCTTATAGGAGCTCTTAAAGCATACGAAAATATGAGCGGGGTAGAAGTCAGCAGTACTGCTCTTGATACATCCCTTAATGAGCTTGTAACAACAGGACAGATCATGGATGCCGTAGGATCGGATGATAAAGCGGAGGAACTGATAGCTTATATCAAGACGGTTATAGCTACAAATGATCTTAATACGGAAGAGGAGATAGAAGCCGCTATCCGTAAGGGAATGAAGGATCAGAACGTTACCCTTTCGGAGGAGGAGATAAAACAGATAATCGATCTCATGATGAAGGTTAAAGCCATGGGTATAGATTACAAAGTCCTTGCGGAGCAGGCAGACGATATATATGCGAAATACAAGGATGATATCAAAGCGGGGACTTTTGATATCAATAAAGTGGATCTTAAGGATCTCGGGCTTACGGAGATTATCGGAAATGCCATAACAAATACGGCGAAGAATATCGGTAACAGCATCGCGGGATTCTTCTCGGGTCTGTTTAAATAATGGATTTTGTGATCAGACGGCTGAAAAAACAGGAATGGGAACTGGCGATGCAGCTCGCCTGGGATACCTTTCTTGTTTATGAGGCACCGGAATATGCTCCCGAGGGAGTAAAGAATTTTCATGATTTTGTAAAGGGTAACGAACTTCGTAATATGTTCGTCATGGGTGAATATCATGCATGGGGGGCATTTGATGAGAATAACGTTATCGTCGGGATCCTGGGGATCCGCAAACATTGGCATATTTCACTTTTGTTTGTGGAATCGGCGTACCATCATCAGGGTATAGCAACAAACCTTTTAAAGCAGGCTTTCAGTGAAGCTTCCCGGGAAGGTGTGACGGAAATGACGGTATTCTCTTCGCCCTTTGCGGTTGAGTTTTATCATAAGCTGGGATTTACCGATATGGATCATGAGAAGACATCTGATGGTATCAGATACACGCCGATGAGGATAGAGCTGTTTTGATTGCTTTTTTCCTATTGTTAAATTATAATCAAAATAGTGCGATTTACGCTGAAGGATTGTTGGAGAAATGGGTAAAGTATTCAATTTTGAGGGGCCGGTTTTTTCTTTTCTGTCAAGACTTGCAGATCTGTTCTGGCTTAACCTGCTGTTTGTGATCTGCTCGATTCCTGTTATAACTATCGGTGCATCCTCAACGGCTCTTTACTATGTAACGCTTAAAATGGCAAAGGATGAGGAAGGATACATTACCAGATCATTTTTTAAATCCTTTAAGGAAAACTTTATCCAGGCGACGGTCATCTGGTTGATATTTCTGTTTGTGATGATAGTCATGTTTCTGGACCTCAGGATCGCAAACGGAGGAAATACCGCGCAGATCTTTAACAGTTCTGCCATAAGCAATGTTGTCATAGTTGCAGTCGGTGTAATGGCGATAGTGGTCATGATGACGCTTTTGTATGTTTTTCCGATACTGGCACAGTTTGACAATACGGTTAAGAATACTATAAAGAATTCTTTTCTGATCAGCGTCCGGCATCTGCCATACACATTTGTGATGCTGATCGTTTCGGCGATACCTGCAGTGCTTGTATTGTTTTTTCCGGCACTTATGTTTCTGGTTTTGATAATGTTTTCGGCAACGGCATATATCAATTCCAGGTTTTTCAATAAAGTATTTGTACTGTATATGCCCAAAGAAGACGAAGCGGAAACCGGATCAGATGATCCGGCGGAGGTTACTGATGGGGAAGGTTGAGAAGAATAAGAATAATTCGATCACGGCACAGTGGGCGATCCCCACTGTTATTCTGATGATCTTTCTTATTGTTACTCTTATCAATTACAACCGCACTATGCAGGAAAATTCCAGGATTAAAGTACTTGATCGTGTCAGCCGGCAGGCTGTTTCGGTTGCGGGATATTACAAGGGATATTACGAAGCCATGGTCAATTCCGCAGATGCCATAGCTGACTACCTTATGAAAGAGGACGATATTTTTGACGAGAAGGTAGTCGATCTGATCAAGCTTGTGGATGATCATGCATCATTAGTTGATGCCTATGTTGTCAAAAGCAACGGAAGTGCGGTCGATTCTTACGGGAATACATATACCACGGTAGATACCTCCGAAGAATTTCAATCTCTTCTCGGAACCAAGGACAGCGCAGTGGCGATAGTCGATGACAAGGGCAGACCTGTGATCATGGTTTCAGCCCCGATAAGAGACGAGAAGGAATGGCGGGGGAATTTTATCATGGTATACAGGCCGGAGAAGATCTCCAAACAGATGGATTCCACGGCATACAGTTATTCTCTTGTTTTTTCCAACGGGGTTATAGGAGAGGTATACGGAGCGGAATCCAAGCTGTATGATATCGGGGATAATTTTAAGGAAGTAATCGATACACTTGTATTTGATTCAGGCAGCAGGACGGCACTATTACAGGGCATAGAATCTGGAAGAGCCGGCAATGTCCATGTAACGGATCAAAAAGGTGTCAGCTGCTATATGTGCTATCAGCCGATAGGAAAGACCGGGGCCAGTGTTATCGTGACTGTGCAGGACAGCCAGGTAAACAGAAGTATTATAGAGGAAAATCAGGAAACAAGAGAGATGATCATGAAGATCCTGTTCTCGATAGGAGTCTTTGTGGCATTGATCATATTCATTTATATCATCAACAGGGTAAGCTTCACCAAGGAAAGTATGGAACTTCAGAACAAGGCGGAAACAGACCTGTTGACGGAACTTCTGAACAAGATATCCACGGAGAACAAGATAAAGGAATATCTTGAGAGTGAAGGTCATGACAAGACATGTATGATGTGTGTTCTTGATATAGATAATTTCAAAAAGATAAACGATACCATGGGACATGCATTCGGTGATGAGGTTCTGTCGACGCTCGGTAAGAAGATCAAGACTGAATTCAGGGTAACGGATATCATCGGACGTACCGGAGGCGATGAGTTCATTATATTCCTTAAGGATCTTAAGGATGAGGCTGTTATAGAACGGGAAGCCGGAAGAGTTGCCGGATTCTTCAAGGATTTCACGGTTGGTACTTATACCAAGTATTCACCGACTGCCAGTATAGGAGCAGCTATATATCCCCGTGACGGAGCTGATTATGAGGGCCTGTACAAGGCTGCGGACACGGCTTTATATAAGGCTAAGAAGCGTGGCAAGAACCAGCTTGCTTTCTTTGCGGAAGCAACTGAGGAAGATAAGATAGAGGCAGAAAAGGCCGGCAAACCCAAGCCGATCGACTCGGATGAACAGTGACAGGAGTCATTGTATGTTTTGTATATTAATCTCAAAAATCTTTGGGCAACCTTGGCATTCCCTTTTAGGGAATGCCTTGTTATAATCACAGATGCGTGGCAGATGTCACGGATGATCATAATAAACTATCGGAGGTTACAGAAGAATGGCAGGTTTATCACTTAAGAACATTTGCAAAGTTTATCCCAACGGATTCCAGGCTGTTAAGGATTTCAATCTTGAGATCGCAGATCAGGAATTCATTATTTTCGTCGGACCCAGTGGATGCGGTAAGTCAACGACACTTCGAATGATAGCAGGTCTTGAAGAGATCTCATCAGGCGAACTGAAGATAGGTGACCGCGTTGTCAATGATGTAGAGCCTAAGGACAGAGATATCGCAATGGTATTCCAGAACTATGCTCTGTATCCTCATATGTCGGTATATGACAACATGGCATTCGGACTGAAACTTCGTAAGGTTCCCAAGGACGAAATTGACAAGATGGTTAAGGAAGCAGCAAAGATCCTCGATCTTACAGCTCTTCTTGATCGTAAGCCCAAGGCTCTTTCGGGTGGACAGAGACAGCGTGTTGCCATGGGACGTGCCATAGTTCGTAATCCTAAGGTATTCCTTATGGACGAGCCTCTTTCAAACCTTGATGCCAAGCTTCGTGTTCAGATGAGAATAGAGATCGCCAAGCTTCATCAGAGACTCGGAACCACGATCATATATGTTACACATGACCAGACAGAGGCCATGACACTCGGTACCAGGATCGTTGTTATGAAGGATGGTGTTATACAGCAGGTTGATACACCTCAGAACCTTTATGACAAGCCTTGCAATCTCTTCGTTGCAGGATTCATGGGAAGCCCTCAGATGAACTTCATCAATGCTACCGTTGATGTTGAAGGAGATGTTGCAAGCCTCAAGTTTGCCGGCAAGAGCGTTCCGCTTCCTCCCGCCAAGTCCAAGAAGCTTATCGATGGCGGCTATGCAGGAAAGGTTGTTACATTCGGTATCCGTCCCGAGGATGTATATGATTCCGAGATGTATATTGAAACATCACCTCAGAGCGTATTTGAGTCAACCGTAAAGGTTTACGAGCTTCTCGGTGCAGAAGTTTATCTGTACTTTGATCTTGAGGAGTTCCCGATCACCGCAAGGGTTGATCCCCGTACAACGGCAAGACCCGGTGATACAGTTAAGTTTGCGTTTGATGTTGAGAAGATCCATGTATTTGATAAGGATACGGAGATGATCATAACAAACTAGATCTGTAATTCGGATTTATCACGGACCCGCATTATGCGGGTCCGTTTTTTGTGGATGAACGGTCCGCGAAAGTGGAAAGATGCCGAAAAATATGATAAATTAGACAATATGAAGTATTCTGAAGATGAAAAATACATGAAACAGGCTCTCAGACAGGCCATGAAAGCGTATAAGCTCGGTGAAGTGCCGATAGGCTGTGTCATAGTTTATGAAGGCAGGGTGATCGGAAGGGGTTATAACCGCAGAAATACGGATAAAAACACGCTTTGTCATGCCGAGATCACTGCCATAAAAAAAGCCAGTAAGGCGATCGGAGACTGGAGACTGGAGGGTTGTACGATGTATGTCACTCTTGAGCCGTGCCAGATGTGTGCAGGAGCCTGTGTACAGGCCCGGCTTGACAGAGTTGTGATCGGATGTATGAGTCCGAAATCAGGATGTGCCGGGTCAATCATAAATCTTCTGCAGATGGATGAGTTTAATCATAAGGTTGAAATCACCGGGGACGTGCTGGTCGATGAATGCAGTAATATACTTACGCGATTTTTTGAGGAACTCAGGATCAGAAATAAAAAGGAAAAAGCGGAGCAATGAATAATACCAGATGGATGAAAGATGATACTACGGATGTGAATAAGGAACTGATGAGCATGAGGAAAGTGTTCCTGCGGATCATCGGCATATCGGTCATACCCATATTGGTAATGGGTATAGTGATGTGTATACTTGAAAATAATTATTTCAGAAACATCCTGAAAGAAGAGATAAAAAGAGAACTTCGGACTTTGGCATACGGGCTCAGCGAAAGATACAGTCTTCTGGATGACGGAGATTATACTATGGATGAAAACGGCATAGTATATAAGGGAAACAGTGAAGTTTCCGGATACCTGAACAGTATTGGTGATGATATGCAAAAGATAGGTCTTGTCTGTACTTTCTTCTATGGTGATACCAGGATCGATACAACGGTTGTTGACCAGGACGGAAACAGTATGGCGGGGACGAGACTGAAGGAGGATATATATAAAACCCTGAAGGAAACGGGAGAAGAACTGTTCTGTGAAGCAACCGAACTGGGTGGAAGAACATATTACGGATACTATATACCACATAAGAATTCCGATGGGGAAGTGGCTGTCATATTTTTTGCCGGTAGACTTCAGAGTGAGGTATTTGCAAATGCCGGCAGTTACACTTATACGATAATAGGTACGGGAGTGATAGTCCTGATAATCGGCATCCTTATATCCCTCCTGTGCACCATATACATTGTCGGTTTTACGTTCAGATATTTCAAAAAAGATCAGGTTCAGAACCTGCACAGGATTGCAGCCGGGAATCAGACGGATTTCATGACACTTATCAACAGAGAGGTAAGGGATCCGATAGATGCCATAACCATTCTGTCGGATAAGATACTGGAAGAGGAAACATCCCACGAGGTAAGGGAAAGCGTTCTCGGTATCAAGCAGGCAGGTAATTCCATGATGATATCATTTAATTCGATCCAGGAGTATTCAATGCTTGAGTGGGGAAATACCGAGATTTGTCAGGATGAATATGAGATCATAAAACTGGTGGAAGGATGCGTAAAAAAGATCGAGCCGGGTGTAGAAAGAAAGCACCTGGATCTTCAGGTTGATTATGACGAAAATATGCCTGATTATCTGAAGGGAGATCAGTCCAAGATCAGACAGATACTGGATAATATTCTGGAAAATGCAGTAAAATACACGTATGACGGGGCCATAACCCTGTCTGTCCGATATCGTAAGATCACTCCGGATAAAATTGATGTTACATTTACGGTAACTGACAGCGGAGTCGGTATAAGAAAAGAAGATGCCGAGAAACTGTTCTATTCCATAGGAAAAGTCGGTGAAAACAAAAATGTGAGCATAAAAGGTACAGGTCTCGGGCTGCTGATCTGTAAACGGCTTGTCAATCTTCTTGACGGAAGGATATCGGTAGAAAGTGAGATAGGCAAAGGATCAACATTCACGTTTACGATACCTCAGGATGTGGTCAGCAGCAAAACCGTAAAGGAGAAATTGCATAATGATATCTGATCGGGTCATTGCCAATTGTATGGAGGAAGTCAGGGAAACAGCAGGTATAGATCTTATGATCATAGACCGGAATCTGTGTGAAACGGCTGCTGCCGGCAGTATTGATATGCCGGACAGACAGGTGTTGCGGGAATTTTTTGACAGTGATGATGATAAAAGGGTTATTGATAAGAGGATCCTTATTAAGATCATGGATGAAGATGAAGCAGCATATGTCCTGATATCTGAAGCGGATGACAAAGGATCTGTTCCGGCAAATCTGGCAGCCGTTCTCCTTAAGAATCTGGTAGCTGCGTATAAGGACAAGATAGACCGGGATTCGTTCTTTCAGAATCTGCTTCTTGATAATCTTATTCTCGTGGACATATATAACAAAGCACGAAAGCTCCACATAGACTCCGCACGCAGAAGATGTGTTTATCTGATAGAACCTCTGGATCCGAAGGAAAATGACCTTACGGAAATGGTAAGGGAATTGTTTTACACCGAAGCGGGCGACCATGTTACAGCCGTTGATGAAAACCATATCGTCGTTATCAAGGCACTTGTGCCTGATGACGGTGATGAGGAACTTGAGGAAACGGCCAGGATGCTTATTGATATGGCCGGATCCGAAGCGCTCAGTGATGTCAGGGTATCATACGGAATGGTCACGGATGATATAAAGGGCGTACGTAATTCCTATATGGAAGCAAAGATGGCTCTTGAAGTCAGTAAGATATTTTACCCTCTCAAAAGATGTATAAACTATGGCGATCTCGGAGTCGGCAGGCTTATATACCAACTGCCGGTAGATCTGTGCAGGCTGTTTATCAGGGAGATATTCGGTGATGACATACCGGATGAGATCGATGAGGAAGTCCTGAACACGGTAAATAAGTTTTTTGACAATAATCTCAATGTATCAGAGACATCAAGACAGCTGTATATCCATCGTAATACGCTTATGTACAGGATCGAGAAGATCCAGAAGGCAACAGGTCTGGATGTAAGGGTATTTGATGATGCGCTTACACTGAAGATAGCGCTGATGGTCGTAAATTACATGAGATACATAAAGGCTGATGATCAGTCTATTCCCCTGAGCGCTACATGATTCACATAACCGGAAAGTATCTGTTGGTATTCCCGAAGAGTTTCCACAGGGACAGCATGAACACTTTTGTCGGGAACATACTCTGATTCAACATAGCCCTGCAGATAATAATGCTTTGCACCCTTTATCATTTCGCCTATATCTCTTACAGCTTTTTCATTCAGAAATTCGGCCACGGCTGTGGTTCTGAATTCATAATCACAGTTTCCGCTCATCAAAAGACCGATACTTTCCCTGATAAGTGAAAAGTCTATGTGTTCTATCCCGCATGCTCTGCCGTAGTATTCCGGGGATGATTTGATGTCCATGGCAACATAATCCACAAGTTTATCATCTGTAAGGTTTTTCAGGATGTCGGGATTTGTACCGTTTGTATCAAGTTTAACCAGATAGCCGAGTTCCCTGATCTGTCTGATAAAATCAGGAAGACCGGTATATAACGTCGGTTCACCTCCGGTTATGCATACTCCGTCAAGTATACCGAGTCTTTTGGACAGAAATTCCATAATGTATTCTTCCGAAAAAAGCGGATCAGCAGCTGTAACGATGTTCATGTTATGACAAAAAGGACAACGCATATTACATCCACCCAGAAAAACAGTAGCTGCTACATGTTCCGGGTAGTCAAGTAAAGTGGTTTTCTGAAGTCCCTGTATGTTTATCATGTCTCTTCAGGCCGGTCAGTCACAGAAGTTTCCGACACTTCCGTCTGCAAAGGGACTGCCCACATCGCACCTCCCGTGGTGATGGACTTCACGAACAAAGTCTTCACGTTCGGTTTCTACCCTGTGTATCCCTATTCTGCTGACTCCTTCCTCTGTTTTACCGTCAAGCATTTTTATAACTTCTTCTATTTCCTGTTCAGTTGCCATTTGTATTCCTCTTTTTGCTGTTGTAAATAAAAAAACACTATTTTGTTTGACTGAATTATTATATCATGTAATATAGGCAGTTAAAACCAGTGAAACAAAGGAGAAGTTTTATGGATAATAACGTATCGGATCAGATTGAAGATGTTAAATTCGAGGAACCGGATAATACCGGTGAAACAGGCGATGTATCCGATGAAAAGGAGAACAGATCGAAATATCCCACTCAGCTGGTCCTAACCATCAGGACGATAGTCGGTGCATACGTTATCTATCTGGCTTATCAGATAATCACGTCAGACGGTGCAAAATCTATTCCAATATGGGCAGCGGTCATACTTTTCATAGTTGCCGGATCGGCGCTTGTTATTATGTCGGTAAAACACTTTATCCTGGGAGAGTATGAGGGCGGCAGGAAGGATGTCTGACATGGGCCTGATTCCTGTAAACTATGCATTTGACAAGGGTTGAGCCCTTGTGTATACTCAAATTGCGCAGCCGGGGAAGTAGCGGTTCCCTGTACCTGAAATCCGCTATAGCAGGGGTGATATCCGGCAGAGGGTGATATCGTATGGCAGCAGCCCGGCAGGGTATGTGTTGAGATTCGGGTCTTGCGCAACAGGGCGCCGTAAACCGTGTCAGGCCAGGAATGGAGCAGCACTAAGCGGATGTTCCTGTGTGCCGCAAGGGTGCCTGGATTGAGCATATTTTGCCGAAAGCGTACCATGCGTGTCATTCGAAGCCGGGTCGCGCATCGTGTGGATCGAATATCCGGACAGCCTGAGTGGCCCCTGAACGGAGCAGATCAAAAGAGACCTTCATTTATAAAGGACTGGCAGTGTGAATCTCACAACAATTATCATCATCATAGTAGGAATAGTTGTACTGGTCCTTCTGGCAGGATGGATCTGGTATATAAGGCGTGGAAATTCCTCTGACGATCAGATATTCGAAGATATGGAGGGGAAGGATTTCGAAGAATACTGCGCGGAACTGCTCGAGGCCAAGGGATTTGATAATGTGGAGATCACTCCGGACAGCCATGACTACGGTGTTGATATCATAGCTGACAGAGATGGTATCAGCTATGCCATACAGTGTAAATGTTACTCAGACCCTGTAGGTATAAGAGCGATACAGGAAGTGTATGCAGGCAAGGACTATTACGGAAGCATGATAGGCGTAGTGATGAGTAATCAGTCCTTTACAAAACCGGCCAGGGAATTTGCCGAGAAGCTTAATGTCATATTGTGGGATGGCGATTATGTAATGAAGCTGATCCATGAAGTAGCTATTCCCGAGAAGAGATCAGTCAGAGATTATTTCGGAGCTGTCGGCAGCAGGCCCAAAAAGCACCGGACTTATGAAGAGATAAATGATCTTGATATTGAAGATATCGGAAATGAAGATAACTGATTACCGGATATGACCGGGAGAATATATGTCTAAGCGTATTTTAC
>JBGUNV010000191.1:0-31604 GCA_045117595.1 Lachnospiraceae bacterium
CAAGACCAAGAAGATGCAGGCCAGAGTCAAATCATATGAGAAGAGGATGGACAGAGAGATCGAACAGAAGGAAGGACTGCTAAAGGATATTGAGCAGATCACGGATCTTAAGATCGTTCCGCTTAAATATCATAAGGAAACGATCATAGAAGCGAAGGATCTGACGCTTTCGTATGATCAGGCGGATGCTTTGTTTGCAGATATGACATTTAACATAAAGCAGGGGGAGAGGGTATTCTTAACCGGCAGGAACGGATGCGGTAAGTCCAGCCTCATCAAGGCGATATTGCGGGAGATGGCAGAGTATCGGGATAGCGTAAAGGATAACGGGCTCAAAGTGACCGGAGAACTCAGGGTCGCATCGGGATTGCGGGTATCCTATATCAGCCAGGATACATCGCATCTTGGAGGAACTCTTAAGGAATACGCCGAGATCGCCGGTCTGGATGAAAGTCTGTTCCTGGCGGTACTGAGGCGGCTTGATCTTGAAAGGGAGCAATTAAAAAATGATATGAGAGATTTTTCCGAAGGCCAGAAGAAAAAGGTGCTTATAGCGACAAGCCTCATCACGCCGGCCCATTTGTACATATGGGATGAACCGCTTAATTATATCGATATTTTTTCACGGATGCAGATTGAAAAGCTGATCCTGGATTATAAACCCACTATGCTGCTTGTGGAACACGATGCCAGATTTAGGGAAAATGTAGGAACAGACGAATTATGCCTGCATGGAGAGGGAAGAGAGGACCGGTAGCCGTGCATTGACAGATGGGGCAAAAGTGATATATTTATTGTTAGCAAGAGCTAACGCCGGAGTGTTTTTGTTCACCGACGCGTTTAGGAATATGGTTTAAAAAGGAGATAGTGTTTATGTCCAGGAAAGCATCTGATTTTCAGAAAAAGACAATGTCATTCATCTATCGGGGAAAGGAGATATTCAAGCCGTTAAATACAGGGAGAATAGATGATCATGTTTCCTGTATCAGGGAATGGATCGCGAATATTTTCTTTTATACCAGAAACGGTACGACGATAATGATCGATGCCGGGTATAATTATGACCGTTTGCGGGAAAAGATGAGATGGCTTGATATCGATCCCGCGTGCATAGAGCATATTCTTCTGACCCATCAGGACACGGATCATGTCGGCGCCGTGGAGCGGGATTCGGATGGCCTCTTCAGGAAGGCAACATTATATCTTGGGGAGATTGAAAATAAATACATGACCGGAGAAGTAAGGCGCAGGGTCATGTTTAAGGCTTATAAACTTCCGATGGTTGTAAGCGATAATAAGAGAGTATTGCTAAAAGACGGGGAGATCCTCCATTTCGGAGATATCAAAGTAGAAGCGATACTGGTTCCGGGACATACCTGGGGCCATATGGTGTATCTTGTGGATGATGCATATCTGTTTACCGGAGATACGATATGGTTCGGGGCGGATGGCGGATACAGTTTTATCAATGCACTTGCAGAAGATAACAGATTATCAATAAGATCACTTAGAAAGCTTGAAAAACTTCTTCGTGACAGAGGACTGTCTCCAAAGGTGATCACCGGTCATACCGGATGGTCGGATGATATGGATTTTGTGTTTGCCCACACCGATAAAGTCTGTAACAGCCTGAAGAGGAAACAGAAACCCCATGATCCCCTGGCTCCTTATGATGGTTATGATGAGCGTGAGGATACCGAGGATAATGCAAGGAATGTCAGGCTTGAAAAGGCGGTTATCGTATCTGACAGGATCAGAAGCGCATATCATGCATCCAAAAACATTTATGATTGTGTTCTGACTCAGGGAAATTTCCTGAGCAGACAGTATATCCGCTTCTTCTGGAGCGGTACGGATGACAAAGAGATCGCACGAAAGATATTATCTTATATTCCTGACGATTTTTCGGGAACGTTGCTTGATGTTCCGGTCGGAACAGCAGTATTTACGGAGGATAAGTGGCGAAAACTTTCTAATGCCCGGATCACTTGCCTTGATTACAGTAATGATATGATTGAAAAGGCCGGACAGAGACTCGGAGACTGTAAGCACATTACTTTTGTTCAGGGAGATGTGGGAGATCTTCCTCTTTCAAACGAAAGTTGTGATGTGGTCATGAGCATGAACGGGTTTCATGCTTTTCCGGATAAGAAAAAGGCGTTTTATGAGACAAACCGTGTTCTGAAAAAGGGCGGTTGGTTTATCGGATGTTTCTATATAAAAGGAAAATCAAAGCGAACCGACTGGCTGGTAAAGACAATTCTGTCCGGGAAGGGCTGGTTTACCCCGCCTTTTCCGACGGAGGATCAGCTTCTTCGGGTCCTTAACAGATTATACTCTGATGTGGAATGCCATGTGGATGGCTCGATGATTTATTTCAGGTGTTTGAAATGACCGGATAATATGTGTAAAATTATAGCCGTAACGGAAATGGCGGTTATAATGAAATCAAAAAGGGAATAATGAAACTATGCAATATTCAAAAGCGTGTGGAGAAGAGATATCGAGGCTGGCATTCGGAACGATGAGACTTCCGCTTAAGGATGACGGGAGCATAGATCAGGATCATGTTAATATGATGACGGATTATGCCATGGATCATGGTGTGAATTACTATGATACAGCCTATCCGTATCATGATGGCAAATCCGAGATCGCGATAGGGAAGGCTCTGGCAAAATATCCGAGAGAGAGTTTCAGACTGGCGACAAAGTTTCCCGGTCATCAGTTCATGAAGAAGTATGATTGTGAAGGCATATTTGAAGAGCAGCTTTCAAAGTGCGGTGTGGAATACTTTGATTTCTATCTGCTTCATAATATTTATGAGAACAGTTTTCCCACATACAAAAACGAAGAATACGGGATAGTTGATTATTTTGTAAAGCAAAGAGAACTCGGCAGGATAAGGCACCTCGGATTTTCAACCCATGCGCGGGCAGAGAATCTGGAGGAGATACTTGATTTTCTCGGAGATAAAACCGAATTTTGTCAGATCCAGTTAAATTACGTAGACTGGACACTGCAGGATGCAAAAAGGAAGATCGAACTGCTTGGATCAAGGGGTATACCTGTTATGGTTATGGAACCTTTAAGAGGCGGGAGACTCACGGATCTGGGCGATGATAACAACGCAAAACTTAAAGCACTAAGGCCTGAAGAATCGATCGCATCCTGGTCATTCAGATGGCTCATGAATATTCCGGAGGTTGCGACCGTTCTAAGCGGAATGTCAAACCTTGAGCAGATGGAGGATAATATTGCAACATTCAGCGGAGGAACGCCACTTAATGAAGAAGAGTGGAGCATGATGCTGGATATCGCGGAAAGTCTGAAAAAGGGGGTTCCGTGTACGGCGTGCAGGTATTGTTGCAGCGGTTGTCCGATGAGCCTTGATATTCCGATGCTGCTTGCAGGATATAATGATCTGAAATTTGCCTCAGCCCTTACGGTTAAAATGCAGATGGATGGGACGCCTGCAGAGAAGTGGCCGGATAAGTGTATCGGATGCGGAGCATGTGCGGCGGTGTGTCCGCAGCATATAGATATTCCGGAGGTACTGAAGGAATATGATGAAATGCTTCACACCGGACCCACCTGGGAGGATCTGTGCAGACAACGTGAGGAGACTGCGGAAAGAATGAGAAGTGGAAAATAAGTGAGATAAAAATGGCTCTGTCATCATGACAGAGCCATTTGAATATTATCTATATGACGGATCAGAGATGTTAAACATTGAACCTGTCCGTAGTATCCTGAAGATTTGAAATGCTGTCCATAACTTCCCTGGCCTCTCCGGATACATTTGCACTTGATTCGGTTATGCTCTGCATATTGCCGGAAATATCATGTACTGCATCACCCAGCTCTCTCTGGGCTACACTTATCCGTTCAAGCACATTGTTGATCTCAACAACCGAAGCATTAACCTGTTCGGCCCCGGAACCGAGTTCCCTGCTGATGTCACTGTAATAGTTGGCATCATCCATATAGTTATTGGCAAGTGTCTCGAGGTTATCATAATCCTTAAGAACATTGTCGGTTAAGAATCTGATGATCTGATTGCTGACCTTCGACAGCTCGTTAACATTGGCTGTTACCTCACTGGTGAGTGCATTTACCTTGTCGATCTCGCTGCCTGTAGTAGAAGCAAGACTGTTGATCTCGTCGGCAACTACCGCAAATCCCCTGCCGGCCTCGCCTGCTCTGGCTGCCTCTATTGATGCGTTGAGGGCAAGAAGATTGGTCTGTGTTGCGATACCCTGAATGGCACTTGCAACATCAACGATCTGTTCTATAACCTGTATTCCTTTGAGAGCTTCCTCAAGCTCGGTCTTTGTCTGGTTTGTCATGTCTACAGCATGTTTCTTGTTGTTAAGTATCTCGGGAACCATGGCCTTGACTCTGCTTATGATCTCATTGGTACGCTCGTTCATCTGCTTTGTATCTGTTGAGAATGTTTCGGTTGTGGACATTACACTTGTGCAGATCTCTTCGATATTCCGGATACTTTCCGTCTGTGTCACGATACCACCCTCTGTGCGGTTCATGGCCTGACTGATCTCGGAAATACTGTCATTGATCCCGTTTATCTTATCTGATGCGGATGTCATCTTGTCCTTTATAAGCTGCGATTCACCTTTCGTCTTATGGATGGTATCTATTACGCGGCTCTCGAGTTCCTCAAGCAGATATCTGATCTCCTCAACTTCCGAGTTGGTCTGTTTTATGTTGCCTGTTCCGATGACCTTTTCCTTGATAAAGGATTTCATATCTTCCATCGGAGCAAGCTGTATACCGATCAGTCTTGTCATGATAAGTATAACGGCTACAATGGCGATCACCGCTATAAGAATACCTGTTAAAATAAGTCTGTAAATGGTGCTGTTTACATTACCGGCCGGAAGAGCCAGCCCCATAGCCCAGTTACAGCTTTCTATTTTGGATGTGGCAAAATAATTCTTTTCGGAATCATAGTCCTTGGAAAGGATCACCGAACTTCCCGGATTGGTAATAATGGATGAGATACCGGGCATTACGGATGCAGCGGACGTTGCTATATCTTCTCCGGGAAGATAAGCCTGATTGTCATGCATGATGTAATTGCCTGCGGCATCTGTCAGAAATCCGTATTCACCTTTCTCATAAGGAATACTGTTTACGACATCTGAAATGTAATCAAGGGTAAAATCAGCACCAAGAACACCTGCAAGCTGTCCGTTCCTGTATACGGGGGTTGCTATGGTAATACACATACCTCCGATGAGTACATCCATATAAGGATCGGTAACTATTGTGGTACCGGCTGCCTGGGCTGCTTTATACCAGCCTCTGGCCGTAGGATCATATCCATCGGGAACCGTAGCGGTGGGATCCATTTGAATATGCTGTTTATCTTCCATTCCGTAATACAGGTTAAGGAATTCGGGATGTCCGTCTGCTTCGGTGGTTACAAGCATCTGAACATGTTCCCTGTCATAGTCTTTGTCGGGAATGGCCGCAAAAGCAGCTGCTCCGGCAGCGTTAAGGCCCTTTTCCATCTCCAGCCAGCTGTTAATGGAATTTGCATATTTGTCTGCATTGAGCTGAAGTTCATTTGTAAGTTCGCTTGTCAGTTTATTACCGGATGTCCAGATGATTATGCCCGTAGAAGCGAGCATTGCAACTACAACGATCAGGATAACCGCTAATGTCAGTCTGCCTTTGATTGATCCTTTCATTTTCGTCACCCTCCTTAGAATTTGTGATAGTTATTTCATATTATGCGATTAAGAAAAAACCAATGTCAAGAGAATATAAAATTTTCTTGACAATTTATATTGCGCACAATATAATATGACAAAAGATAAAGAGAGGTGGAGAAAATGGCACAGGAATATGAACAGCTTTTATTAAAGAATCAGTTATGTTTTCCGCTATATGCGTGCAGCAGGAAGATAGTAGGAAACTATACACCATTCCTGAAACCTCTGGGACTTACCTACACACAGTACATCGTGATGATGGTCCTGTGGGAGAAGGAAAGTGTGAACGTCGGCCAGCTGGGCGAGATCCTCTATCTTGATGCCGGAACACTAACCCCTCTTCTCAAGAGGCTGGAGAAGGCAGGGTATGTTACCAGGGAAAGATCAAGGGAAGATGAACGTATCACGATCGTATCAATAACAAAGGAGGGGGAGGAACTTAAGGAGAAATGTAAGGATATCCCTTTGAAAATGTCCTGTAAAAAATCACCGTTAAGTGAGGAAGAAGCAAAGGAACTGTATGTACTGCTTTATAAATTTTTAAAGGAATAAGATATCAGTGTGAGGTTAAACATGAAAAATCTGCTGGAAATCATCAAAGAGAGAAAAAGTGTGCGCAGTTATGACGGCACACCGTTAAAAGATCAGGACAGAAAGGATATCGAAGAATATATAAAGGAAATACCAAATCCGTTTAATATTCCCGTGGAATTCATCCTGCTTGACGCAAAGGAGTATGGCCTTTCGAGTCCGGTTCTTTCCGGAGAGAGTTTATATGTTGCCGGTAAAGTGGAAAAAAAAGAATATGCGGACGTTGCTTTCGGGTATTCTTTTGAAAGGCTTGTATTACATGCGTGGACACTCGGAGTAGGTACTGTATGGATTGGCGGAACAATGAAACGGGAAGTGTTTGAAGCTGCGGCCCGGGTCGGGGATGGAGAAATGATGCCGTGTGTGAGTCCTCTCGGATATCCCGCAAAAAAAAGATCATTAAAAGAATCCATGATGAGAAAAGGGATCGGTGCGGATTCAAGGATATCCGGCGATAAACTTTTCTTTGCGGATGAATGGGGAAAAGCATTTACACCGCCGGACGATATGGCGGATATCCTGGAAATGGTAAGATGGGCTCCGTCGGCCGTGAATAAACAGCCGTGGAGGATAATAGTTAAGGACGGTACTTATCATTTTTATGAAAAAAAGGACAGAGGCTACATCAACGAGGCAACAGGCGATCTTCAGAAGATAGATGTAGGAATAGCAATGTGCCACTTTATTATGGGGCTTGAGGAGAGCGGGAGGCATGCGGAAGTTGTTATAAGTGATCCGCATATAGAGATACCTGCGGATACGGAATACATAGCCGGAGTGAATATCAGTTAGGAACGGGAATTTTATGGACAGAGAATTCGATATACAGGAATATATGACAAAAGGTGTGGAGCGTGTTGTGGCGGATGCCTTAAAGGCGACGTTCAGGGATCCGAAGGAAAGCGCGTTTATGCTCGGATTTGCCCGGGCAAGTAAAGCAGCGTCGGCAAAACGCAAAAAGGCGGAGGAGAACGAAGAGCATATCCCGCCATTTCTGATCGCAAGTATCACGAGTAAATGCAACCTCCACTGTGCGGGATGTTATTCAAGGTGTAATCACGCCACGGTTGATTCACAGCCTGTGACCCAGCTTACGGATGAAGAGTGGTTTAAAGTTTTTGATGAGGCGGATGATCTCGGGATCAGTTTTATCCTTCTTGCCGGCGGAGAGCCGATGCTTCGCAGGGATGTCATTGAAGCAGCCGGAAAAAAGAAAAACATTCTGTTTCCGATATTTACGAACGGAACGTTTATGGATGAGCGGTACTTTGACCTGTTTGAGGCAAACCGGAACCTTATCCCGATCATGAGTATAGAAGGGAAAAAGGATATCACGGATGCGAGAAGAGGTGAAGGAATATACGACAGGCTGATAAGGAACATGGATGAGCTGCATGAGCGCGGACTGATATTCGGTGCCTCTGTAACGGTAACGACCGAAAATGTCAGAGAGGTCACTTCTGATGAGTTTTTGAACGAATTGTCAGGCAGAGGCTGTAAGGCTGTGATCTATGTGGAATTCGTACCGGTCGCAGACGAAAGTATTGACCTTGCTCCGGGAGATCAGGAGAGGGAATATCTGACAGGTGAGATCGAACGGCTCCGAAGCATGCGGCCGGAGATGGTGTACATATCATTCCCGGGTGATGAGAAGAGTTCGGGCGGATGTGTGGCTGCCGGCAGAGGTTTTTTCCATATAAACTCACATGGAGGAGCCGAACCGTGCCCGTTTTCACCGTATTCCGATGTAAATATCAGGGATTCGTCACTCAGGGAAGCATTACACTCTCCGCTGTTTGCCGTGCTTCAAAGCACGGATATCCTGACGGATGATCATGACGGCGGATGTGTGTTGTATGAAAAACGCGAGCTTGTAGAACAACTTATAAAGGATGGAATAAGCGCTTAGTTACATTAACCATATGTTAAAAAAGGAGGAACAGATGATGATCTACGATTATGAAGTAACCACAGGAACAGGCGAAAAGCTGAGTATATCAGATTATAAGGGTAAGGTGATCCTTATCGTGAATACCGCAACAGGGTGCGGATTCACACCGCAGTATGAGCCTATCGAGCAGTTGTACAGGGATTATCATGAGAAGGGACTGGAGGTACTTGACATCCCCTGTAATCAGTTCGGAGGACAGGCTCCCGGTACTGATGAGGAGATACATGAATTCTGTACGCTTCACTACAACACCACATTCCCGCAGATGAAGAAAGCGGATGTGAACGGTGAAAATGAGCTTCCGTTATATACATTCCTGAAGTCTCAAAAGGGTTTTGAAGGTTTTGAGGAGCACGAATACAAGGCACTTCTTGAGGACATGTTTGCCAAGGCTGATCCCGAATGGGACAAAAAAGCCGATATCAAATGGAACTTCACAAAATTTGTTGTTGATCGCGCAGGGAATGTCGTTGCCCGATTCGAACCCACGGCGGATATGAAGAAAGTGGAGGAATGCATCAAAGCTTTACTGTAAGACCATTGAATTACGGAGGAAATAAAAATGTCAGTACTTGTAGCATATTTCAGTGTCGGAGGAACGACTGCCCAAATTGCAAAGGAATTTGCGCAGAAGATCGGAGCGGACACTTTTGAGATAGTCCCAAAGGAGCCATATACCAGATCGGATATAAACTATATAAATCCCGTTTCCAGATGTAACCGTGAACAGATCGGAGGCAAGGATGTTCCGGTAGAAGGAAGGATTGAGAATTTCGACAGATATGATACGATATATATCGGTTTCCCGATCTGGTACGGACAGGCCCCGAGGGTTGTTCACACATTTGCAAAGGGATATGACTGGACGCAGAAGACGGTACATCTGTTTGCAACTTCAGGCGGAAGCGGGATAGGTAAGACAGCAGAAAAACTGTCCCCTTCACTGAACGGAGCTGTTTCGGTAGATGCAAGGCTCGTTAAGGGTGCAGATGAAATAGCATAGTGATCGGGCCTGATACAGTATAAATAATTGCGACGGACGGAAGGAGGCGATATTTATGATCATGCGGGGACTTGGATGGAATGATCCTTATCGTATCCGCACATGGCAGGAGCTGGTCAACTGGATAAATGAGGTCGGTTTTCTTCCGTTATTCGCAAATGATATAGACGGTTTTTCTGCCGAGGAGCACGTTTCGCCGGACTACTGGTGGACAGGGTACAGGGATGAGGATCCCTGGGAATGGCGTGAGATCATTGCGGCAAGCCATCAGGTCGCTTACGGGAAGTTTTTCGATCAGAAGGCAGGTTTTATAAGCGTTGAATGGCTGCCTTATTTTGCCAATTACAGACGAAACGGATATGATTTTGATTCCCGCTGGGAAGACGGGCTTGCGAGCCGCAGGGAAAAGAAGATCATGGACATGCTGACAGGCAGGGATGAAGACGGTGATGTTACTTTTTGCGATGAACAGATATTGTCGACTGAACTCAAGAAGAAGGCGGGATTCGGAAAAGGCGGCGAAAAGAATTATCCCGGGATCATAACCGGGCTGCAGATGCAGACATATCTTGTCATAACGGATTTTCACAGACGCACGAATAAGCGCGGGGAAGAATACGGAATGCCGGTATCGGTGATGCTGCCGCCCGAAGCCATATGGGGTTATCAGACCGTAACGGCTGCATATAATGAAAGCCCCGATGCAAGTTACGACAGGATAACACTTCGCATAAGGGAGCAGTTTCCGCATGCGGATGAGTCTGATATCATAAAAATGATAGGAAAGAGACCTGACGGTAAAGGGTGAGATCATCATGAAGAGAGAGAACACGGGAAAAAGGATCGCAATGTCGCTTTTCGGGGTTATCATATGCGCGATAAGTGTGGGAATATTCAAGATCGCCGCGCTCGGAGTCGATCCGTTCCAATCGTTTATGGCCGGTCTGGATGCGATCGTTCCTATCGGCTTCGGAACATTGTATGTAATAACAAATGCTGTGCTACTGTTGTTTGCACTTGTGTTTGACAGGCATTACATAGGTATAGCCACATTCATCAACCTGTTTCTGCTTGGGTATATCACACAGTTTACATATGAATTTCTGCAGAAAGTGATAACAGATCCGTCTGTTGCTGTCAGGATATTGTGCCTGATGATCGGTGTTATGATCATATGTTTCGGATCCGCATTCTATATGACGGCGGATCTGGGCGTATCAACGTATGATGCGATAGCGCTGATCATATGTAACACATGGAAAAAGGGAAAGTTCCAGTATGTCAGGATCATTACGGATATAGTATGTGTGATACTGGGATGTGTTCTCTTTCTGCTTTCGGGCGGCACTTACTCCGAGATACCGACCATAGCCGGTGTCGGAACTGTTATCACAGCCTTTTTCATGGGCCCGCTCATAGAGTTCTTTAATGTACATATAGCAAGACCTGTACTTGCGGGAAAGAATATGGAGACGAAAGATGCCGGCTGAAGGGGACCGGAACGCGGTCTATCAGAGAATCTGCAAAAAGGTACTTGAGGAGTATCCGGATCATACGCTGCAGGTTGCAATGGATACGGATTTCAGTTGAGTAACAGGAAACAGGATCACAATGAGCAAAGAAGATAAATATGATGCGCTGAAACTTAAAAATCAGGTCTGTTTTCCTCTGTATGCGTGCTCAAAGGAGCTGACCAGACAGTATACCCCTTATCTGAAGAAACTGGATCTTACATATACGCAGTATATTGTAATGATGGTTATGTGGGAGAGGGGATCGGTATCTTCAAGGGACCTGGCCGACTGTCTGCACCTTGATTACGGGACGCTTACACCTGTCCTGAAAAGACTCGAGGCATCGGGTTATCTGACAAGGAAGAGAGATCCTCAGGATGAGAGACTGCTCGTCATCCGGATTACCGAAAAAGGAGAGGCCCTTAAGGAGGAAGCAGCAGATATCCCTGGCTGCATAGGACGAAGCATGGGTCTGACCGAAGAAGAGTTTGCAACACTGTACGGACTTACATATAAAGCATTGTATAACATGGAAAAGAAAGGTGACAGTTAAAATGGAGTTTACGATGATAGAAACAGGCTGGTTATCTATATTGCCGCCGATCATAGCGATAGTTCTGGCACTAATCACCAAGGAAGTATACTCTTCGCTTTTTATAGGAGTGTTTTCGGGGATGCTCATATATGCAGTTTTCACGGGCGGATCCATAGTATCTGCCACGGAAATGACATTTGACATGATGTATTCCAAGATCGCCGACAATGCTTATATGATCATATTCCTGGCGCTTTTGTGGGCTGTGGTCATGCTCGTTTCGAAGTCCGGAGGGAGTCTGGCATACGGACAATGGGCCGGAAAAAGGATAAAGAACAAGAGAGCGGCCGCATTTGCCACATCACTTCTCGGAGTTCTCATATTTATTGATGACGGGTTTAACTGTCTTACCGTCGGAACGGTTATGCGTCCGATTACAGACAGACTCCGCATATCAAGGGAAAAGCTTGCATATATAATCGATGCTACAGCTGCACCTGTGTGCATTATCGCACCTGTTTCGAGCTGGGCTGTTGCCGTCGCCAGTGAGGTCAGCGATACGAACGGGTTTAATACATTCCTGGCAACAATACCGTATAATTTCTATGCTCTTATGACTATACTGATGGTGTTTGTCATTTCTTTTACAGGAAGGGATTTCGGGCCCATGAAGAAAGCAGAAGAGAGGGCCGTGTCAGAGGACACCGGTACAGATGCGGATCCTGAAGATGTGAAGACGGGCGGAAAGGTTATCGATCTGGTCCTTCCGATAGTTGTTCTGATCGTTTGTGCGATACTGGGAATGGCATATGTCGGGGGTTATTTTGAAGGCGTGAGCTTTTCTGAGGCGATCGGCTACAATCCGACGGCTGGACTGTCGCTTGGAGCGTTTGCGGGACTTATCACGGCAATGTTGCTCTATCTTCCCAGAAAGCTTATGAAGCCCAGGGAGTTTATAGAAGGTATAGTCAGCGGTATCGGAAGCATAGTCCCGCCGATGCTGATCCTGATACTGTCATGGACTTTGGGAGGCGTATGCAGACAGCTGATAGGTACCGGCGTGTTTATATCGGGATTTGTCAATGAAACAAGCCTTCCCATGGGATTCTTACCGTTTCTGATCTTTGTCATAGCTGCACTTATGAGTTTCTCAATGGGGACTTCGTGGGGGACTTTCGGTATGCTCATACCGATAATCACGATGATCTGCGAGACGGATGCGGCAGGGATGCTGCTCATTCCCGCACTTGGGGCCACACTGGCAGGCTCCGTGTACGGCGATCACTGTTCGCCTATATCGGACACGACCATTCTGGCTTCAACCGGGGCTGACTGCAAACACATAAGGCATGTGGAAACGCAGCTTCCCTATGCTACACTTGTGGCTGTGGTATGTGCGGCAGGTTATCTGATAGCAGGGTTCATGCTGTCACCATGGATAGCGTTGGGTGTTGAATCGATTCTGCTTGTGGCCGCCATTATGTTTCTGAGCAGATCATTCTGAGCGCCATTTTCGGATCTCATCGAGACGTTTCTTTACCGCGGCTTCGTCTCCCTGTGTTCCGGGATCATAATAACGGCGGTCCTTCAGTGCATCGGGAAGACATTGCATTTTCGTGATCTTCTCCTCGGTATCATGGGCATAGATATAACCTTTTCCGTATCCGGCTTCCTTCATGAGTGAAGTGGGAGCATTCCTGATATGGAGCGGCACAGGTTCCGCAGGAGATTCGTTTATATCGGCGGCCGCATCGATACATGCACGTTCAAGCGCATTTGACTTCGGCGCCATGGACATATATACGACGGCATGAGCAAGGTGTACATTACATTCCGGAAGACCCAGAAAATGACAGGCCTGATATGCATTTACGGCAACAGCCAGAGCGTTTGAATCTGCCATACCGACATCTTCACTCGCAAAACGCACGATGCGTCTGGCTATATACAGCGGATCCTCGCCCCCGTCGATCATCCTGCTCATCCAGTAGACCGCGGCGTCAGGATCGGAGTTGCGCATTGATTTATGAAGGGCGGATATGAGATTGTAGTGTTCTTCACCGTTCTTGTCATACAGCAGAGACCTGCGGTCCATGCACTGTGCGAGAGTCTCGGTCTTAACCTTAAGTATCCCGTCCTTATCCAGAACAGTATTGTTCACAACCATCTCAAGAGTGTTAAGCGCACCCCTTGCATCTCCGTTTGAAAAAACCGCTATTGAATGAAGGTCTTCATCGGAAATGTCTATCTGCATGTTTCCGAGGCCCTTTTCGCTCTTAAGGGCGCGTTTTAACAGTTCAAAAAGATCATCTTCCCCCAGAGCTTTCAGAATGAAAACCTTGCATCGCGACAACAGAGCGGAATTTATCTCGAAAGACGGATTCTCGGTCGTGGCACCGACGAGTATGATACTGCCCTTTTCAACAAAAGGAAGAAAAGCATCCTGCTGGGCCTTATTGAAACGATGGATCTCGTCTGTAAAAAGAAGGGTTTTGACACCGAGCATGCGGTTATCATCAGCCTCCTTCATTACTTCCCGAACTTCCTTGATACCACTCGTAACTGCGGAAAATTCCACAAAATGAGCATTGGTGCTTTTGGCTATAATCCTTGCCAGTGTTGTCTTTCCGACTCCGGGAGGTCCCCAGAATATCATGGAGGAAATCTGATCCTTTTCGATCAGCTGACGAAGGATCATACCTTTCCCTACAAGATGTTTTTGACCGACATATTCATCAAGCGTTTCGGGTCGAAGCCTGCTCGCAAGAGGGGCGCTTGAAAACTGTGCCGGAGAGTCTGTAAATAGATTTAACTGTTCCATTTTTCTTCTTTCCTGGTTTTGATACCATACCCGTATCTCAGATGACAAAAAGGATCATACGGACGATGAATGCCGCTATCCATGCCAGGATACATTGCCATATGACTATAAAGCAGGCCCATTTTACTCCGAGTTCCCTTCGGATCGATGCTACTGCGGCAACACAGGGTGTGTACAGGAGACTGAACACCAGAAGTATCGCTGCCGTCCGGTTACTTAACGCAGCTGCCACTCCGGCCTCCTGGCCAAATAAAACTCCGAGGGATGCGACAACGCTTTCCTTGGCTATGAATCCGGTTATCAGGGATGTGACTATTCTCCAGTCACCGAGGCCGATCGGAACAAAAAGCGGAACAAACAGTCCCGCAAGGGATGCAAGTATACTGTTTGCGGAATCGGCTACGAGATTGAAACGAAAATCAAAGGTCCGCAGGAACCAGACGATCATTGTTGCTATGAGTATTATCGAGAAGGCTTTTTGCAGGAAATCCTTCGCTTTCTCCCACATCAGCAAAGCTACGTTGCGGACACCCGGCAGTCTGTAGTTCGGAAGTTCCATGACGAACGGGACCGCCTCGCCGCGAAACAGGGTTTTCTTGTACAGAAAACTTATCAGTATCCCTGATATTATACCCAGAACATAGAGACCGATCATGATAAGTGCCTTTTTATCCGGGAAAAATGCATTTACAAAGAAAGCATAGATCGGAACTTTTGCCGTACAGCTCATGAAGGGTGTCAGCAGTATCGTCATTTTCCTGTCGCGCTCACTGGGCAGTGTTCTTGATGACATGACTGCGGGAACGGTACATCCGAATCCTATGAGCATGGGGACTATACTTCGTCCGGACAGTCCGAGTTTTCGAAGCATTTTATCCATTATGAAGGCAACCCTGGCAATATATCCGCTGTCTTCGAGGATCGACAGGAAGAAGAACATGGTAACTATGATCGGCAGGAAACTGAGAACACTTCCCACACCTTCGAATATCCCGTTTATGATCAGCCCATGTAGTACTTCATTGACACGGGCTGATGTAAGCGCCGCATCAACGACGCCGGAAAGCTTATCTATGCCGGCGGCGAGCAGATCCTGCATCCACAGTCCTATAACATTGAATGTGAGATAGAAGACAAGGAACATGATCGCTACAAAAATCGGAATACCGGTGTATCTGCCGGTAAGTATCCTGTCGATCTTTCGGCTTCTTTCGTGCTCGAGGCTTTCCTGAGGCCTGGTGACACATTTGTTGCAGACCTTGATGATATAGGAAAAGCGCATATCCGCAATAGCGGCGCTTCTGTCAAGACCGCGTTCCTGCTCCATCTGAAGAGTGATATGTTCAAGCATCTCAAGCTCGTTTTGATCAAGATTCAGGCGGTCGATAACGAGATGGTCTCCTTCAATGGCCTTGCTTGCGGCAAAACGTACCGGGATACCGGCTGAGTGTGCATGATCCTCAATGAGGTGACTTACCGCATGCAGTGCACGATGTACGGCACCACCGTTATCGCTTTGATCACAGAAGTCCTGTCTGGTGGGCTTTTCCTGATATTTTGCTATATGAATGGCATGTTCCACAAGTTCGTGGATACCCTGTCCCTTGGCAGCTGATATCGGGATAACCGGGGTCTGGAGCATTACCTCCATGGTGTTTACGTCGATATATCCTCCGTTCCCTATCACCTCATCCATCATGTTGAGAGCGACGACAACGGGAATGTCCATTTCCAGAAGCTGCATGGTCAGATACAGATTTCTTTCTATGTTGGTTGCATCCACTATGTTGATGATGGCCCGGGGTTTTTCGTTAAGGACGAAATCCCTGGATACAAGTTCCTCCGTGGAATACGGGGACATTGAGTATATACCGGGAAGGTCCGTGATACTTGTATTATCGTATCCGAGAATGGATCCGTCCTTACGGTCTACGGTTACACCCGGAAAATTCCCGACATGCTGTCTGGCCCCCGCAAGCTGGTTGAAAAGGGTTGTTTTGCCGCTGTTCTGGTTTCCGACAAGTGCAAAAGAAAGCACGGTACTTTCCGGAAGAGGTTCTCTGCTCCCCTTGGGATGGAATTTACCCCCTTCACCGAAACCGGGATGTTCTTTTTTCATCTGGGTGGGAACGGATACTGAGTCTGTATCGGGAGCCGGAGACGGCTCGACCTCAATCTTGGCTGCATCATCAAGACGAAGCGTCAGTTCAAATGAATGTATACGTATCTCGACCGGGTCTCCCATAGGAGCATATTTTACTACGCCAAGCATGACGCCGGGGATGATCCCCATATCGAGAAGATGCTGACGCAGTGCACCTTCTCCGCCGACCGAGATGACCCTCGCGCTGTCGCCGACAGCCAGATCCTTAAGAGTCATTTTCTCATCTTCCTTCTGTTATATAAACTGCGTGATGAAACGCATGAATCCTTCAAGTCCCTCGGGAGTCTGTTTGTAGACCCCTGCATTTTCAAGCACATGGGAGAAGACGATCCCGGTTTCCTGCCTGATATAAGCTGATACTGCAGAGGTATCTGCAGAGGCCTTCCGGCGAAGCTCTGCCATATCCCTGGTAAGAAGTTCGCGTATCCAATCTTCATGCACGTGCAGTTTGTCATCTTTATCCAGCTCTTCGCAGATACTGTTTGTTGCCTCGATATCGTCTGTTATTTCATTGATAGCTTTTTCGATGACATTCGTTATGGATGTAAGCTCATCGCGAAGTCTTGCAGGAAGGATGGCCATTCCCATTACCTCGATAAGACCGATGTTCTCCTTCTTGATATGATGATATTCGCTGTGGGGATGATATACTCCGAGCGGATGTTCGGGTGTAGTGATATTATTCCTCAGCACCAGGTCCATCTCATACAGACCGTCACGCATCCGGGCTATCGGTGTGATCGTGTTGTGCGGTACTTCATTTTCCCCCTCAGTGGTATAAGCGAAAACAAAGGACTTCTCATCAGTGTATTTTCTCCATGCATCAAGTATCATCGTGGATGCTTTGATCACAGATGCCATGTTCGAAGAACGAAGCCGTATGGTCGAAAGGGGCCAGTTTATTATTCCGGCATCGATATCATCATACGCTTTAAGATGGAATTTGTTTATGTATCCTGCCCTGACCATGGGAAACTCATAGCATCCGCCCTGAAAATGGTCATGTGTAAGTATCGAACCTCCTACTATCGGGAGATCAGCATTGGATCCTATTGTGTAGTGAGGAAAGGCCTGGATGAAATCGAGGAGTTTTGCGAATGCATCCTCGTCGATCTTCATGGGAGTGTGTTCTTCATTAAAGACTATACAATGCTCATTGTAATAAACATAAGGGCTGTACTGGAGATAATAGGACTGTCCACACAGTTTTATCGGGATTATCCTGTGATTCTGCCTGGCCGGATGGGTAAGGGTACCGGCATATCCTTCATTTTCGCGGCACAGCAGACAGAGAGGATATCCGGACTTGGGCGCTTTCAGTGCATTTGCTATATCCCTCGGATCCTTTTCGGGTTTGGACAGATTGATCGTAATATCAAGATCACCGAAAGGAGATGCTGCGATCCATTTTATATCCTTTGCTATGCGGTCACATCTGATGTAGTTGGTAGCGCATGAAAAGTGATAATACCAGTCGGTAGCACTTTTGGCTGATTCTCTGTATCTTGCTGCAAACTGTCTTCGTACTTCGGATGGAGGCGGAGTGATAAGACCGCATATCTTTGTATCAAACAGATCGCGGGAAGCAACAGTATCATTCTCAAGAATGCACTTTCTAACGGCATAATCCGTCATATCCCCGAGTATGAGGTGAAGGGATCGCCCCCGGCACTGCTCTTTCGTGGGATGATATTCAACTTCCTCAAACAGTTCCAGCAGCCTGTTTATACAGTATATTCTGTCATCATTTTCTATCAGGCCCTCGCTTATCCCGTATGTGACAAGCTCAAGGATCAGATCTGATATGTTGACGTTTGCGTTATCCATTTATTGCCCCCTTTGGCTGTGTATGATTCAGATATCAAACGATCCGGATGCATCCGTATTTCCTGATGGAATAACGTTTTGCAGCTCCTTCCCCAAGCAGATCGTTCATTGCCTTAATGTATTCGTCCGCATACTCGTTCTTTACAAATGTCTGTATCGTCCCGGCAAATCCTCCGCCGTGAACACGGGCTATACCCTTTAAGGGTGAGGACAGTATCATGTCGCTTATCGCAAGTGCAATGCTGACTCCCTGCTGATCGGGATGTTTTACGCTGTAAATGTTCTGCAGATACTCAAAGGATGATCTTGCCGATGCCCCGAATCCTCGCAGGAATCTGTCAAAATCCCCTTCAAGAAGTGATTCGGCTTCTTCACGGACACGTTTGTTCTCGTCGAAGAAATGGATGGCACGCATAACGGCTCTGTCACCGACAGCTTTTCTTATTTCGGGAATCTTCCTCCTGAATTCTTCTTCAGGTACTTCACTTAAGACCTCTTTACCGAAGAATGCCGCAACTGCTTTCATCTCCTTCGGTATGGCAGCATAATCATCGGTAAGATCCGCGTGACTGGCCCGTGTATCGGTGATCACAAGGCTGTAGCCGTAATCGGACGGATCGAATTCTATACGTTCCACTTTCGGATATTTATCGTCAAACAGGGCATCACCGTCACCGTTTTTCATAAAATCTATATGTACGAACCCTCCGACACTGCAGGCCATCTGATCCATAAGACCGCATGGTTTGCCGAGGAAACGGTTTTCCGAGTACTGTCCGATCTTGGCAATATCTATGTTGCTGACCCGGTCGTGGTTATACAGTCCCGACAGGATGACCCCTGTCAGTGATTCGAACGATGCCGATGAAGACAGACCTGATCCTCCAAGTACGTCGCTTGTGACATATGCGTTAAATCCGCCGATATTAAATCCTTTTACGGAAAAACCGGAAGCCACGCCTCGTATGAGGGAAGAGGTCGATCCTGTTTCGGACTCGATCGGATCAAGTACGGAAAGATCTATCCTGAATGTATCATAGCCTTCCGAATAAAGAGTTATGATATTATCATCCGTAGCAGCTGCAACGGCGAGCGAGTCTATGTTAAGTGATGCGGCAAGAACGTGGCCCCTCTGGTGATCGGTATGATTGCCACCTATCTCGCTTCTTCCGGCAGCCGAGAAAAGATGAATGTCATCCGAATGTCCGAAATGTTCTTCGAATCCCGATACGGCCCTTTCCATTCTTTTTTTCTGATAAGACAGGATCTCGCTGTCGTTTCCGTAGATCTCACTGATACGTCCACTGTTAAATAAGCTGTTTAAATCCATTAGTACCTCTCCGTTTCCTGTTAGATGTGATATAGTAATATATAACGATATTTTATTGTTGTTGTCAAAAAAAAACAAGCATAGCATGTTGCTTTGTGATAGAATATTATGAAATATATTCTGGAATAAGTATAAACGAGGTATATCATGACCGGAAGCAATTTAGAGATAAGATGGCATGGAAGAGGAGGACAGGGCGCCAAGACAGCGGCCCTTCTTCTTGCTGATGTATGTTTTAAGACGGGAGCTTTCGTACAGGGATTTCCCGAGTACGGTCCCGAAAGGATGGGCGCACCGATAACGGCGTTCAACAGGATCAGTGATAAGCAGATACGTGTTCACTCAAATATTTACAATCCTGATCTTGTCGTGGTAGTGGATGAGACTCTTTTAAGTTCCGTTGATGTTACAGCAGGACTTAAAGATGATGGGGCCGTGATCATCAATACGGACAAGAGGACGGAAGAGATAAGGCCGCTTTTGAACGGTTATTCCGGAAAGGTATATACCGTTGATGCCCGTGCGATATCAGTCGAAGCGCTGGGGAAATATTTTCCGAATTCCCCGATGCTTGCGGCAGCAGTCGCAGTATCATCCGTTATGGATAAGGAGTCGTTCATAAGGGAGATGAAGGCGTCATATGAGCATAAGTTTGCCAGGAAGCCTGAGGTAATTGACGGGAACATGAAGGCTCTTACCATGACATTTGACGCACTTGCCGAACAGCTAGGGTGAAAAATCTGCAGGAGAGGATCATCATATGAGAACAGATATCAGTCAGATCAACGAACATTCCCCAGCCGAGGATCTTACGGAAGGACTTATGATCTTTGCCGGAGGAACGTCAAAGGATTTCATGACGGGAGAGTGGAGAACATCCACACCGGTATTTGACGCGGAAAAATGCAAACAGTGCCTTTTGTGTGCACCGGTTTGTCCGGACGGATGCATTCCGGTCAGAGAAGGAAAAAGAGAAGATTTTGACATCGATCACTGCAAGGGATGCGGAATATGTGAAAAAGCATGCCCTTTCGGTGCTATAACAATGATAGAAGGAACCGGAGAGTAGGAGGTTTATCATGTCCAGGAAAGACCGTATGTCCGGAAATGAAGCGGTGGCATATGCGATCCGTCAGGTTAATCCTGATGTTATGCCGGCATTTCCGATAACGCCTTCAACAGAGATACCGCAGATGGTATCAACATATATCGCCAACGGAGAAATGGATACAGAGTTCATCCCGGTAGAATCGGAACACTCCTCGATGAGTGCAACGGTAGGTGCCGAGGCGGCAGGTGCCAGGAGCATGACGGCAACGTCATCATGCGGACTGGCATTTATGTGGGAAGAACTTCTTGTCGCGGCATCAAACAGACTGCCGCTTGTCCTTGCTCTCGTAAACAGGACCCTGTCGGGACCGATCAATATTAACTGTGATCATTCCGATTCAATGGGTGCCAGAGATACCGGATGGATCCAGATATATGCCGAGAACAACCAGGAAGCATACGATAATTTCATTCAGGCATTTCCGATAGCGGAGGATGTACGTGTGCACCTTCCGGTCATGGTATGTCAGGACGGATTCATAACCAGTCATGCCGTAGAGAACATACTGCTTGAAGAGGATTCCGATGTCAGGGAGTTTGTCGGACAGTACGATCCGGAAGAGTTTCTGTTAAATCCGAAAAAGCCCGTTTCGGTGGGGCCTTATGCGATCTCCGCATATTCCATGGAAGCCAAATATAACCAGGAAAAGGCAATGGAAAGGTCCCGGGAGGTAATTAAAGAAGTTGCTGCAAGATTTCGGGAAAAGTTCGGCAGGGGATTTGACTTTTTTGAGGAATACAGGACTGACGATGCCGACTATATCATGCTGATCATGGGATCCGCAGCCGGCTGTGCAAAACAGGCAGCCGATGATATGAGAGATAAGGGGATAAAAGCCGGGGTGTTAAAACTTCGCGTGTTCAGGCCGTTTCCCGCCGAGGAGATAGCAGATGCCTTAAAAGGCTGCAAGGCGGTGGCCATAATGGACAGATGCGAAAGTTATAACGGGTGTGGCGGACCACTGTCAAGTGAGGTTCCGGCTGCATTGTATCGCAGTAAGGTCATGACGGAGACCGTCAGTTACATATACGGACTGGCGGGGCGCGATTTTACGGTAGAGATCGCATGCGGTATCTTTGAGGAACTGAAGGATGTCGTTGAAGGTGGCAGAAAGGTTAAACAGCATACTTATGTGGGACTTCGTACCAGGAAGGAACAGTAATGGCAGGATATAATCTTAGGGAAGTAATGAGCAAACCCGAGAGGCTTGCAAGCGGCCATCGCATGTGTGCGGGCTGCGGGGCCACGATCGGGATCAGAGCGGTCCTTCGGGCACTTCATGAGGAGGATATGGCAGTTATAGGAAACGCAACGGGATGTCTGGAAGTTTCCTCGTTCATGTATCCTTATACGGCGTGGACTGACAGCTATATACACAACGCATTTGAAAATGCGGGAGCGACATTGTCGGGAGTCGAAACTGCGTTTCGGGCTCTGAAAAAGCGCGGGAAGCTTCCGGCAGATGCAAACTTCAAATTTATTACCTTCGGAGGAGACGGAGGTACATACGATATAGGATTCCAGTCACTGTCGGGAGCGATGGAGCGTGGTCATGATATGGTCTATGTTTGCTATGACAACGGCGCTTATATGAACACCGGTATACAGAGATCTTCGGCAACGCCTCAGTTTGCGGATACGACAACGACACCGGTCGGTAAACTTTCAAACGGAAAGGTCCAGACAAGAAAGGATCTTACTGCCATCATAGCCGAACACCACGTTCCTTACGTGGCACAGACTACGTTCACAAAGGATTTCAAGGATATACATATCAAATCGGAAAAGGCTATATATACGGAAGGTGCCGCGTTCCTGAATATGCTGGCGCCATGCCCGAGGGGATGGAGATATGATACTTCCGAAGTGATGGAAGTATGCCGCCTTGCCATAGAAACCTGTTACTGGCCTATGTTTGAGGTGGATCACGGAAACTGGAGGCTTACCTATGAGCCGAAACATAAGCTTCCGATCGAGGATTTTCTGAAGATGCAGGGAAGGTTTGCGCATCTGTTCAAACCCGGCAATGAGGATCTTATAGAAGCTTTCCAGGAAGAGGTTGACAGGAGATGGGAGGATCTGCTGTACCGCTGTAACCGATAATATCGTAAGGAGGGTGTTTTATGGAGAACGGACTGTTTAACAACAAACATATCATTTCCTGGCTGGAGTATTTCAGTGATCATACCGATATAGATCTTGAACATGTCAAGATACTGGATATTACCAAGAAGAACAAGAATCTGATCCCGACCTGTGAAGTACACAGGTGTGTTCTGGTTTTCACCGAAGCGGGACATCCCGATATTTTTTACAGAATGTATAATGCCGGACTCGGCGACTGTAAGGTCATATATAATGAAGGAAGTGAGCCGACGGGCCCGATCAAGGAAGACAATGTTTCGCAGATGATCGACAGGGGTATAAACGCATCTGCAGGTATGATCATCCTTAATCCCAATGCGAGAGCCACGATGCGGTTCGGTATCGATAACAGGTCTCTTGCCAAGGGAAGCGTAAAATATGTCGGAAGCGAGATACGGGCAATCATTCTCTCCAAGATGCAGATAGAAGAAGGCAAGAATATATGTGCCATTTCAGCGGAATCCATAGTTGTCGAGGCAGGTATACTGAACGGGGAAGGTGAGATAATCGCCGTAGAATATAATAAAAACGACAGAAATGCACTTGAAGAGAATGTAGAGCAGTTCGGTATCAATAATGTTACGATAATCGATCATATCGATGATGAAACGATGAAGAATCTGCCCGTTCCGGATGTAACCATGCTTGTAGCGAGTGCATCAATGGAACAGGAGATAGAGTGCCTTCTGAAGCTTAATCCGAACATGGAATTTGTTGTTTATACGCTTGATTTTGTTCTTGCGGCTTCGATGATAGAAAAGTGTAAAAAAATCTGCATATCAGATCCTGAGATCATACAGGTAAGTGTGTCAAAGGTTACGAGCAGGCATAATGTGGATGTTCAGCCTGCACCCTGGATCATTTCGTTCAAAGCCGGAATGTGAGGTGCGATTTGGGTAAGGGTACCGGAAGATTTGGAGCAAAAGGTCTCGGACTGCTTTTTCTCATTTCGATGGTGTTACATGTTGCGGCATCGGCTCTCATAAATGTTCTGGAAAGCCGCGGATTCGTTTTTCCGACCGAGGTGATGCTTATCATATCGGAGCTTACGATGCTCGTCCCGTCTGTGGTCTATATTCTGATCAAAAACCTCAGTTTCCGGGATGACCTGGGATTCAGACCGGTCAGGGCGGGCACGTTCTTTATGTGTATCCTGCTGGCGGTGTTGGTAACACCCGTGGCTTCCCTTGCAAACGTATTGTCACAACTGTTCGTCAGTAACCACATGGTTCAGGCTTCGGATGAACTCCTGGGCGCCTCGGGTGTGGCTCTTATAGTACTTGGAGCACTCTACGGGCCGTTTTGTGAGGAATTTCTGTTCAGATCTGTATTCTTTAACGGTTATGAAAAGATCACGGGGCCGATGAGAGCTGCGTTTATATCGGCTTTTTTGTTTGCTCTGGCACATATGAATTTTAATCAGGCGGCATATGCTTTTGTTCTCGGTTTTATCTTTGCCGTGGTAAACAAGGCGGCAGGAAGTGTTTACCCGTCATTGATAATACATGTATGTATCAACGGATGGAACCTGATCGCACTTCTTGTAACATCCGCAGTATCCGAAATGTTGGGAGAAGAAGCGGATCTGGCATCGGCTGCGGAGGCCGCGAGACAAAGTGATTTTCTGTATTATATGATAGGTGTTTCGCTTGTGGCTGCGATAATCTGTACCGCTATCTCGATCCCGTGCATTGTCTGGGTATCGAAACATGAGGGGCGCTTTAACGACCTTTATGATATGTTTGCGGTAAGACATGCGCGCGGACGGTGGATCACGATACCGATGGCTCTTGCCATATGTTTCGTGCTGCTTCTCATGATCGGAACTATGCCTGTTATATCTTATTTTAAAGGTGAATGATAAATGGATACATTAAAACAGATAACCAACCCGTATCTTCCGTCATGGGAGTATATTCCGGACGGTGAACCGTATGTGTTCGGAAACCGTGTGTATGTATACGGATCACACGATAAGTTCAACGGTGATGTATATTGTATGGGTGATTATGTCTGCTGGTCGGCCGATATACATGATCTCGGGACGTGGAAGTATGAAGGAGTGATATACAAAAAATCGGATGATCCCGCAAATGGCGATCTGCAGGGAAATCTGTATGCACCGGATGTTACGATCGGGCCTGATGGCCGGTTTTATCTGTATTATGTACTGTCAGACTGGGGGATAGTTTCCGTTGCGGTATGCGATGAACCTGCCGGTAAATATGAATTCTACGGATATGTTCATTACGAGGACGGGACCAGGCTCGGTGAGCGGGACGGTGATGAACCGCAGTTCGACCCCGGAGTGATAACGGAGGGTGAACTTACATATTTATACACGGGTTTTTGTGCGATACCTGATAAAACGCGTCATGGAGCAATGTGTACCGTGCTCGGACCCGATATGGTCACGGTCAGGTCCAATCCCGTGTTCATAGTTCCGGCTACACATAACAGCGCAGGCAGCGGATATGAAGGACATGCCTTTTTTGAGGCACCGTCGATCAGAAAGAAGGACGGTTTATATTATTTCATCTATTCTTCGCAGGTGTGCAGGGAACTGTGTTATGCGACGAGTAAACACCCGGACAGGGACTTCGTATACAGGGGCGTTCTTGTTGACAACGGTGATATAGGCATCGATTCTTATAAGAGAGCCGATATGCCCGGATGCTACTGTGCGAACAATCACGGAAGTATTGTTGAGATAGCTGGTCAGTGGTATATTTTCTATCACAGGCATACGAACGGAACAAATTACAGCCGGCAGGGATGCTTTGAAAAACTGATCCCCGAGGGAGAGACGGGTTTTTGTCAGGCCGAGATAACATCATGCGGGAGCACCCCGTTTACCGAGAAAGGCTTTTATCCTGCTTATCTGGCATGTAATCTGTTCACGGATGAGGAGAAGCTGGATGTTCCCTGGTGCGGATGGATGGATGACAGATTCCCCAAGATCACTCAGGAAGGACGTGACGGTGATGAGGTCAACGGATATGTCTGCAATATGAGGAATTCCGCCAGAGCCGGTTACAAGTATTTTGACTGCCGTAATGCTAAGGTCATATCGGTAAGGACAAAAGGATATGCAACAGGGAAACTTGAAGTTCGGACTAAATGGGACGGTCCGTGTCTCGGGAGTTTTCCCATAGCATATGCAAATGTCTGGCACGATACGGAAGGAGAGGTATGCATTCCGGATGGCGAAAACAGTCTGTATTTTACCTATGTGGGTGACGGACATCTGCAGTTTGGAGGATTTACACTCGCATGAGAACTATAATGGAGGGTTACCGGATTGGTTGATGTTAATGAGAGCAGGATACTGTATGAATCATTTTGTGCGATAGCTGAGAGCTATACTTCGATAGTGTATCTGGATGTTGAAGAAAACAAAGCATATCCGATACGCCTGGATGATTATTCCAAACGGTATGAGGAAAGGCTGTCGCAAGGCATATCAATGACAGAGATCGTGGAAGAATATGTCCGGGATACGGTCTACAGTGATGATGCCGAAGGGCTTCTTGAACTTGCGGACCATGATCGTGTTATTGAAAAACTGAAGAAAGAGATTCCGATATTTCACACGTACAGGGCGATACATAACGGGCAGATCGTGTATTACCGTCTGAAGATCGTGCCTATAGAGGATGGAAAAAAGATCGTATACGGATTCGAAAATTTCGACAAACAGTTCCGTTACCAGCTGGCGATAAAGGCTGAAAAGGAAACGCAGATGATGCTCGTACGCGGACTTTCACGCGAGTATATGTCGGTGTGGTATCTTGACGGGAAGAGCCGAAAGATCACCCTCATACAGAACAACGGTTCGGACATGGAGAACGGGGAACCCGTCCAGATCGGAAAGACAATGGTCGACTATCACTTTTCCGCGCAGAAGTATTACGGAAACTTTGTCGATCCGGAGGATTTTGACCGTATGATGGCAGCTACGGCTTATGAAACTCTTGTGGAAAAAACCGGTGAAGACGATCTGTACAGAGTTAATTACATAAGAATAAACCCGGATAAGAGCAGATCTCATTTCCAGGTTTGTTATGCGAAGATCACGGATGCCTCCGGGATAGCAAATTTTGTATTCGGATACAGAAATGTAGACGGTGCGATAGGTTAAACGGCTACGTCAAAATTGGCTCCCACCGAAGGGTTGACCGAAAGCTCCATAGCACGCGTAAGATCTTCTATCTCGGAAGACGCTACGTCAAGAGAGGCCTCGAGCATGCTCGTGCCGACTGCAGACATAACATTTTCGTGCGCCATCGCCATTGAAATATAAGGTATAGCGTCAATACTTAATTCCATGATACATGCTCCTTCCTTTAGAGTAATGGTATTATATCACATTTAGTCAAAAAAAACACTATTTATCATGAATTTTATAAAAAAATATGAAAAGTCCATATTATTCATAGCAGTTTCGTTCTTTTCTCTCATATATATATCCCTGGTCTGGAACAATAATGTATGGATGGATGAAGCTTTTACGGCATCTCTCGTACATACGGATTTTGCCCATGTCATAGAGCGTTCCATGGCGGATACGCTGCCGCCTCTGTATAATATCCTGTTAAAACTTGCAACTTCCCTGTTCGGATACAGTGTCCCTGTCATGAAGATAACCTCGGTGGTACCGATGATATTGACTCTTATCCTTGGTGCAACGGTTGTTAAAAAACGTTTCGGGTTGCGTACGGGAATCCTGTTCATGATGTTCATAACGTTCATGCCGCTTGTTCTGTATTACGGCGTGGAGATAAGGATGTACAGCCTGGGATTCTTTTTTGCAACGGGTTCGGGAATATACGCATACGAGGTTGTTTCGTCTCCGTCCCGGAAGAACTGGACAATATTTACCGTACTGTCCGTACTTGCAGGTTACTCGCATCATTTTGCGTTCGTGACCGTGGCGTTTGTATATTTCTGGTTGCTGGTGTATCACCTGTTTAAGGCAAGAGAAGGTCTTAAACAGTGGTTACTGTGCCTTCTGGCAACGTTTGTGCTCTATCTTCCGTGCCTTATCATAACTCTTTCCCAGATATCAAGGGTAAGCGGATATTTTTCCATGCCTGATGTTGACCTGAAGATGTTCATCCAGTATGCTTTGTATCCTTATGTTGTGGGAGTAACGGCGGCCACGGTTCTGTGTGCACTTGTCATGCTTTCGGCACTTGCCATGTTGCTGTACAGTGTGGTGGTAAAGAAGGAAAAGGACGCCGATCTGTACTGTTCAGCCTGCTGCTTTTCGGTTTATTATCTCGTACTGCTTTTCGGGACGGTTATCAGCAAGATCATGACAGCCAACATATTTGTGGACAGGTATCTGTTTTTTTCTGTCGGACTGTTGTGGCTGTCCGCTTCGATCGTGTTCGCAAAAAACGGCAGGATAAGCCTGATAGCAGCGGTGGCAGCGGCAATTGTCGGCATATGTTCATATTATGTGGAATTCAGGACAGAGTATGCAACCACGGCGGATGAGGAGATATCGTTTCTTCGGGATAATATCAGGGAAGGCGACGTCTACTTCAGTATCGGCGGCCATGAGGAGATGCAGAACTGCATACCCTTCTATACATATCTGGATAAGGAAACTCCGGAACTGACATTCGTATATCCGCTTGAAACGGCGATCGAGGAATCCGAGGCAAGAGGCTCGACGCTGTGGATATCCGTGCTTGACGGTTTCGAGCCGTCGGATGAGGATATTGCGATACTTAATGACCATGGCGTATCAATGGTAAAAAAAGCCGATTTTGAGTTTGACAGGTACAGGTGTGAAATGTATAAAGTCGAGCAGTCCGGTTTTGTGAAAAAGTGACAAAAATTCTTTTCTTTTTTGGCAATATGTATTAGAATAAGCGTTGTAATACCATACGGATCTGCTAACGGGGGATTACGGCAGGCGGATCCGATACAAAGGAGAAAGGTATGATTTCAAATCAAATACTGCAAAGTACCATTGAGGGACTTAAGGGGATCACGAGGGTAGAACTGTCGGTTATAGACGTTGACGGCAAGGTTCTTGCATCCACTTTTAAGGAAACGATCAACTATCATGAGGCGGCAGCGGGCTTTACACAGTCGCCGGCAGACAGCCAGGAGATCTCGGGCTATCAGTTTTTCAAAGTATATGATGAGCTTCAGATAGAGTATATACTTGTGGCTCAGGGTGATACGGAGGATTCATACACTGTCGGTAAGATAGCGGCTTTCCAGATCCAGAATCTTCTGATAGCTTATAAGGAAAGGTTTGATAAGGACAACTTTATCAAGAATCTCCTGCTCGACAACCTGCTTCTGGTGGATATATATACACGTTCGCAGAAACTGCGGATAGATGCGGAAGCCCGCAGGATAATAATCATCGCACAGACTCCGTCTGCCAAGGAGGTAAATGTCCTTGAAAGCGTGCGCGCGCATTTCAAGTCAAGGACAAAGGATTTTATCACGGCAGTTGATGATAAGGGGATAATCATTGTCAGAGAACTTGCGGCCAATGAGACATATGAGGATGTCGATAAGGTGGCTGCCCAGGTTCTTGAACTTGTGAGCAAACAGACCGAGAGTGAGTGCCATGTTTCATACGGCACGATCGTTAATGAGATCCGTGAAGTTTCCAGGTCATACAAGGAAGCCAGAATGGCGCTTGACGTCGGCAGGATATTCTTTGACGACAGGAACATCATCGCGTACAGTTCACTCGGAATTGGGCGTCTCATATACCAGCTGCCCATCCCTCTTTGCAAGATGTTCATCAAAGAGATATTTGACGGTAAGAGCCCGGATGAATTTGATGAAGAGACGCTGATGACAATAAACAAGTTTTTCGAGAACAGCCTGAATGTTTCCGAAACGAGCCGTCAGTTGTACATTCACAGAAATACACTTGTATACCGTCTGGATAAGCTTCAGAAGACAACTGGACTTGACCTGAGGATATTCGAGGATGCGATAACGTTCAAGATCGCGCTTATGGTAGTTAAATATATGCGCTACATGGAAACCGAAGACAGAGGTTAAAGGGGAAAGAGGAAAGAGGAGTAATCATGATCACAATGGAGTCAGTAAGTAAATCGTACTCCACGGGTGTGCCGGCATTGAACGATGTCAGTCTGCACATCAATAAGGGGGAATTTGTCTTTATCGTAGGAGACAGCGGCTCGGGAAAATCAACGCTTATCAAGCTTCTGCTCAGGGAACTTACACCGACGAGCGGACGCATAATCGTTAACAACTATGATCTGGGAAGACTGAGACGTCGTAAAGTTGCAAAATTCCGGAGAAACGTCGGAGTTGTATTCCAGGATTTCAGACTTCTCAAGGACAGAAACGTTTATGAGAATGTTGCCTTCGCACAGCGTGTTATAGAAGTACCCACGCGCCAGATCCGTAAGAATGTTCCGGCAATGCTCTCGCTCGTGGGACTTGCCGGCAAGTACAAGGCCAAGACGTGGCAGTTGTCGGGAGGCGAACAGCAGAGAGTGGCACTTGCAAGAGCGCTCGTCAACAATCCGCCCATCCTTCTGGCGGATGAACCTACAGGAAATCTCGATCCGAGGAATTCATGGGAGATCATGAAACTTCTCGAAGAGATCAACAGAAGAGGAACTACCGTTCTCGTGGTAACCCATAACAGGGAGATAGTAAATGCCATGAGGAAACGTGTCATAACAATGAAAAAGGGTATAATCATCAGCGATGAAGAGAAGGGTGAGTATTTAGATGAGGATTAGTACACTTTGGTATACATTCAAGCAGGGATTTAAGAATATTTTCCGGAACAAGATATTCTCACTTGCAACGACAGCAACGATCTCTTCCTGTATTTTCCTGTTCGGCCTGTTTTACTGTCTGGTGATCAATGTACAGTACAGTGTCAAGGCAGCTCAGTCGGGAGTGGCTGTAACGGTGTTCTTTGATGAAGGCCTGGGAAGTGATAAGATCGAACAGATAGGTTCGCAGATCCAGTCAAGGAGCGAGGTTTCGGAAGTAAAGTTTGTATCGTCAGACGAGGCCTGGGCCAGTTTTAAGGAAGACTACCTGGGAGAATATGCGGACGGATATGAAGGAGACAATCCGCTGGAAGGATCGGAAAACTACGAGATCTATCTGAACGACGTCTCAAAGCAGCCGGAGCTTGTGGCATGGCTGAACACCGTTCCCGGGATAAGGGAAGTCAACAGATCGGATATAACCGCAGAGGTTCTGACAAACGTTAACATGCTTATCAGTTACGTGTCACTGGCTATCATAGGTGTACTGCTGCTGGTTTCGGTATTCCTGATCAGTAACACGGTTGCAACGGGTATATCGGTAAGGCGCGAAGAGATCGCGATCATGAGGCTGATAGGCGCCAAGGATTTTGTGGTCCGTTCGCCGTTTGTCATAGAGGGTATTCTGATAGGCCTTATAGGATCCGCCCTACCGCTTGTGGCGATATATTACCTGTACAAATTAATGATGGAATATGCAAATGCGAATTTTGCCGTGTTGTCAGACATGTTGAAGTTTATGAGCGTTGAGGAACTGTTCCGAAACCTTGTCCCGATATCACTGATACTCGGAGTCGGTATCGGATTTCTGGGGAGTCTTATCACAGTCAGAAGACATTTGAAAGTTTAGGAGTATTAAAAGGGGATAGATATGAAACGCAAAAGGGGAGCGCGTTTTATAGGACTGTTGGCGGTAGCGACATTATTAGCGGCACATGTGCCGCTATTTGTGCATGCGGAGACTTTGACAAACGACAAGATCAAGGAGAGCGAAGAATCCAAAAAACAGGCCGAAGAGGAGCGAAAAGAACTGAAGAGCAACCTGACCGATGTGAAATCTCTTCTTGCCAGCCTG
>JBGUNV010000192.1:0-30695 GCA_045117595.1 Lachnospiraceae bacterium
TATGAACCACGAAGAGGGATCGTCAAGGACGAATGAATATTATAAGGATCTGTTCGAGCGAGAGAGACATAAAAATGAGGAACTGACTCAAAAGCTCGTTGACGCGGAAAGCAAGCTGGCGGATCTGAATTATAAAGTTGATAAGCTCAAGGGTTCCATGATCTGGAAGACAGTATATCCCCTGAGACTGGCATGGAGCCATACCAAGAATCTGTATATTCGCATCAAAAGATACGGAAGTATTTCCAATCTCAAAAAGAAGATCGAAAGCAAGATCATTGAACGCCGTGCATGTAAGAGCTATGGAACGCTCTCGATGCCGAGTGCCGATGAAAAAGAGGCTATGCGCAAAACGGTCTTTCCCCGTAATATTCTGTTTTCAATACTGGTCCCGCTATACAACACCCCGGAAAAATATCTGCGCGAGATGATCGCTTCATGCATTGACCAGACATACGAAAACTGGGAACTTTGCCTGGCTGACGGTTCCGACGCGGAACATTCATATGTGGGAGAGGTTGTAAAAAGCTACGGCGACGATCGGATCAAATACGAAAAACTTGAAAAAAACCTCGGTATATCAGGCAATACCAACAGGTGTTTTGATATGGCAGACGGGGATTACCTAGGTCTTTTTGATCATGATGATATACTTCATCCGACAGTTCTTTATGAATACATGAAGGTGATATGCGAAAAGGATGCAGACTACATCTACTGTGATGAGACGACCTTCTCGGGTCGTTCGATCGATCATATGATCACGTTGCATTTCAAACCGGATTTTGCTCCGGATAATCTGCGGGCCAACAACTACATATGTCATTTTTCGGTCTTCTCGAGGGAACTTGTTGAAAAATGCGGGACATTCCGTTCGGAATTCGACGGCAGTCAGGATCATGATATGATCCTGCGTCTGACCCGTGCTGCGAAGAATATAGTACATGTTCCGAAGATACTGTATTACTGGAGAAGCCATGCAGGTTCTGTCGCATCTGACATAAATGCAAAGAGTTATGCGATAGACGCCGCAAAGGGTGCTGTTGCAGCACATCTTACCGCATGCGGATTTTCGGATTTTAAGATCGAAAGCACCAGAGCATTTGAAACGATATTCAGGATCAGATATGCTCTGACGGCGCGGCCGCTCATTTCAATACTGATTCCCAACAAGGATCATGTGCAGGATCTTACGAGATGCATAGAATCCATCATGGACAGAAGTTCCTATGAGAACTACGAGATAATAGTGATCGAGAACAATTCGACGACAGAAGAGATAAGAAAATATTATGAGACGATAACAAAGCATCCGCAGATAAAGGTTGTCACATACGAAGGCGGGTTCAATTATTCCGCGATCAATAATTTCGGAGCAAAGCACGCTGCAGGAGAATATCTGGTATTGCTTAACAACGATACGGAGGTAATAACGCGTAACTGGCTTGAGGAACTCCTGATGTATGCACAGCGTGATGATGTCGGTGCGACGGGATGCATGTTGTATTATCCCGATTATACGATCCAGCACGCGGGTATCGTGCTCGGAATGGGAGCTCACAGAACAGCAGGTCATTCCCATTACCGGATGGAAAAGGAAAATCTCGGTTACATGGGAAGACTGTGTTATGCTCAGAATGTTTCCGCCGTTACCGGAGCGTGTATGATGGTGTCAAAAAAACTTTTCGAAGAGGTCGGGGGACTGTGTGAGGATCTGGCGATCGCCCTTAATGACGTGGACTTCTGCCTGAAACTCAGGGACAGGGGACTTCTCAATGTATTTACACCCTTTGCCGAGCTGTTCCATTATGAGTCGGCATCCCGGGGAAGTGATGTTACAGAACAGGCATCGGCGGAAAATGCCGACAGGTATAACAGGGAGTGTGAATACTTCAAAAACAGGTGGAAAAAGGAGCTTGATGCAGGAGATCCTTACTTTAATCCCAATTTTTCGCTGGACTATTCCAATTATGTTCTGGCAGGCAACAAAAAGAGTATGGTTGAGTAGATAAACTTATCACAAGGAGGTACAACATGGATTACATTAAGCAGTACAGATACTGGTGCGAGAACGATTATTTTGATGATGCGACAAAAGCTGAGCTTGCTGCTATCAAAGATGATGAAAAGCAGATAGAGGACAGGTTCTACAAGGATCTGGAGTTCGGAACGGGTGGTCTTCGTGGCGTTATCGGGGCAGGTACGAACCGTATGAACATTTATACTGTCCGTAAGGCAACACAGGGACTTGCAAATTATATAATCAAGCAGAATGCAAAGGATAAGGGCGTTGCCATAGCATATGATTCAAGAAGGATGTCACCGCAGTTTGCCGATGAAGCCGCACTTTGCCTTGCTGCTAACGGAATAAAAGCATATGTGTTCGAAACTCTCCGCCCGACACCGGAGCTGTCCTTTGCGGTCCGTACCCTCGGATGCACGGCAGGTATCGTGGTCACAGCCAGCCACAATCCTCCCGAATACAACGGATACAAAGTGTACTGGGAGGACGGCGCTCAGGTTACATCCCCGAGGGATACAGACATCATTAATGAAGTCGTATCGGTTACGGATTATGAAGATGTTAAGACGATGAGCAAGGAAGAGGCCATTGCTGAGCATCTGTACAATGTGATAGGCAAAGAAATAGATGACAAATATATGGTTGAACTGAAAAAGCAGATAATCCATCCCGAGATAATAGAGTCGGTAGCAGATTCGATAAAGATCGTATATACGCCTTTCCATGGGACGGGTAATATACCTGTACGAAGGATACTTTCGGAGCTTGGATTCAAGAACGTTTATGTAGTACCCGAGCAGGAACTTCCGGATCCTGATTTTACGACTCTCGAGTACCCCAACCCCGAAGATCCCAAGGCATTTACGCTTGCACTTAAGCTTGCAAAGGAAAAGGATGCGGATATCGTGCTCGCAACGGATCCCGATGCGGACCGTCTCGGAATATATGCCAAGGATTCGGCTACCGGAGAGTATATCCCGTTCACGGGAAATATGTCAGGTATGCTGATCGCAGAATATATCCTCAGAGAGAGAAAAGCAAACGGCACGCTGCCAGACAATGCGGCGCTTATCAAGACCATAGTCACGACCAATCTTGCAGATGCCATCACTTCGGCATTTAACGTAAAGCTCATTGAGGTTCTTACGGGATTTAAGTATATCGGTGAACAGATCAAACTCTTTGAACAAAATCACGATTACGAATATGTTTTCGGTCTTGAGGAGAGCTACGGATGTCTTGCCGGTACTCATGCCAGGGATAAGGATGCCGTTGTTGCGGTAATGTGCCTGTGTGAAGTTGCCGCATGGTGCAAGTATAACGGCATAACCGTATGGGATCAGATGCAGAAGATCTACAAACAGTACGGATACTACATGGAAGGGATACATACCATCACACTTAAGGGAATAGACGGCGCCCAGCAGATAAAGTCCATGATGGACTCGCTTCGCGCCAATCCTCCTAAGGAATTTGACGGACTTAAGGTATTAAAGTTCAGGGATTATTCAAAGGATACCGTTACGGATCTGGCAACCGGAGAGGTTACTCCGTCCGGCCTTCCCAACTCAAACGTACTGTATTTTGAAATAGAGAATGACAGCTGGTGCTGCGCAAGACCGTCGGGTACGGAACCCAAGATCAAATTCTATATGGGGATCAAGGGGAAGAGCCTTGAGGAAGCTCAAAACAGACTGGAAAGCTTTAAGAAGGCAGTCGTTGCCGCACTGGAAGGATAGATAATGCCTTCTTTGTCAGCGCTTTGGAGTAAAAGGTTCATCAGATGGGCGGTAGTAGCTGTAGTTGCTGCCGCCGCTGCACTGTCCTTATATCAGGGGATAGGAAATGCATTGGAGTTTTCGCAGGATTTTCAGTGGGATGCGGCAAAAGCACTGTGTATGCGGCTCGACCCGTATGAACTGTCACTGCAGCCGGAAAAAGCCCTGAATTATCCGCCTCTGGAAGAATTCTACAGAATGTTCACGGACAGGGGACTGAAGCAGAAGATGGAGGCGAACCAGTTTCCGTCACTGTTGCTGCTTCTTGCCCCAATGACACTCCTGCCGCCGCAGGCAGCCAAAACGGTGTGGTGTATCCTGAATCTCCTGTTTACTGCAGGGATCATATTACTGCTTCGAAAAACCTTTTTTGAGAAGACTGATCGGTGTTTATTTGCGGTTATGATGCTGATAATGATAGCGGGCACACCATACAGGAACCAGCTCGGAGTAGGACAGCACACGCTTTTTGCTTTTTTCTTCTTTATGCTTGCTGTGTATGTGGATACAGTACCGGTATTCGGATCAAAGACGGCAGAAAGTATCGCCATAGCCGCCGCTTTAAGCATTTCGTATTTCAAATATACGCTTACGGCCCCGCTTGCCCTGTATTTTCTGTTCAGGAAGCGGTATAAGGAGTTTGCGGCATCCGTTATCGTGCATATTGTCATGACGATCGCCTGTGCCGTGTGGCTGCAAAAAAGCGTTGTATATATGATAAAGGCCCCGCTTCAGGTGGCATCAGCGCTTCTGGCGGAGGGCGGGATCGACCTCGGGGCGATCTTCAGGGGATGGAGCGGATACGGTATAGCGTTTGTTGCAGCTGTTCTGCTTACATACACAGCATTACGGTTTCCAAAGGGACGTGGAAATATACTCTTTGGGATACTCATCCTGTGGTCGCTTGTTCTGATGTATCACAGGACATATGATTTCTTTGTTCTGTCTGCCGCTGCAGCATTATTTACGGGTGATACCGATGATTCTGCCACGCTGCCTTCCGGGAATATTTCACGGATATGCTATGTTGGACTTGTCTTCCTGGTATATTTCGTGCTCAGGATCTTTGATGAGAATACGGCATCAAAAGCCGTAACGGCAGTGGTATATTATGCATATATGCTGTTTGTGACGTACGGGGGTATAAATCTTATAAGGATGGAAAGCCATGGATGATGATAAGCTTACAAAAGAGGATAAACGAAAAAAACTGATAGCACAGATACTTAAATTCGGTGTAGTCGGCGGATTGTCGTTTGTTATTGATTTTGTTATAACACTGATAGTCTCGGCACTGTGCCGCATGTTCGGAATGGATGTTGCAGGTGCGGCAACAGTAGGCGGACTCTTCGGATTTTGCATATCGCTCGTGTTCAACTATTTCATGAGCATGAAATTTGTGTTTGAACGCAGAGATGATATGGACAGAAGGAAGGAATTTGCAATATTTGCCCTTCTGTCGCTTATAGGACTCGGGATCAACGAGCTTATACTGTATTTTGGTGTGATAATATGTGAAAAACTCCTGCCGTCCGTAGTAGAGGGATATCCTTCGGCGGTGACCGCTGTTGTCAAGATGTTCGCAACGGGCGTTGTCATGGTATATAATTTTATCTCAAGAAAAATGACATTGGAAAAGAAGTGATATATATGAAAAGAATCATGATGATAAGGATGGCTGCAGTATGTGCTGCCGTCGTGTGTATGTTTATGACGGGGGCGTGTGATGATAATGAACAAACCGCTTCCGCAGTCAATGAGAGCGTAATTGAGAATGTTACCGAGGAGGATGCGGCAGATAAAGCGGATACCGCAGAGACAGCAGATATCGGGACTCTGCAGCCGGATCAGGATCATACGGAGGGTCTGGGTGAGACTTTCTCTGGGGATACCGTATCGCCATCCGAACAGTCTAAAACGGACGCGGATGAAACAGAAGATGATGAGGAATCTGTCGGAGAAGATGACAGGGAAGATAATAACTCCAAAGATGTTGACCTTATATTCTTCATGGGACAGTCAAATATGTCAGGAGCAGGCGGAGATGCTTCGCTTGCGCCTTATGTGCCTGTCGAAGCAGGAGAAGAATTCAGGGCTGTGTCAGATCCTTCAAAACTGTATCCGATAACCGAGCCGTTTGGTATAAACGAGAACAATCTTTCCGGACTTCATGAATTTCCGGAAGCCAAGAAGGGATCACTGGTGTCGTCGTTTATAAACAAATATCACGAACTGACCGGAAGAAAGGTCATAGCTGTTTCCATGTCTATGGGTGCTACCGATATGGATGTTTGGACAACTTCCGGTGTTGCGGAGGATGTGAAACAGCGTCTTGATACCAGTGTAAAGTTTCTCCGGGACAACGGTTATAATATCGGACATATGTATGCACTGTGGCTGCATGGGGAGTCGGACGCCATAGATCATACTGATCCTGCGGTATACAAGACATGCCTTGATGATGTTATGAGACCGCTTTTTATCGGAGGGGTCAGGAAGGTATTTATCATAATGCCCGGAAGAACGATCGATTATAAGGATATATTCCGGGATATAATAAACGTCCAGAAGGAGATATGTGCCGAGAGTGATTATTATGCCGTGGCGACGACCATACTGACAAAGGTTTCCACCGAGTATATGCTCGATCAGTACCATTACAATCAGCATGTACTGAATATGGTCGGGATAGAGTCGGCGAAGGCGGTCGCATATTATACGGAGCACAGTACCGAAAAGATAGTATACGACTATAAGGAAGGTAAGAATATCGTACCTGAAGGAGTTGAGCCGGATTCCCAGGGCGAGATTGAACATATCGATCTGTCACAGACCGATATCAACGCGGAATATTAGATTACTGATAACAGGCATATAACAGTAAGGAGAGACGGTAATGGAAAAAGAGAAGATACTGTTGTTCATTCCGGCATATAACTGCGAAAAGCAGATAGTACGAGTGCTGGATCAGCTTTCAGCCCCGGTCATGGCTTTCATATCAAAGGTCATAGTCGTAAATAACCGCAGTACCGACGGAACCGAGGAAGCCGTGAAGTCCTATATGACAGCCCACGCGAGCATGCCGATAACACTTCTTCGCAATAAGGAGAACTACGGACTCGGAGGTTCCCATAAGGTTGCATTTAAATATGCTGTTGAACACGGATATACGCATGTAATTGTATTACATGGTGATGACCAGGGATGTGTCTCCGATATCCTTCCCGTTCTTGCAAAAGGTTACTACAAAAAGCATGACTGTATCCTGGGAGCCAGATTCATGAGGGGATCGAAGCTTGAGGGTTACTCACTTATAAGGACTCTCGGGAATATAGTATATGATTTCCTGTTTGCGTTTGTGACAAGAAGAAGGATCTATGACCTGGGATCGGGACTCAATATGTACAGTGTGGAAATGTTAAAGGACGGATTTTATGAGAGATTTCCCGATAACCTGATGTTTAATTATGTTATGATCCTGGCGGCCGACTATTACGGCCATGATATAAAGTTTTACCCGATAAGCTGGAGGGAAGACGATCAGGTATCCAATGTTAAGATGGCTTCCCAGGCCGTAAAGGTCCTTCGCATGCTGAAAGACTATTATGATGATCCGGTGGTCATAACACAGGATTACAGGGAAAAGGCCGTAGAGACGTATGAGGCGGATCCTGTATGAAGATATTGCTGGCGATAGCAGTTCTGGCAGGCTTTCTTCTGGTACATCTGATCAAGATGATGAGGATGTATCTGATAGTTATGGATCAGAAGGTATCCTTTGACAGGTTCGTTCCGGCGTACCTGCGGACAACGTTTGTAAACCTGATAATTCCGTATAAACTTGGTGAGATTTACCGGATAGGTGTTTTCTACAGGATATCCGGAGGCTTCAGGACGGGTTTCTTCTCCGTGCTCGTTGACAGGTTTTTTGATACCCTTGCACTTGTGCTGATACTATTGCCTTATCAGATCCTGATAGCAGGAAAAGTAACGGTTCCGACGATCCTTTTGTCGGCATTTGTTCTCATAGTGCTGATAACTTACAGGGTTTTTCCGCCGACCTTCGCTTTCCTGAACAGGTATATCATCACGTCAAGACAGTCCGCCAGGTCCATGATGGCGCTTTCGGTGCTTGAAACACTGTACGGATGGTATGAGTATGTGCTTAATCTTGTAACAGGTCGTTACGGGATACTGTTTTTGTTCTCATTGGCGGCGTGGATCCTGGAGATAGCGGTACTTGCCGGATTTTCGAAGATATGCGGCAGTTCGTTTTCCGTCTCGGACTTTGGGGCATACATCGAATCGATCGTTTCCGGAGTGGATTACAGTATAAAGATGCAGTATACGATAGTATCCGCATCGGTTGTTTTGATCCTGACACTGATATTTACCGTAAGATACCTGATCATAAAGGATAAAAAGAGATGAACAGAAGCGTTGCCATAGTCTATGACGATACCAGAAAACCCGGAAGGGATATAGCGGGCATCACCGGGAACAAGAGTTTCGGGTGTACGATCTATAAAAGACAGACACTTCACGATCTGATCGCGGAAGAATTTCAGAGGATGCCACAGGTTTCCTGCTTTGTTGACGCAGGATCAAAGGAGATGACCTTATTAAGGAATACAGCCGTTATTCTATTCTTCTCGGACTTCGGGATTGCGCAACCAAAGGAAGTAGAGACGATTGTATACAAAGCGGGATATGCGAGAGAGAACTATAAAATAACACATGGAAATAGAATTGCATGCGTTATCTTCAAAGATGAACAGGCATTCTTTTCTGCAAAGCATTCCGACTTTGATAAATATACGGAGATCACAAGCGATGCTTTTTCCGATCTGTCGGAGACAGCAAACTTCAGATCATTTATAACGGGAGGATTTGATGCGAGGTTCTTCAACTCGCTGACGGGTGATGAGTATACCGTTGTCAAATCCTCGCCCAAGAAGGAGAAGATAAAGGCGGAATACACGTTTTACCATCTTCTGCCGGATGATATGAAACAGTGGTTCGTAAGGCCTTTTGATTACGAAGAGACCTCAGAAAGTGCAAGTTACAGGATGCAGCGTTACCATATGACGGATCTTGCGATCAGATATGTGCACGGCTCCATAACTCCTGACGAGTTTGAGGGATTACTGAAGCATCTGTTTTATTTTCTTGCACACAGAAAGACAGTCGAAGTGACGCAGATGGAGTATGAGGCTTCGGCCAGAAAGCTTTATGTTACAAAAGTCCATGAGCGTATACGGCAGCTCAGGGAGATGCCCGGTTATGACAGGGTTGCAATGCTCGTAGCAGCGCTCACTCCCTATCGGGATATCGATGAGATAGTGGCACGTTATGTAAACCTATACGACAAAATGCGCGGTATGTACAGATTTGAGCACGTCAGGACGATAAGCCACGGCGACATGTGCTTTTCCAACATTCTGTATTCGGGTGCGGATGAACAGGTAGTGCTCATCGATCCGAAAGGAGCCGTAACGGAAGACGGTCTGTATATGGACGGATACTATGACTACGCCAAGTTGTCGCATTCGATATGCGGACACTACGATTATTTTAACAGCGGGCTGTACGAGATAAGCATCAACGAGGAGATGAAGGCTCAGGTCACGGTTGATGCCGATAACAGGCAGTTTGTTGAAATATTCAGGGATAAACTGGCAGCTGCCGGTACAGACCTGTCCCTTATCAGACTGTATGAAGCATCCCTGTTCCTGTCCATGCTGCCGTTTCATATGGACAGACCGCAGAAAGTGTTTGCTTTTATACTCAATGCCATAGCAATACTTGACAGTTTGGAGAACCTGAAAAATGAATGATGATCTGACATTTATATTTGATGTTGACGGCACTTTGTGTCCGGTCAAGAAAAAAGATGAAAGATATGAGGATCTTGTACCTTATCCCGAGATGGTGGAGAAAATCCGCGAATACAAGGCTCAGGGTGCCAGGATCGTCCTTCTTACAAGCAGGAACATGAACACATATAAAGGTAATATAGGCCTGATCAACGTGAATACGGCAAGAGTGCTTCTGGACTGGCTGGATAAGTGGGAAATTCCCTATGATGAGATAATCTACGGAAAGCCGTGGCCGGGCAGCAGGGGATTTTATGTGGATGACAGGACCGTCCGTCCGAAGGAGTTCCTGTCCGGAACCGTGGATGAACTGAATGAGATAGTCAGGAGGGACAGATGCAGATAGTGATCACTATGGCAGGCCTGGGTACGAGATTTAAAAAGGCGGGATATCCGGTACCCAAATATGAGATCGAAGTACACGGCAGATCGCTGTTTGCGTGGTCTATGGAAAGCCTTACGGGTTATTATTCGGATGACAATGATTATTATTTTATCGTAAGGAAGGAAGACGATGCCGGAGATTTTATCCGCAGTGAATGGGAAAAGATCGCGGGAAGCTGCCTGAAGATGAATATCATTGAGATAGACGAGCTTACTGACGGGCAGGCCACGACTGCGATGTGTGCAGCCCCCCTGTGGAAACGCGAAGACAGCCTTCTGGTCTACAATATAGACACATATGTGGAAAAAGGGTGTCTGCGCCGGGAAGATATAGAAGGTGACGGGTTCATACCGTGCTTTAATGCTCCGGGAGATCACTGGAGTTTTGTTGCCGTTGATGAGATGGGGGATGCAACGGAAGTCAGGGAGAAACAGCGTATCTCCGACAACTGCACGCTTGGTGCATACTATTTCTCAACATGTGCACTGTACGAGAGCATTTATGATGAGTATTACAGCGACAGTGCAAGGACCGAAAAGGGCGAGAAATATATAGCCCCCATGTACAATCATATGATAGAAAAGGGAATGAAGGTCAGGATTTGCCTGACAGATCCGAAATGCGTCCATGTTCTGGGTACTCCGGAGGAACTGGAGGTATTCGCAGGGACGGATATAAAGGTTGATGGCTAAGGGTAATTATCTGAAAAGAGGAATAAACTATCTGAAGCGGAACGGTCCTGTTCAGACGTTTTACAAGGGACTTGAGCGCATGAGAAGGGATGCCGATGAGGCAGACTATGTTCCGCATTTTGCGGACGCTGCACAGCTTGCACTCCAAAGGGAACATGTATTTATGCATCCGTACAGGATCAGCATACTTGTACCGGTCTATGAAACGGATCCCGGGATATTCCGCCTGATGCTGGAAAGCGTCGGTAAACAGACGTACGGAAACTGGGAACTGATACTTGCCGATGCCAGCCGTGACGAATCCAGAAGAGCAATAATTCTGGCATTTATGGAAGAGTATAATCTGTCATGCCGTGACTCCTTTGGGAGCATACATGACAAAGTCAGGTATATCAGAACGGATGCGAAGGGGATATCGGAGAACACCAACGAGGCATTAGCGAATGCGACGGGTGATTATATCGCCCTTCTCGATCACGACGATATTTTGGACAACAGCGCTCTTTTTGATATAATGAGTGCCATAGAGACAAAGGAACAAAAAGGCATAAGCCATGAGCTGATAGAGAAAGTCATGCTCATATATACGGATGAGGACAAGGTCAGTGCCGACGGGACCAGGTACTTTGATCCACATATAAAACCCGGTTTTGACCCGGTTCTGCTGTGTACGAATAACTATATCTGCCATTTTTGTGTTGCGGATACGAGCCTTGCCAAGAGTGTCGGAGGATTCAGGACCGAGTACGACGGGGCCCAGGATCATGATTTCATTCTCCGATGCACGGAGAATATCAGGCGTGACCAGATAATACATGTTCCGACTGTTTCATATCACTGGAGGAGTACTGAAGGATCCACAGCCGAAAACCCGCAGTCCAAGCTTTATGCATATGAAGCGGGAAAGAGGGCCGTTGAGGATCATTTAAGACGAAGAGGTATAAAGGCTGCAGTAAGTCACAGTCCGCATCTGGGTTTTTATGATATTGAATATGACATAGATCCGGAGAACAGGATAAAGGATGAAGGACCGGAATATGAGATGATACTGTCCCCGGATCTTGAACCCGCAGATAAGGGATATCTGGAGGATATGATGTCATGCATGTGCATCCCCTTTATCGGTGCGGTTACCGGTAAGATCATCGGGACCGACAGAAAGGTGGAGAGTGCGGGATTTGATCAGGACGGCGAGAACGGGATTAAACCGAGATTTGCAGGACTTAACAGTCATTTTTCGGGTCCCATGCACAGAGCGTGTCTTGATCAGATTGTAGCCGGTGCATCACCGGATTGCGTGCTTATAAGGAAAGATGCAATAGAAACCATGAGCCCCCGGATTGTCCTGAAGGAAGGATATGATATCTACTACAGGCACAGGGCGGTGTTCAGGCGAAGATCCAGATGAGTGAAGTTACCGTAATAATACCGAATTACAACGGGATAAAGTATATCAGAGACTGCCTTGACAGCCTTATGGCCCAGACCATGGCGTGCGATGTGATGGTGGTGGATAATGCTTCTTCTGACGGATCTGACAGGATCGTACAGCAGTATGAAGGTGTAAAGCTTGTAAGACTGTCCGAAAATTTCGGATTCTGTCGTGCCGTCAATGAGGGCATATCACGTACCGGGACGGAGTATCTGATCCTTTTGAATAACGATACCAGGACAGAGCCGGAATTTGTGGAGGAACTGTACAGGGCCATAAACGGACGTGAGGATACTTTCTCGGTGGCGGCCAAGATGCTGCAGATGAGCGATCCGGGCAGGATAGATTCCGCAGGAGATCTGTATTGTGCGCTCGGGTGGGCTTTTTCGCTCGGAAAGGGGACAAAGTCCACAGCATATGACAGGGAGGCACGCATATTTTCGGCGTGCGCCGGTGCTGCCATATACAGAACGGCGGTACTTAATGAGATAGGACGATTTGACGAGCTGCACGTTTCGTATCTCGAGGATGTGGATGTCGGATACAGGGCGAGGATCAGGGGGTACGTGAACCGATATGCACCGAAGGCAAGGGTGCTTCATGCCGGAAGCGCAACGACCGGGTCACGGTATAACCCGTTTAAGGTACGTATGGCGGCCCGAAACAGCAGATATATTATCTACAAGAACATGCCGTTTTTGCAGATACTCATAAACATCCCGTTCCTTTTGATCGGATTTGGGATAAAAGCCCTGTTTTTTACGGCAAAGGGCTTCGGACGCGATTATCTGTCCGGTGTGGTGGAAGGTTATAAACTGTGTACACGCGGGCACAAGGTTCGTTTTGAGAGCGCGTTTATCGATAATTACTGCAGGATACAGCTGGAATTGTGGCTGAACATGTTCAGGCGCATATTCGGATGAGGATAAAGAGAAACTTATGATCAGAGACAACCAGAGACTCATAAACAGACTGACATTGATCATAGACGGTTTTGTCATAGTGATCAGCTACCTGTTCTCCTATTTTCTGAAATTTGAGAGCGGTCTGCTGCTTTATGATGAAGGCCTTCCGATGCAGACATATATGGTGGCACTGTATTTTCTCGTACCGGGTTATCTGATACTGTATTCGAAACTCGATCTGTACAGTACCAGGAGGGCCTCGGGCAGAAAGAGGGAGCTGTTAAACGTTATCAAGGCCAATACGATCGGTGCCCTGATATTCATGGTGATACTGTACGTGATCAACCAGCCCGATTTCTCGAGACAGATGATTTTCATATTCTGGGGAGTATGTATCTGCCTGGAGACCGTGGTCAGAAACATGATGAGGGCGCTCATGATGTTCTGGTGGAAACGCGGGTACAATCTCAGATATGTGCTGCTCGTCGGGTATTCGGGTTCCGCGGAAAGCTATATCAAGAAGGTATTGTTGAATCCCCAGTGGGGATATGTTATCCGCGGCATACTGGACGATAATACCGAAAGAGGGACCGAATACAAAGGAATCAAGGTTCTGGGGACGATCGACAATCTTCCGCTCATACTTCCGGAGAATAAACTTGACGAGATCGCCATAACCCTTCCGCTGGGACAGTACGGACGACTCAAGGAGATAGTCGGGCTTTGCGAAAAGTCGGGTGTCCATACGAAGTTTATCCCCGATTACGAAGGTATTATACCAAACCGCCCCTATACTGAGGATATTCAGGGACTTCCCGTTATAAACATCAGACATGTTCCGCTGAACATAACGATAAACGCACTGGTAAAACGTTTTGTAGATATTGTCGGATCTGTATGCGGCATAGTGATAGCTGCTCCTTTTATGATAGTGTCTGCGATACTGATTAAGGCAACGAGCGACGGTCCCGTGATCTTTGCCCAGGAGAGAGTCGGACTGCATAACAAGCCGTTCCAGATGTATAAATTCAGAACGATGATAGAGCAGACCGAGGAGGAGGAAGCGAAGGGCTGGACCACCAAGGATGACCCGAGGGTCACAAAAGTGGGAAGGTTTCTCAGAAGGACCAGTCTCGATGAGCTTCCGCAACTGTTTAATATACTGCTGGGCCAGATGTCACTGGTCGGCCCGCGCCCTGAGCGTCCGCAGTTTGTGGAAAAGTTCAGGGAGGAAATCCCCCGGTACATGATCAAACATCAGGTTCGTCCGGGCCTGACGGGATGGGCCCAGATCAACGGTCTGCGTGGTGATACTTCGATAGAAAAGCGTATCGAACATGACCTGTATTACATCGAGAACTGGACACTTGAATTCGATATCAAGATACTGGTCCTGACGGTATTCCGGGGGTTTATAAACAAGAATGCATATTGACATCATCATTCCCACATATAAGCCTGATGACCGGCTGTTTACCATCATAAACAGACTCCGTGATCAAAAGGCTGCTCCTGATCGTATCGTTGTTATCAATACGGAACGCAGATACCTTGATGAGCTTCTTGAAACCAACGGATTTGATAAGGCCGAAAGGACATTTGAGATCATTAACATATCCGAAGAGGAGTTCGATCATGGAGATACCAGAAACAGGGCCGCTGAAGGAAGTACTGCCGATTTCCTTTTGTTCATGACCATGGATGCTTCTCCTGCGGATGACACTCTGATCGGTGAACTTATGAAGGCATTTGATGACCCTGCTGTCGGGGCGGCATATGCAAGACAGCTTCCGAATCCGGATGCATCTCTTATCGAGCGTTTTTCCAGATCGTTCAATTACCCGTCACACTCATATATCAAGTCGGTAAAGGACAGGGATACGCTTGGGATCAAGACATATTTCTGTTCAAATGCGTGTGCGATGTATCGAAGGGACGTATTTGAAAAGCTCGGAAGATTCCCGGTCGATATGATTTTTAATGAGGATATGGTCTTTGCGCATAAGCTCATAGAGAACGGATATGCGATCGCATATGCGGCTGATGCCAGGGTTTATCATTCCCATAATTACACTAATATGCAGCAACTGCGCAGGAACTTTGACCTGGCCGTTTCCCAGGCGATGCACCCCGAGGTGTTTGAGGGTGTATCCTCGGAATCCGAAGGAAAAACGTATGTCCTCACCGCGTTTTCTTATTTCCGGAAAGAGGGAAGGCCGTTTACCTTTATCCCGTTTGCGGTTCAGTGTGCGTTCCGGCTGGCGGGATATAAGCTTGGAAAGAACTACAAAAAACTGACACGGGGCTTGATACTTAAGTGTACGGCAAGTCCCAATTATTTTTATAAACACTGGAGTCGGAAATGAGCGAGAACAGAGAATACTGCAGTCTTTGCGGAAGAAGTACGGAAGATGTGGGAGATCTTGTATCTGTTACGGGAGGCATCAAGGTCTGCAGAGGGTGCCTTGAAAATGCAATGAAAGTAGCAGGACAGCTTTCCGGGATGACGAATAATACGGAAGGCATGGATCTGTTCATGTCAAATTTCGGAAGTCATGACACGAAGGAAAATGACAGGGACCGGAAGGATGATACAGCGGTCCCGGAAGATAACACCGTCGAAAATACCGGGTCCGATGATCCCAAAGAAGATGATGATAAAACCGAAAAAGGGGGGAATGTAAGATTTGCCGGAGGATTCGGGCTTCCGCATGTCGGATTTCTGAATATGGCCGATCTGCAGAATATGATGTTCGGCACTCCCGCGGTTAAGAAAAAAGATAAGGATGACAAGGAAAGAACACCGGCCATAGATATCAAAAACATCCCGCTCCCGCATAAGATCAAGGATATGCTCGATGAGTATGTTGTGGGACAGGAGATGGCCAAGAAAGTAATGTCTGTTGCAGTCTATAATCATTACAAGCGTGTCGCATCGGAAGCCATGAAACCCGATGAATTTGCAGAAAGCCTGCGGGATGTTGAGATAGAAAAGTCAAATGTTCTTCTGATAGGACCGACAGGGTGCGGTAAGACCTATCTTGTCAGGACTCTTGCGAAACTTCTCGATGTACCGCTTGCGATCACGGATGCTACAAGTCTGACTGAAGCAGGATATATCGGAGATGATATAGAATCGGTCGTATCAAAACTGCTCGCTGCTGCCGATAATGATGTTGAAAAGGCCGAAACAGGCATAATATTCATAGATGAGATCGATAAGATAGCGAAGAAGAAGAACTCGCACTCAAGGGATGTTTCGGGTGAGAGCGTTCAGCAGGGCATGCTGCGCATACTTGAAGGAGCGGAAGTTGAGGTTCCGGTAGGGGCCAATTCCAAGAATGCCATGGTACCGCTGGCAACGGTGGATACCAGGAACATTCTTTTTATATGCGGCGGCGCATTTCCGGATCTGGATGAGATCATAAAACAGCGTCTCCGGAAACAGACTTCCATGGGATTTAATGCGGAACTGAAGGATACACTTGATAAGAGGAAGGATATACTGTCGGAAGTGACTGTCGAGGATATCAAAAAGTTCGGGATGATCCCGGAATTTGTCGGGAGACTGCCTATAATATGTACGATGCAGGGGCTTTCGGACGAAATGCTCGTGGATATATTAAAAGAGCCGAAAAATGCGATCATCAAACAGTACCAGAAACTTCTGTCCATGGATGAGGTGGATCTTGTGTTTACGGATGATGCACTGAAAAGTGTTGCGAAGAAGGCCCAGGAGAAGGATACGGGGGCAAGAGCCCTAAGGTCGATAATCGAGGAGATAATGCTCGATATAATGTACGAGATACCAAAGGATGACAATATAGGACGTGTAACGATAACGAGTGAATACCTTGACGGCAAAGGCAGTCCCCTCATAGAAACGAGGGGACAGACTTCACACGTGTGATTTCAGCGTTTCTTTTTCTCGTATTTTGAGATGAACTGGATATTGCTTTTCTCATATTTGTTCAGCGAATTCTCGATCTTGCTGTCGGAATCGTCTGTTGCACTGTACCAGCTCTTACTGTCAAAATAGGATTGGAGGGAACTGTCCCTGAACTTTCTCCCGTGGCGTGCATATATCTCGTTCCTTGCAAGCCGTAAGGTGTCTGCATCCATACCGTTCAGATCGTCATCATCAATATATCGGGAATCGCTGTCGGGGATTATATACTGACTTTTGGCTCCGGTCTCCGGATCCGGAAGGTTTGAAATAAAACAGTACCCGTCATCGGATTCGGTAAAGCATACTTCGTATTCACAGTCGGAGTATTCGCCCCACCAGTTGTTGTGGTTGTATCTGACAATATACTCGCCGTCTCTGACATAGCCTGAAAGCACTTCGATATTTACCTGGTTCGTATCACCATGTTCAAATACATACAGATCGTATTTTTTGAGGTACGTCCAATCGAGAGGATTTCTCATCTTGGAATAGGGAAGTCCCGTTGTCTTCAATACAAAATCTTCAACATCATCTCCCGCCAGAACCGTAAGATCGGTGTAGATCTCGTCACTTCCGGTCTTCCGCAGGAATTCCTTTTCGGCCGCCTTGGAGAGCCGTTCCTGATCAATGCCGGCGCCGCAGTAGAATACCTCATCCCAGTCTATGTATTTGGGTTCGTCATAATCTGAGAGCAGGAACCCGTAGTATTCCCCGCTGTTCAGGTTTCTGTTTATTATATTGAGCTCCTTTTTTGTAAGATCTCCGTCTTCGTGAACATCTTTTCCCGAGTCCTGTTTGGACTTATCCTTATCGTTAAGGCTTGTGTCCCTGTCCATCTTGTTTGATTTTACCTTTTCGGCCTTTTTCGTATTCTCGGTCTTTCCGGTTTTTGCTGTTTTTGCAACAACGCGTGTATCTGATGACGCATATTCAGGCGCTTTGAAGCCTGACAGGACAAGACTGAGACTTAATATGGTAAGTGCCGTTAAGTATCTCATAAGCCACCTCACATTTCATATTTACAGTCAACGGTTACATTAAAATGATACAGCAAGATACGCGGATTTTCAACGGGATAAAACGGTGGTATAATGATTGAAATGTTTGATAATGCATGGCATCAGGATCGGAGGTTTTATGCTGGACAGATCATTTTATGAGAAGGCGGACGAGATAATAGCCGTCCACGGAAAAGGGAAGGAATCACTTATCCCCATTATGCAGGATATTCAGGCAGTTTACCGGTACATCCCGCCGGAACTGCTGTGTTATGTTGCAAAGAATATCGGGATAACCGAAGCAAAGGCATATTCCGTTGCCACGTTCTACGAGAACTTTTCCTTTGATCAAAAGGGTAAATATGTCATCAAAGTATGTGACGGCACGGCATGCCATGTCAGAAAAGGGACACTGATACTTGAAAGGCTGTATAAGGAACTCGGATTATCCGAGAAAAAGCATACGACCGATGATATGCTGTTTACTGTTGAGACTGTATCATGTCTCGGCGCATGCGGCCTTGCTCCGGTCATGACGGTAAATGATGAAGTGCATCCCGCCATGACTCCGGATAAGGTTTCGGAGACGATCAAAAAGATCAGGGAGGGCGAAGCATGAACAGACTGTTATCACGCGAAGACCTTAACAGTGTACGGCAGCAGTGCGAGGAACGTATTGCCGGGATCAAATGCCGTATCCTCATATGTGCCGGGACCGGATGCCTTGCAGGCGGTTCCGAGAAAATCTACAGGAGGATGTGTGAACTGTGCGGCAGTAACCCCGATGCCGAGATATTATTTGGCGAAGAGGTTGCCCACGGTAACGATACTGATGTCGAAAAAAGCGGTTGTCACGGATTTTGTGAGATGGGACCGCTCGTACGTATAGAGCCGTATAACTATCTGTATATAAAGGTAAAACCGGAAGACTGTGATGATATATACAATACGACGGTACTGGGCGGCAAGCCTGTTGAGCGTCTTCTGTATTCTATGAACGGTGTTACATATCCGGCCCAGGAGGATATCCCGTTCTATGCCGGTCAGATGAGGCTTGTCCTTAAAAACTGCGGACGTATAGGAGCCGAGCACATAGAGGAGGCACTCGCGTTTGACGGATACAAGGCTCTTGAAAAAGCTCTGTTTACAATGACACCCGAGGAAGTGATCGAGGTCATATATGATTCAAACCTTCGCGGAAGAGGAGGGGGAGGATTCCAGACGGGCTATAAATGGAAGCAGGTCGCCCGTCAGGAGGAGAAGACCAGATATGTGGTATGTAACGGTGATGAGGGTGATCCCGGGGCGTTTATGGACCGCTCGGTCATGGAAGGTGATCCGCATAAGATGATAGAGGGTATGCTGATAGCAGCATATGCCGTAGGTGCTCAGGAAGGATATATATATGTCCGTGCCGAATATCCTCTTGCGGTATCCCGTCTTAAGATTGCCATAGCTCAGGCGGAGGAGGCCGGTCTTATCGGAGATGATATTCTCGGTTCGGGCTTTTCGTTCAGGCTTCACATCAATAAGGGAGCAGGTGCTTTCGTATGCGGTGAGGGAAGCGCCCTTACGGCATCAATAGAGGGAGAGCGGGGCATGCCGAGGACCAAACCTCCGCGCACGGTTGAGCAGGGACTCTTCGGTAAGCCTACGGTCCTGAATAATGTCGAGACTTATGCAAATGTTCCGATGATAGTAATAAACGGGTCGGACTGGTACCGTTCCATCGGTACGGAGAAGAGCCCGGGAACCAAGGCGTTTGCGGTCACGGGCAGCATAAATAATACGGGTCTTATCGAAGTGCCGATGGGTACAAAGCTTCGCGAGATCATATATGATATCGGCGGCGGTATAAAGGGAGGCAAACAGTTCAAGGCTGTCCAGATAGGCGGTCCGTCCGGCGGATGTCTTATTTCCTCCGATCTGGATGTGCCGCTTGACTTTGACTCATTGAAAGCCAAGGGAGCGATGATCGGATCCGGCGGTCTTGTTATCATGGATGAAGATACATGTATGGTCGAGGTCGCGAGATTCTTTATGAACTTTACACAGAATGAGAGCTGCGGTAAATGTGTCCCCTGTCGTGAGGGAACAATGAGGATGCTCGAGATACTTGAGGATATAGTAAACGGAAGGGGCAGCATGGAGCAGCTCGATCTTCTCGAAGAACTCGGACAGGCCATAACGGATACGGCTCTGTGCGGACTGGGGAAATCAGCCGCGCTTCCCGTTTTGTCAACGCTTCGTGTGTTCCGCGATGAATATGAGGAACATGTCCGCGACAGGAAGTGCCGGACAGGCACATGTAAGGCACTTTCACAGTATGTGATCGATCAGGCTCTGTGCAAGGGCTGCAGTAAATGTGCGAGAAACTGCCCTGTCGGTGCGATATCAGGCGAACTCAAATCGCCCTATACCATCGATCAGAGTAAATGTATCAAGTGCGGCGCCTGTGCGGATAACTGTCCATTCAAGGCCATTAAGTGTTCCTGAGACTCAAAACATGCGGAGGAAGTTAAATGGATTATATGATGATTGACGGCATCAAGGTGCCGATAGAAGGTGAGAAGAATATCCTTTCTCTGATCAGAAAAGCCGGGATAGACATTCCGACATTCTGTTATCATTCCGATCTGTCGATATACGGTGCGTGCAGAATGTGCATGGTAGAGGATGACAGGGGCAAGATGTTCGCATCGTGTTCCGAACAGCCCCGACCCGGAATGACCATACATACAAACACCAAGAAACTTCAGCAGTACAGAAAACTCATCATAGAGCTGCTGCTGTCATCCCACTGCAGGGACTGCACAACCTGTACAAAGAACGGAATGTGTGATCTGCAGAGCCTTGCTTATCGTGTCGGTGTTCACGCTGTACGGTTTGAGAACAAGAAGGATCCCCTTCCGATAGATATGAGTTCAAACTGTATCGTCAGGGATCCGAATAAATGCATACTTTGCGGTGACTGTGTCAGAACGTGCGCGGAAAACCAGGGGATCGGAGCAATAGATTTTGCCCATCGGGGATCGAACATGCAGATCACACCTGCCTTTGGCAAGAATCTGAGTGACACGGACTGTGTCGGATGCGGGCAGTGCGCCGTTGTATGTCCTACAGCCGCGATCTCGATAAGAACGAATGTTACCGAAGTATGGGATGCCATAGAGAACCCTAAGATGCGTGTGGTAGCCCAGATAGCTCCTGCTGTAAGGGTAGCGGTTGGTGACAAGTTCAATATCCCGAAGGGTGAAAACTCGATGGGCAAGCTTGTCAAGGCACTTCGTGTCATGGGATTTGACGAGGTATATGATACAAACTTCGGAGCAGACCTTACGGTGATGGAAGAGGCGAAGGAATTTGCTGCCCGGCTCGAGTCGGGTGAAAATCTGCCGCTGTTTACATCATGTTGTCCCGGATGGGTTAAGTTCTGTGAGAATAAATATCCGGAGTTTGCCGGCAATATCAGCACATGCCGTTCTCCCATGGGAATGTTTTCTCCGGTCATCAGGGAGTATTTCAAAAAGAAGGATGAAGAAGAGGGAAAACAGACTTATATCGTTGCTATCATGCCATGTACGGCCAAAAAGGACGAGATCCTGCGCCCTGACAATCATACGAACGGACGCAAGGATACCGATATAGTCATAACTACCCAGGAGATCATACGTATGATCAAACAGGTCGGTATCAAATTTGAAAGTCTTGACAGTGAGGCTTGTGATACACCGTTCTCGATGGCTTCGGGAGGAGCATCGATATTCGGTATAACCGGTGGTGTTACGGAAGCCGTGCTGAGGCATCTGTCGCCCGATAAGGATCACACAACACTTGAGAATATCAAATATTCGGGTATACGTGGCAAACAGGGCTTCAAGGAGGCAACGGTGGAGCTTGGCGACAGGCAGTTGCATATAGGAGTAGTACACGGACTCAAGAATGCTTCAGACCTGCTTGAAGATATCAAGGCCGGAAGGGCGAAGTACGATTTTGTTGAAGTCATGGCCTGCAGACGAGGCTGCATACTCGGCGGAGGTCAGCCGGTACCGATGGGACCGCAGACAAGAGCGGCCCGTATGGACGGCATTTACAGGGTCGATCAGCTTTCAAGCATACGGTATACCGATGAGAATCCTTTCCTTACCCGTGTATGGGAGGATATAATTTCAGGTCATGAGCATGAACTGCTTCACAGGAATATGTAGTATATTTCTTTACATTCAACACCATATGTGGTACCCTCATGTGGTTAGGGGTTGATTTGCAGGCCCTGTTTACCATGGAGGGATACATATATGGCGTTATCCGTAAATGAGATCGATGTCAGGAAGTTTTATGAAGCGATAGTCGATTTCGATCAAAATGAAGAAGCCCGGGACTTCTATTATACCGTTATGGACACTCCGACCGGGAGGAAAAACGATAACGGTACCGATGAGACTGTGCGTGACCGTATACTCAAAGCTTATGCAGTGCTCTTTTGCGAGGATTCGCAGCTTTCCCCCGGAGAGGCGGCAGGAGTCGACGAAGTGGCTGATACGGCTGACCGGCTCTATATAGGCGGGGCAGGATATGATCCTCAGCACTGGTATCGCATGAAATACCATTTCCCGGTCATAGATGACGATAATTATGACAGGTTTGCCGCGCTCGTTCTTTCCGACATGAATTCGGGACCGCTTCATGAAGCGGCGGTAAATGACGGAGATACACTTGTGGTAGGTGAGCCCGATCCGCTCAGCATGACTCCCGAACAGCGGATGAACCAGACCGTACATTCGGTCGAACTTCCGAAAGGAGGTGCCGATTGAATATACTGGCAGTAGATAACAATGTTAATGATCTGGAGAAGATCAGAACCATACTCGAGGGATTATCAACCGATAATACATTTCTGTTTTATGAGAATGCTCTTTCAGCACTCGCAAAAGCCCGTGAAGAGGAGATAGATGTTGCTTTTCTGGCGACGGATACTCCGGAGCTTTCCGGACTTGATCTGGGAAGATATCTGCAGGAACTGAATCCATATGTCAATCTGATATTCGTATCGGCCGATACCAAACCGGCCTATGATGCACTTCGCCTTCATGCGAGCGGCTATATCATGAAGCCGTGCAATGAGAATGATGTGGCAGCTGAGCTTGAAATGCTCAGATTTCCCGAACAAAGGAAAAAATACAAGAGAGTGTTTGCACAGACTTTCGGTAATTTCGAGCTGTTTGTGGACGGAAAGCCTGTTGATTTCAAGTATACGAGGACAAAGGAAGTTGTTGCGATACTCGTTAACAGTCGTGGTGCGCAGACAACAAGCGGAGAGATAATCGCAAACCTTTGGGAAGATGATGCGGATCCGGAGAAGAAAATGTCCTATCTGCGTAATCTGAGACAGGATCTGTGTAATACCTTAAGAAAGTACAAACTGGAAGATATTATTCTGAAACAGCGCGGGAGTATGGCCATAGTTAAGGACAGGATCGAGTGTGATCTGTTTGACTGGCTTGAGAAAAAGAATGATTCCCAATACAAATATCTCGGAGATTACATGAACCAGTACAGTTGGTCGGAGTTTACACATGCGGAGCTTGATGAGATCAGTTACGATCTGTGGGATGATGAGGATGAATAGTATGACGTTTGTGTGACGGGAATACCATTACAGTTAGAATATATGATCAGGACAGCTCTATTTGGGCAAGGATTTATGAGAGGAGAAACATAACATGAAAAAAACGATATCACTGATTGTTGCGATCGTTATGACGCTGACGATATTTACAACGGATATCATCGGAATAACCATGATCGTGCGTGCTCAGGATGAGTATTCGGAGGAGCAACCTGCTGCGGAGGAACCTGCTGCAGAGGAACCTCCTGCAGAGCAACCTGCTGCGGAGGAACCTCCTGCAGAAGAACCCGGTGGGCAGGCCGATGAAGGCCGGGACGAAGAAGATTCGGCGAAAGCGGCTGAGGAAGCAGCCCAAAAGGCTGCCGAGGAAGAAGCAGCTAAGAAAGCAGCTGAAGAAGAAGCTTCAAAGAAGGCCGCCGAAGAAGAGGCTGCAAAGAAAGCGGCCGAAGAGGCTGAAAGGGAAGCGGCGTACGAGAAAGCTGCCAAGGAGGCTGATGAGGCTGCTAAGAAGGCTGAAGAAGATGAAGCTGCAAAGGAAGCCAAGCGTTTAGCTGATGAAGAAGAAGAGCGCGCCCGCAAGGAGGCCGAGGCAGCCAAAAAGGCCGAGGAAGAAAAGAAGAAAGCCGAACAGGAAGAGGGATACAGTCTGACGGCTACGATCGGCGGGTCACCGGTTTCCACGATAAATTTTGGAAGCGCTCAGATAGGACAGGAAAGAGATATTATATCCGTATGTCTGAGTAATACGGGATCTTCTGCCGTGGATCTGATCTTTTCCAAGACTAATGATGCAGACGGTGCATTCCATGTATCGCTTCGCGGGGCAGACAGCCATCTTGAACCGGGGCAGACTACCCAGTTTAATGTGTCTATGGATTCGGATCTTCCGGCGGGGCAATACAGCTCATATATAAGGTTTGCCGATTCAAAGAGAGATCCGAACTTTACCAGGGCATTATCCCTGACACTTACCGGAACGGTAACTCCCAGGAAGGAAGTAGTGACCAATGTGGATGTGAGTCCGTCCAAGATCACGCTGGCAGTTGGAGGATCTGCCCAGTTTACGGCTAAGGTTACCGGAAATTCAAATAATGTACCTGCGGTCAAGTGGACTGTTGCCGGAAACAGGTCAACGGGAACCATAATATCGGAAAACGGTATCCTTACAATCGCAGGTGACGAGTCATCGACAGCATTGACAGTGATCGCGGCAAGTACCGCGGATCCGTCCAAGACCGGATCAGCGTCGGTATCCCTGCAGCGCAACAGTTATAACGTAAGCGCATATGCCGATCCTGCCCAGGGCGGTTACGTTACCGGCGGAGGCGCCGTTTCGGAAGGTGGGAGCGTTACGGTCTCTGCCGTACCGAACAAGAATTTTGTTTTTGACGGATGGGTTGTAGACGGCAAGAAGGTTTCTACCGCAACAAACTATTCGATATCAAATATTAAGGGCAATGTTACCGCAGTGGCGAAGTTCTCGCAAAACAATGTAACGGTTACGGCGGTGGCAAATAATTCTGATGCCGGTAGTGTTGTCGGCGGGGGAACGATCAGATACGGCGGGAGTACCACTCTTTCTGCCAAGGCATATGACGGTTATGTATTTACCGGATGGAAGGAAGGAGATTCCATAGTCAGCAAGGATGCATCCATAAAGCTTGAAAATCTTACGGTCGACCGTAAGCTCACGGCGATCTTCAAGAGAACCAGGCATACACTTACTCTTTGTGTTTATCCCAAGGATGCGGGTACGGTATCCGGAGGCGGAGAGTTCAAGCTTAACGAAGGAACTACCATAAAGGCTGTTCCGGCACCCGGCTACAGATTTGACGGATGGAAGGTTAATGATGAATATGTGAGCAGGAGTGCCGAGTACAGGATCGATAAGGTCAAGGAAGATTATACGTGTACGGCCGTGTTCATAAAGACATCCGGAATAACATATGAGATCTCCGCGGGAGTGGCAACGACCGGAGGTACAATAAGCCCGTGCGGCAAGACTACGGTATTATACGGGTCGAATATAACCTATACGATCACTCCCAAATCGGGATTTGCAATACTGGCCGTGGCTGTGGATGGTGCCATGGTAGGACCTGTCAGCAGTTATACTTTCACAAACGTTCAGGGCCCTCATCTGATCGCGGCGGCATTTGTGCAGACCGATGCCGGCCGGAAGGCTGCCGAAGCGTCCGGCAAGACAGCTCAGAGCAGGAAGGTTCAGCCTATAGAAAAAACTTCAAAGAACACAGCAAAATCCGACTCGACGATAGACCTGGATGCCGCAACCGCGGGCGAAGGTGGCGACAAATATGTTGAAGAGATGGATCTGACCGGTGTTGAGATCCCCTCAGACGATGAACTCGGTATAACAGTTGATTACGAGGACCGGGGGGATTCGGATGTTACGAAGATGCTCGGTAAGACATCTGAAGAAGTGAATACAATGGTAGCTGACGGAGACACGATGCCGATCCTGGATGCCGCATTCCTTACGGGACATCTCGGAGCATATGTGGTAAATGCATTTGAGCCGTCCAAGATGATAAGTATTGATTATAACAAACTGTCCAGAGAAGAGCTTATGATGGCATCCGCTGACAGTATCAATCCGAGCTTCCCGGATCTGGATGTTGTTGTTCAGAAAATGCTCACAACGGATGATGTTATGAAACTCGTAAAGGGCGAGCAGGTTGATATAGCCGTCAGTCTTACCGGACAGGAGGAAGAAGATGGTGCCATAGGTCGCATTATGAAGAATGCGGTAGGCAAGAAGCCTGTTAAATACTTTGATCTTACAATGCTCAAAACCATTGACGGGTTTACGGAGCGCGTGACCGAACTTCCCACAACGATGGAAGTGGTCATTGAGATACCGGATGAGGTATATGAAGCCGGCAAGACATATTCGGTGCTTCGCGTACATAACGGTGAACTGAGCGTTCTTCCTGACCTTGATGATGATCCGAAGACCATAACATTCAGGACTGACAGATTTTCACCGTATGCCATCGCCAAGGAAACCACAACGCCCAGATCACTCATCGCCTGGCTTGCCGGAGGCGCGATCGTAGCGCTCGGTGTGGCTGTAACATGCTTCATCATACTTGTGGCTCATCAGCGCAGGATGAGAAAGATGAGGAGAAGAAAAAATAACCATTAGAAATATACACGGGTAATAAAATGTGGTAAAATCATTAGAAGTACAGATTTGTATAAGAATGGAGGTATTATAATGCTTAACATTTCCAAGACTAAGGATGGATCGGCTTTAACGGTAACACTTGACGGAAGACTTGATACATCAACGGCTCCCGAACTTGAAGAATCCCTCAAGGACGATCTTTCCGGCGTGGATGCACTTACATTTGACCTTAAGGATATGGCTTATATCTCAAGCGCCGGTCTTCGTGTTCTGCTGTCAACCCAGAAGATCATGAACAAGCAGGGTTCAATGGTCATCAAAAATGCATCCGAGCAGGTCAGAGAGATATTTGATGTTACGGGATTTTCCGATATCCTGACGATAGAGTGATCCAGTTCTTAAGGAGTATGATCCATGATTACCAACAAGGTTATCGTTGACGGTACCGGAGCCGGGTTTGATGAGGCTCTTGAAGTAACGGACGGATTTCTGGTCAAGGAAGGTCTTGATCACAAGACAGGCATGCATATCCATCTGCTTGCGGAAGAGACTATGGGGATGGTTTCGGCAATAACCGGAGATTTTTCATCGCTTTTCTGGATAGAGGGTACCGATGATACTGTACGTATTCATCTTACCGTTCAGACGTTGATGGATATGGACAAGAAACAGGAGCTTATAGAATCATCCAGGAACAAGCGTAATGACGCTGCCACGGGAATACTCGGCAAGATCCGTGAGATCGTGGAAAACGGCATGTACAGGATGGATGAGGTCGGGAAACTTCAGGCACAGTACGGCGGCTCATCTTTGATGTACAGCACGATGGGTGCGGTAGATGCATCATATACGCAGGCTGTTGATTATCAGTGGTCACTTGATAAATACCGTAACAGTATTGATGAGGCCAAGGAAAACGATACAGCCGCTGAAGCGGCCTGGGACGAACTCGAGAGATCCATACTCGGCAATTTTGCCGATGATGTCAGAGTATCGATAAAGGGTGACAACGTCGAACTCATAATTGAGAAGAAGATAGCATGATCTGATCCATACATCAGACAATGTTTATGATATAGCCGGAATCATTACCGGCTATGTTCATTTAGGGATATGTACAGGGTCATTGAAGGGTTTACCGTATGAATTACAGAAAACTCAACAACAGAGATAATCTGTCGGTGCTGGGTTTCGGCTGCATGAGGTTTCCGAAAAAAGGAAACGGATTTGATGAAGCTGAGATCGAGAGAGAGATCAGGTATGCCATAGAAAACGGTGTCAATTATTTTGATACCGCATATCTGTATCCCGGCAATGAGGAAGTGTTCGGAAAGATCCTTAACAGGATCGGCAAAAGGGATGAGGTCAATATTGCGACCAAGATGCCCCATTATTTTATGAAGAGCACCCAGGAGGCGGATAAGCACTTTAATGAGCAGCTCTCGAGGCTTTTGACCGATCATGTGGATTATTATCTGATGCACATGCTCCCCGACCTGACCACGTGGGAGGCTCTGTGTTCGCGCGGAATAGATAAGTGGCTGGAAGAGAAGAAGGCATCAGGCAGTATCAGAAGAGCCGGATTCTCATTTCACGGCTCATCGGAGACGTTTATCAGTATACTTGACAGTTATGACTGGGATTTTGCCCAGATACAGTATAATTATCTTGACGAGAATTCACAGGCCGGTGTGACCGGTCTTAAGGCGGCGGCAAAGAAGGGAATTCCCGTTATCATAATGGAGCCGTTACGAGGCGGACGTCTTGTAAACGGGCTTCCCGAGGAAGCAGTCAGGATCATCAGGGAAGAGACTGGATGGTCTGCGGCCGAGTTCGGGCTCAGGTGGCTGTGGGATCAGCCGGAAGTTACAACCGTTCTGTCGGGTATGAATTCCATGGATATGACAGCCGAGAATATAAGGATCGCATCCGAAATGGAAGAAAACACCCTTACTGAACGCAACCGGATCACATACAAAAAGGTGATCGAACAGATAGAAAAGAAGGTCAGAGTCAGATGCACCGGGTGCAGATACTGTATGCCCTGTCCTGCGGGTGTTGATATCCCCGGCTGCTTCAGTACATATAACACATCCTATGTTGACGGATATTTTAACGGCATACGTGAATATTTCATGTGTACCTCTATGAAGAATGAAAGATCCATGGCATCCCTTTGTAAAAAGTGCGGAAAGTGTGAGAAGAGCTGTCCGCAGGGGATACATATAAGAGATGAACTCGTTAAGGTAAAGAGGAGATTTGAGAACCCTCTGTTTAAGGCAGCGACTTTCTTCGCTCCAGGACATATCAGGAAAAAATAGGAGCATGACGGGATATACCGGTATGAAGAGAAAGATAACATCAGTCATATTAACATCAGTGCTTATGATCAGCGTTGCGCTGACAGGATGTAATGCCGATGCAGCGGGCGAAGAGGCGGAACAGGCTTCCGGCGGGCAGGATGAAGGTGCGGCGGAAAATGAAACCGGAACGGGCAATGATGCATATGATGACTACATTAAAAATGCCATAGCATCTGTTGACGGGGAAACCCAGAACCGGCTCGAGAATGAGCCTGCCGAGGAGAGTGCAAAGCCTTTTGAAGGTAAGACCGTACAGATGGACAGGAGTGCTCCGAATAATCTGTATGTTTCTGCCACAGAGGGCCCTGAAGGCGATAATGATCCGCTTCCGGTGATACCGACCAGAACACCGACACCGGATCTGTCGTCATCCACAGACGGAGAAGTATCTCCATCCCCCACGGAAGATCCCGATGCATCTCCCACACCTACGCCGACGCCATATATCACACCGGAGGAATTTGATGTTGACACATGCTGTATTTATATCAACGGGGAGAGTGACAGTGCTTTCGGTACCGAAGTTGTGACGGCGATAAACAAGATAAGGGAGGACCTGGGGTACAAACCGTTTATTTCAAACAAGGGACTTGCAACATGTGCCGACAGACGAACGCGTGAACTTGCTGCATCATACAGTCATACACGACCGAACGGGCTGCCGTTTTACAGTGTTGCACCGGAACACTTCAAGGCAGAGATGCTCGTTGTAGGCACGCAGAAGGCTGAGGATGCGGTCGACACTCTGATCAAGACAGATCCGGTATCACGTGGACTGATCTTTACAAATAAATACAAATCGATAGGAGCATCGAGTTTCAAATGCAACGGAAGGCAGTGTACGGTTGTTGCGTTCGGACTGTAACAATAAGAGACAGAGGATTAACCCCTGTCTCTTAAAGGTTCTGAACCAAGTGTTTATGCTAAGGGACTGGAACGAAGAGCCTGTACATAGTTCCAATCCACAGTTGCCGTATTGATAGCATTATCTCCATACGTGTTCTTGACCCAGTCCCTCGCTTCCTGTTCGGTTCTAAATCTTTGCAGGACATTGCCGTTCTTGTTATCAAGAACTTCCCACTTCCGATCCGGATCGGATCCGATAATATTAGTTGCATCGAAGAGAAGACCTCCTGCTGCATTTTCAAGTTCCGAATCATTGAGTTTCTTATCGTTGATCATGATTATTCCTCCTTTACAGATATCCGGTTGAAATCTCTGATATTATGATTATGTAATATATAAACCGAAATGGCAAGACCTCCTTTCGTGTTTCGGCTATATGTTTCTTACAATTGTATGATAGCAGCACAAACGTCACAAAACTGTCACAGGAATGGACAAACGGCGATTATTTGTATAAAATAAACAGTGATCTCGGAGGGTCGGAAATGGCTGATTTATTTCGAAAAAAGAGTCTGGAAAGGCTTGAGGCACCGGAAGAACTTAATGACTACATAAGGGTGACAACACCGTCCGTATGGATGGTACTGCTGGCTGCGTTCATCCTTGTTGCG
>JBGUNV010000193.1:0-5333 GCA_045117595.1 Lachnospiraceae bacterium
AGTAAAGGATCCACGGTTACGATAGAAGAAGGTCCTCTTTCTATAGATGCAACGGCACACTATCTCGAGCATTATACCGTTCAGACACATCTGAATTATTCGATCTATAAAGACAAAGAGATCACATTTACAGTAGATGACGGGACGGTCCACCAGTTGTCCAAAAAGGGTTTCCCTGAAAATGATCAGCCTACGATCGTAAAGGCGTTAGTTGACGGGCAGGAGCCTACACCGGAACAATGGGCGGAAATGGATGTTCCATCTGTAAAGGCAGCAAAAAAAGCAAAAGGTCCGGAACTGGAATACAGAATAGAAAAAAGTGACAGTCCGGGAATATATAATGTCTATCCGGTCTCCCCGGAAAAACTCAAACACGAAACTTACGATGACAGATCTGTCAGTCTTGAGTATAGCGGAGAAGTAGGAAAGGAATCATGGGCAGGAACAGGTGAAGGAACCATAAGGATCAGTGACAACCGCTCATGGATAGATAAGCATCTTAAAATGATAGTTATCTCGCTGGCTGCAGCTCTCCTGCTGATCCTTATACTCGGATATGTGCCGGGAATAAAGCATTATCTGCCGAAAAAGCTTAAGAAGCGGCCGCTGGTGAGATCCAAGATCATAGGCAGTTATATGAAACCGCCGAAGCCGACCAACGGTCAGTACACCAAGAAAACAATAACGACTTTCCTGCCGTATGTTGCAGAAAAAGGATCCATAAGATATGTGCCGAAAGGCATCGCCGGCGCGCCGAAGCTTCAGGTCAAGGGCGCAAAAGGCGGGAGAATGGAAGTAACCAACTTCAAAGAATTCGGAAAGAAGAAAAATATACAGTTTGACGGAGAACGCGCGGACAGACTTGTAGAAGATACAGGCGGAAGGAAATTTATTGCATCATCCGGTCTGACGATGACGTCTGAGATAAACGGAGTCAAGTATACATGCTCTCTCAATGAGTAGGGCAGTTCAATAAACAGAAGTCAGGTATATAGTTACGGAATTTCAGGAGGAAAGAATAATGAACGCACCAACACTGTTGATCGGACTTGGAGGAACTGGTTGCAAGATCATTGAAAGAGTATCGAATCAAGTTACAGACGAGCAGAAAGATAATATTGCTTTTGCGGTATTTGATACTGATATCAATGACTTGAGAGAAATACAGGAGAGAAGCCCGCATATATATACGATCCAGACATCTACGAAGCAGACCGTAGGAGACTATCTCAACCAGGACACACATGCCAGAGATACATGGTTCCCGGTAAATGCTATCGTGAACGGCAAGACGCTGACAGAAGGAGCAGGACAGGTAAGATCCATTTCAAGACTTGCTTTTGAGACAGTCATCCGGGCAGGAAAGCTGGAACCGCTGCATGAAGCGATCCAGAGTCTGTACAAGGTCGAGACCGATAAGATCGACCAGGCGCTGAGAGTTGTCATCTGCAGTTCTCTTGCAGGAGGTACCGGATCGGGACTGATTCTTCCGGTTGCGATGTATATCAAGAATTACCTTAATACGCATTTCCGCCAGAGCGCCAATATCACAAGGGGATTCTTCATACTCCCTGAAGTATTTGACGAGGTAATTGTAGGACAGGCGGAAAGGAATACCCTCAAAGCGAATGCTTATGCAACGCTGAGAGAACTTGACGCGTTCCTCATGAAGGGAGACAACACACTGCATGAGAGATACCGTGATTCGGTATCCATGAAGTTCCCGAGAGTCGGTATATCAGGATATGAAGAATATTCTGTCAGACCTTATGATTTCTGCTTCCTGTTCGATGCCCAGAATGCGGATGGCGGCAAGCTCAATTCATTTGATGACTATCTTGAACACGCTGCCAACTGTATCTATGCTCAGTCGATGAGCCCGATGAACAAGAGGAGCAATTCGTCAGAGGACAATACGATAAGAAAACTTGCCAATCAGAGAGGCCGTAACAGATATGCGGGAGCGGGAGCATCCATGCTGATCTATCCGTTCGAGGATATCCGTTCTTTCATTGCTCTTAAGTGGGCAAGACAGTCCGTATCCTCTCAGTGGCTAGTATTCGATAATATGTACCGCGAGATCTGTCTTGAGAACAGCAAGAAGATGGAAAGCGGTATTTTCACACAGAATCCTGACGCGGCAGATTTCTATGTCAAACAGATAGATGCCCTTGCAAAACAGGAGGATCCTTTTGCCAAGGCAATCGTGAACTCATGCATCCGCATGGAAGCTGATGGATTCACCAAGAGTTCAGACCGCTGGATCGATTATATCAATGCAATACTCAACAAGGTCGGCAATGACATTGAGGCAGGCAGTGATGATATGTCTTCGGCTCATGATCAGGTGGTTGCGCAGATCAGCAATCTTGAGAAAGATCTCGATGAATTCGTTACTGCTTACCATGAAATGGAGAAATACCGCAAGCGCAGCATGATCTACGTTCAGGGCGTGGAACAGAGCCTTGCCTATGCAATGTTCAATCCTCCTAAAGACCGCAATATAGATCAGAAGCAGGACTACAAGCTCGAATCCTACATGCTTACTACCGATGGGAGGTTCCTCCACCCGAATGCGATCCGTTATCTTCTGATCAAGATCCTTCAGGAACTGAAGAAACACGAGAAGGGTCTGGATTATGAACTCAAGGAGGCCAAGGAGTACTTTGAATCTTTTGAGAAGAGGACTTTTGACAATCCGGAAACCGACGAGGAGGAGACTGTAGAAGATCTCGCGGATATGAAAGCAGGCAAGGGACCTTTCAAGAAGAAGTCCCCGTATGATCCTGATGAGATCAAGAGAAAATACAGACAGTATCTTAAGAGAGTGGATGAGTCAATGATACAGGAAGCACAGCACTATGTCATAGTGAAGGGCATTAGCTATATTGACTCCATGATCAAGGCATTCGAATCCTTCTATAACACGCTTGAGAGCAAGGTGGACAGCATCGACAGCAGGATCAATGATATCTACAAGAAGTATGACGCGAGAAGAGGAAGTACTGCTGTCTATGTTGCTGCTTCCAGAAAGTGTCTTGACAGGATGTACGAGAGGAAACCTTACAAAGGCAGCGCGGTCTCGATCGATTCCGAGCTCGCTCAGGAGATCTATTACAAGGTGCTCCAGTATGCCAATATGCGTGAGAAGCCGGGCAACAACAGATATTTCGGCGCGCTCTTCGATGACGGCATCATCGGATATTTCAAGACTTCCGTCATGAGAGAATACGGAAGCGAGATAGATATCGATATTATCTCCGCAATAGAGATGGAAGCAGTCTATGAATGCAATCCGGAAGAGGCCGACAACATAGATACTTTGCTGTATACAGCAAAGAAGATAGAGGATACCAGGAAGCTTTCCTGCCCGTTCATTGAAAGCCCGCTCGGAGAGGCCAGAGAGCCGATCCATGCATGCACCTTCAACAAATCACTCGCTCCGGACAAAGGCGACGATTCGCCTAGAGCGCAGCTGATCAAGAAGAATCTCATGAACTCCGGCGGATCACCGGATGAGGATGTTCCTAAGAACATGATCATGTTCTATCAGTCATTCTATGGACTCAGGGCGAATGACCTCGGAAAATTCGCTCCGTCAGTACAGTCTGAGACATATAACAGACCGACAGGAGAGTATTTCAGAGCTTACTATGATCTTGTAAAAGGAATCCATCCGTCACCTCATTTCAGTAAGGAGATCACACCGCACATAGACAGATGGTGGCATCTTGTCTCCAAAATGCCGGATCTTGATGACGATAATCAGAGAAAACAGGAAAACGAGATCTATGCTGCTTTCTTCTGGGGACTGATCGAGGGGTATGTCAAGCTGTATGAGGAAAATTCGCGCAGCGTCTACAAGCTGGAAGTCGATACCCTTGATATGGATGACAGCAAGCTCATAGTCTCCAACGGCACTGAGTGCGATAAGTTCTATGAAGTTCTTGATGCTGTCTCGATCTATCCGGAGCTGGTAGAGAAAATCAACTCAAGAATTGATCATGTGATAGAAAATGAAGTCAACGGCAACAAGTCTGTTGAAGAAGGGATCCTGTTCAGCGGCATCAGCAGGCTGTCGATCAAAGAGCCTGGTCTCGGAAAGAAAAACGAAACGGTGCCGGCGACAAGCATTTTCTCCATTCCTATGCTGATGAAAAAGTCCACGACTCAGGAAGAGTACTATGAGGAGGATGTTATCAATATCATCAGGGTCGAGATCGCGGAGATCAGAAGGTATCTTGAAAACTTTATTCCGGACAAAGAGATCCCTGAAATGATGGGGAATATTTTACTGGAACAGTTCAGCAAGTATATCAAGGATGTCGAAATCGAGAGCAAAGCGGACAGAACTCTGTTCAAAGAATCTCTGTTTGACCGTACCTGCGCGATCATAGCTGCGGCTATGGAGAAAATCGACAGAATGGAAGACGCTAATAAGATCCGTGCGGTCCGTGATGAACACAGGAAATAGGCAGGGAGCAGAAGAATAAGTGAAAGGAGGTGTTCTCCATGTACTCAGTAGTAATAATGTCTAAAGAAACAATGGAGACATTTTCCATTTACAGATCGCTGTTTTCTGATGCGATCCGTAATGACATGCTTGACTTCTGCACCTGGAATCCCAAAGGCCGTACTATCGATGAAGCCCTTCCGGACATACGTGAACTGACAGACGGCAGGAAAGACTGGACAGCGGTCGTTGTCTGCAATGCCATGAATGGTTCACGCAGGAAACAGGACGGGATACAGAATCCTTATGATGTTTTCCGGAATGAACCGGAGAATGCTTCCAGTGAGAGCAGTGACCCGGTCATCAGACTGACACATATGCTCGGAGGAATTCCTCCGGCTGAAAAACAGTTCACCAGCAAGTTGATCGAAGAACCGCTGATGCAGCCGAGAGTTGTATATGAACCGGTAGAAGACCCGGAGCAGCAGGATGCGTACAGGGCACTTCAGAAAAAATATGAATACGACGGAGTCAGGCCGACAACAATAATGCTGATTTCTGTCCGGATGCCCTGGATGGATGAGGAAGATATATCTAAAAGCTGGAAAAATCATGTTGAGTCAAGGAGTTCGGAATTCTGGAAGCGCAACCGCTATCCGGCGATCTGCAGATTTCTGGTATTTGATTTTGTGAGACAGGGTCCGGTTCGCAGAGAAGCGGATATGTTCAGATTCTGGCTGACTGTCATGCTTCTGGCAACGAATAAGATCGATTCCTCCAGTCTGCAGGCATACAGGCTGTATGAAGTGGATACTGAGATAGATCTGGATCAGATGGAAGAGTCTTTCCAGCTTGCCGTCAACAGGATCAGCTCTGCAAG
>JBGUNV010000194.1:0-16426 GCA_045117595.1 Lachnospiraceae bacterium
CAAACGATTCTTGCGATCATCCTCATATCAGTATTCGGATATATCATCGCCGGAGAGATATTCATGCCGAAGAATACTCCTGTGAACGGAGATATATGCGATATTCTCCCCGGTGACAACTGGGTGGAGATAAAGTCTGACGGTTCAAAGGTGCCCTTTGCCGTGCCCGGAAGAACGGATTCGGACATCGTCCTCGAAACAACTCTGCCCAGACAGTTTAACAAAGATTACAACGTATTGTGTTTTCGCGGAATGGATATGGAGATCTTTGTTAATGACGTTGTAAGAGCAGTCTATAAAACAGAGGATTACCGTCTGCTGGGTGATCGGTCCGCCGAGTGCTATGTTATGGCTTCGCTATATCCCGAAGATGCCGGAAAAGAGCTTCGTGTACACTATGAATATAATTCCGGCATGGTATATGAAGTATATATCGGTACAAGGCTTGGAATACTGGCACATTTGTTCAGACAATACGGGCTGGAACTGTTTGTCGGTCTGTCCCTTCTGCTTCTTGGTACCATATGTCTGATCGCGGCTGTGACATATAAGTTCATTCACGGTAAATACCTTGAAATGGAACACCTGTCTATCGGTGTCATAATAGGTGCCTGTTGGGTTCTGTCTAATTCAATTTTCCGGCAACTCTACACGAGAAATATATCGGTCATGTCAGATATACCGTTTTTGATGGTAATGGTCATGCCGCTCCCCTTTTTTGTATTTCTGAATTCGCTTCAAAAAGGACGTTACGGAAAGCTTCTGAGCTGTGCCGGTATCCTTGTTATCACTGATTTCGTTGTTTGCGCGATCCTTTTCATTTCCGGGAAAGTACCGCTTGTTGACAGTTTTGCCGGTTCCGCCATATGTGCGCTTATCGGGATCATCATAATGTTCTCCACTCTGTTTATGGATCTGAAGAAGCATCTGTTGACATCTTACAGGTTTGTGGCGGCAGGGTTCGTTGTTCTGGCATTGTCGGCGATCATTCAGATAATCGCATACACGTTCGCACATAACGGGGTTTTTTCCGGACTGTTCATGGCCCTGGGTCTGTTTGGTTTCATGATCTGCTCCATAATCCATACGATCAAGCAGCTTATAGGTATCAGGCTTGAAGCAAATGAACTGATGCATATCAACAAGGCCAAGGATGATTTTCTTGCCAACATGTCCCATGAGATCAGGACTCCGCTTAACGGGATACTCGGGATGGATGAAATGATCATCAGGGACACCAAGGAGAGCCGGATAAGGGATTATGCATTCGAGATCAAGAGCGCGGGAAACACACTGCTTTCGATAATCAACGATATCCTCGATCTTTCCAAGATAGAATCCGGAAACTTCGAGATAATAACCGGTGAGTATGATATCGCTTCGGTACTTAACGATGTACTCAATATGACAAGGTACAAAGCGAATAAGAAAGGTCTTGCCTTTGAATACAATGTATCCGAATCGATCCCTTCCGTTCTGGAAGGCGATGAGATCAGGATCCGCCAGATAATGCTCAATATCATAAACAATGCCATTAAATATACGCAGGAAGGCAGCGTTTCGATCGATATATCTTCAGAATCCGTAATGATGGGTAATTATATCAATCTGATCATCAAGGTAACCGATACCGGAATGGGGATAAAGGAGGAGGACAAGGACAAACTCTTCAAGAGCTTCCAGCGGCTTGACGAAAGGAAAAATCACAGCATAGAGGGAACAGGCCTGGGGCTTCATATCACCAACAGCCTTCTTCAGATGATGGAAGGGAATATCACATTTGAAAGTGTTTACGGAAAAGGGAGTACGTTTACCGTTACGGTACCACAGAAAGTAGTCAAGGCTGCTCCGATAGGTATTTTTTCAAAAGCAGTCAGGGAATATCTCGGAAACATGGAGAAGGATGCAGTGGGACTGTATGCTCCGGGAGCAAGACTTCTCGTGGTTGATGACAATGAGATGAACCTTGATGTTATGGAAGGACTTCTTCGCGACACAAAGATTCCTACAGACTATGTGGAATCCGGCGTGGCATGTATAGAAAAAGTTTCGGAAGGAAAGTATGACTGTATACTCCTGGATCAGATGATGCCGGGTATGAGCGGAGAAGAGACACTATCTGAGATGAAAAGGCTTGATATCCTGAAGGGGACAGCTGTTATCGCTCTTACAGCGGACGCGATCATAGGCGCCAAGGAAAGCTATCTGGCCAAAGGCTTTACCGATTATATATCCAAACCGGTTAAATATGAAGTTCTTGAAGCGGTATTAAAACAGTATATACCAAAGGAAAAACAGCTTTCACCAAGCGGTGCGGATGAACTTCCGGTAATGCTCATATGGGGTGATGATCCCGAAAAATTGAAGCAGGAGAAAACAAGGCTTGACGGCATATATAAATGCGTATGTGTAGTCGGGGAAGCTGCAAAGGACAGGTACCTTAAGACTCATGATACTGTCGCGGTCATGAATGTTGTATAGAAAGGTTTGTGAACATGGATAAAGATGTCCGCATCAAAGAGCTTGAAAAAGAAAATCATATATTAAAGAGAGAGTACCTGAGACTGCAGCAGGATCTGTCGATGCTTTCCAATCTTAATGATTATGCATCAAGGCTGCGCAAGTTCAACGAAGAAAAGGTTGTAGCGGCCAATAATGCCAAGAGCAATTTCCTTGCCAACATGTCCCACGAGATCAGAACTCCAATGAACGCGATAATCGGAATGGACGAGATAATTCTTCGTGAAACAACGGATAACAATGTAAGAAAGCACGCACTTGATATCAGAAGTGCGGGCAAAACGCTGCTGTCGATCATTAATGATATCCTTGATCTTTCCAAAATAGAATCCGGCAAGATGGAGATCATACCGGTAAAGTATGACAGCTCCGCAATCTTTATGGATATCGTAAACATGACTATGAAGAGGGCGAATGATAAAGGTCTTGTTTATGAAATGAATGTTGACGGTGATATTCCCACGACTCTTTACGGTGATGAGATCAGGGTCCGTCAGATCATGCTCAATATAATAAACAACGCCATTAAATATACCGAGGAGGGAAAGGTATCCGTTGACGTATCATATGACAGGAGTCATGAAAAGCTCATCATTAGGGTTAGCGATTCGGGAATAGGTATTCGCGACGAAGATCTGAAAAAGCTGTTTGATTCATTCAGCAGGCTTGAAGAGACAAGAAACAGGAATATAGAGGGGACCGGGCTCGGGCTCAATATCACGAAGCAGCTGGTTGACATGATGGAAGGGAAGATCAGTGTCAGCAGCAAATACGGAAGCGGAACGGTCTTTACCGTAAGTATAGTGCAAAAATGTATCGATCCGTCTCCTATAGGAGATTTTGGCCGAAGGCTTGAGAAAGCTGCCGCGGAGAACATTCCTGAAGGAATGAAGCTTTACGCTCCGGATGCAAGGATACTAATCGTTGATGATAATGAGATGAACCATGAGGTGATAACCGGCCTTATTTCGGATACCCGCATACAGGTGACAAATGCCATGTCGGGACCGCAGTGTCTTGAATGTTTGCATGAGAACAGTTTTGACATGATATTTCTGGATCAGATGATGCCCGGTTTGTCCGGAACTTCCACACTGAAAGTGATAAAAGACGAAAATCTTGCTGAGAATGTGCCGGTGATAGCGCTTACCGCGGACGCAATAGTAGGAGCAAGGGATATGTATCTTCGGGAAGGCTTTACCGATTATCTGTCCAAACCGGTAATGTACGAGGAACTTGAGGCGGCACTGTTTAAGTATCTTCCGAAAGATAAGATCTATACGGATGCTCATATGGAACAGGATGCTGATTCTGCGCCGGTTGTCCTTGTCATCAACGATTCAACTGCAGCACTCTCACAGGTCAGAAGATTTCTTGGAGACGGGTGCAGGGGAGTGTTTGTGAGAAATGATGAACAGGCACGGAAGTATCTGAAAGATCATACGATCGATTATGTGATAAGAGACGGAGGGAGCATGACGTGAGGTCCTTACAGGCTTTTACAAATGAAGTGGATGATATTTCTCTTGCAGTGTCCCAATTAAAAGAAGGGATCGATATGTCTCTTCTCCAGACCAATACATGCGGGATCGTTTTTTGCGGTTTTGAACCGGACATGGAAGAACTTGTAAGAACTCTAAATGAGGTGTTCGATTTTCCGTTTTTCGGATGTACGGGAATAGGTGTCCTGTCAACGGGAGGCTATTCACAGAGCAGTATTTCCCTGCTTGTTCTGACAGCAGATGACGTCAGCTTTTCGATCGGTATGACTCGAGACATCGAAGGTCCTGACGATATATGCGCATTTGCGGATACATACAATGAATGTACTGCTTTGCTTAATGATGAAGCAAAACTGATATTTACGTACGTTCCATGGCTTACAAATGTCACGTTTGATGATATCGTAAGTCTCCTTGACAAGGAGTCGGGACAGGTTCCGGTATACGGAGGAGTTGCTTCGGACGGATGGACATTTGATTCGACATATGTGTTTACGAATGAAGGCGTTTCGCAAAATTGCGGCGTTATGATGGTGGTGTCGGGAAATGTCAGGCCGATATTTACGATAGAGCATTCTACAACGCTTACTACAAACCTTCATAAAACGGTAACAAAAGCTGAAGGTACGGTAGTATATGAGCTTGATGGCCGTCCGGTTACCGATTTTATCCGGGAGATGGGGCTTATCACGGACAAGACACAGGTAATCCTCGATTTTCTCGGGACACCGTTTCTGGCCACCCAGAAAACGAGCGACGGGGATGAGATAGACACGCTTCGCTGCCTTGGAGTCATTGATCACGAAAATCATTCATGCGGATATATCGGAAGGATCGATGAGGGCTCGGAACTCAACATGGTACTCATATCAAAGGAGGATATCGAAGCATCGGTCAAGATGGCATTTGATGAGATATTGGATAAGATCTCACAATCGCGGGATTATAAATACAGCAGCATATTCTGCTCATCATGTGCTGCGCGTTACTGTTTGCTCGTGGCAGATAAAAACGCGGAAGGTCGCGCTTACGAAGGCCGTCTTCCCGATGGATTGAATGTCCAGGGCGTATACATATACGGTGAATTCTGTCCCGCAAAAGGTAAGAAAAACGGAAGACTGTATAACGTTCTTTCGAATGAGACATTTACGATACTGGCTATCTAGGAGCATTACAGATGGAGAAGATTATCAGTAACAGGATAACTGAACGGATAAAGGTGCGCTCTCACAGAAAAACAGGAATGATCATACCCATGATCTTTCTGTTCGTATTTATGACCGTTATGGTCATTTATACGTCAATGCTTATGTATAACGTTGCGGTATCCAATTCGAATGCGGTCATGGAGGACAGGATCCTGACGGTTTCCGCGATGATCAACAACCATCTGAATACTGCGGAAAATGTATTACATGTTGCCGGCGACAGTGTCCACCACATGCTGATCAGCGGAACTACTTCGGCAAGGATACATGAATTCCTTGTAGATGAAACGAATAATGTTACCGAGCAGTTTGATGAAAATTATACAGGTATATATGGCTATATCATGGGCAAGTATATAGATGGACTTAACTGGGTACCGCCGGAGGGTTATGATCCGAAAAGCCGTGACTGGTTCATCGAGGCAAAGGCTGCCGATGGGGGTGTTGTATTTACCATGCCTTATATTGATGCCCAGACAGGGAATCTTATAGTATCAGTCTGCAGAATGCTGCCGGACAGACAGAGCGTTATCGCACTTGATGTCCAGTTGAAGGGTATACAGTCCATGATGAGTGAACTTACCCTTAACGGTAAAGGATATGGCTTTGTAGTCAGTAATGACGGTATGCTGATAGCTCATCGGGACGAATCCAAAAAGGGAACCAATATATGTGATACACCGGGAGGTCGGGAATTCCTGGATGCCATTAACGGGGCCGATTCCGGAAGTTTTGTATATACATGGAATGGAGAGCTGAACACGGTCTATGTCAACAGGATAACAAATGACTGGAATACGGTACTGGTCGTCAGCGATCATGATCTGTATTCGGAGGTAAGAAGTCAGCGAATAATAATTATTCTGATCTGTGCGTTGATATTCCTGATGATATCTGCGATCTATTATGTCGGACACAGAAATGAACTGAAATACAATAAAGAGATGGAGGAGATGAAGCTCGAGGAGCAGAAGACCGCATACGAACGTAAGGTGCTTGAACTCGAGAAGGATGCCGCAAATGCATCGAACAAGGCGAAAAGTGATTTTCTGGCCAATATGTCCCATGAGATAAGAACTCCGATGAATGCGATTATCGGAATGGATGAGATGATACTTCGTGAAAAGGTATCAGATAAGGTCCGCAAATATGCACTTGATATTCAAAGTGCAGGCAAGACACTTCTGTCGATAATAAATGACATACTTGATTTTTCCAAGATCGAATCCGGTAAGATGGAGCTCGTTCCGGTTGAATACGGATTTGCATCGGTAATGAATGATGTCGTTAACATGACCATGAAGAAAGCACAGGACAAAGGACTTATATATAATCTGAAGGTCTCAAAGGATATACCTTCCGTGCTTAATGGTGATGAGATAAGGGTACGACAGGTCATGCTGAACCTGATCAACAATGCGATCAAATATACCCACGAAGGAAGTGTGTCTGTTGATGTTTCATATGATGACGGCACGAGCATGCTCTGGGTTGTCGTATCGGATACGGGAATAGGCATAAAAAATGAAGATCTCGGAAAACTGTTCGGATCTTTCCAAAGACTGGAGGAGGATAAGAACAGGAATATCGAAGGTACAGGTCTTGGTCTTAACATCACGATGCGGCTTGTAAAGATGATGGGCGGAACGATCGGTGTTAACAGCAAATACGGCGAGGGGACGACGTTTACGGCTACGATGAAACAGGAGGCGGTAGACAGGACTCCGGTTGGAGATTTTGCCGATAATCTGTCGAAAATACAGAATCCGGAACATGAATACAGACCGGCTCTTATTGCTCCTAAGGCAACTATTCTGATAGTTGATGACAATGATATGAATCTTGAAGTTATAGAAGCCCTCCTCGAGGATACAAAGATAGGTATTGTTACCGCAGAATCGGGTAAAGAATGTATAGAGATACTCCGCAAGAGATCGTTTGACCTGATCCTTCTTGACCAGATGATGCCCGGTATGTCCGGTACACAAACGCTTGAGACTATCAGATCAGAACATCTTGCAGATAACACTTCTGTTATAGCACTTACTGCAGATGCGATCGTAGGGGCGAGGGAGAACTACATCAAAGAGGGATTTTCGGATTATCTGAGCAAGCCTGTTATGTATGAGGCACTTGAAGAACTGCTCATGAAGTATCTTCCTCCGGATCTGATACAGAAGGAAGAAGCGGCTGTCGAAAAAGAGGATGACATTGATAAGCCGGTAGTTATAGCGGTATCTGCATCTCCCGTTAAACTTCGGGCTCTTAAGGAGCAGCTCGGAAATGCCTGTAAGGGAGTATTTGTCAAGGATATGGACAGCGCAGCCAGGTTTATTGAGAAGAACAGAACATGAATACATATATCAAGGAGGACATTATGAAAAAAACATTAAGTGCGATAATGGCAATTCTGCTCGTTATTTCCATGACTGCCTGCGGCAGCTCAAAGGATACGGAAGCTGCCTCGTCTGATGATCAGGAGGAGACGCAGATATCAGATACTGAAGCTGATGCAGCCAAAGTCGAAGAAGCGTCGGCACAGGCTGAGGATGATGCTGAAGATTTTCGTATAGGTATAGTTACGGGTTCTTTTTCCCAGTCAGAGGATGACAGGCGCGGTGCAGAGGCCTTTCAGAAGAAATATGGTGACAACAACGTGACGCTTGCCATATATCCCGATAATTTTACCGATGAGTTCGAGACTACCGTAGGTGTAATGACCGGGCTTGCGGATGATCCCAAAATGAAAGCCATCATTGTCAATCAGGCAGTTGAAGGAACAGATGAGGCGTTTCGAAGGATAAAGGAGAAAAGGCCTGACATCTTATGTATTGCAGGAGAGACGTTCGATGTTTTCGAAGATATGGGAGATGTGGCTGATCTGGTGGTCAATAATGACTTTGTCTCCCGAGGATATCTGATAATCCGGACCGCGCATGAACTCGGCTGTGATACATTTGTACATATTTCCTTTCCACGGCATCTCTCATATGAAACATACGCAAGACGTGAGAACATCATGAAGGCCGCATGTGAAGAATTCGGCATGACGTTTGCGATGGAAGAAGCACCCGATCCCACTACTGAGGTCGGAGTTCCGGGGGCCCAGGCGTTTATAACGGAACATGTTCCGGAGTGGGTTAAAAAGTACGGGCAGAACAGCGCATATTTCTGCACGAATGATGCTCATACCGAGCCGCTTATCAAGGGACTTATTGAAAACGGAGGGTATTTTATCGAGGCGGACCTTCCCTCGCCTATTATGGGATATCCAGGTGCGCTGGATCTTGATCTTACGGGTGCGGGAGGAGATTTCGGAAAGATAACATCTGAAGTGGAAAAGGCGATCGTTGCAGCAGGCGGAGCAGGCAGATTCGGTACGTGGACATCTTCATACGGTTTTACGAATTCGGCGGGTCTTGCGGAACATGCACGAAATGTTATCATGGGAGAATCGGAGCTGACCGATCTGAATGCGATAAGGGAAGCATACAAGATTTATACACCCGAGACTGAATGGAACGGTGCAAAGTATACAAATGCCGAAACCGGAGAAGCATTTGATAATATTTTTCTGGTATATCAGGATACATATATTTTCGGAGACCCCGGACAGTATATGGGAGTAACAAAGATCAAAGTACCCGATGAATACTTCACCATTAAATAAATGTTGTTTTACAGGCAGGAATCTATGTATCCGGCAAGAGAAGCAGGGCAGACGGCTATGATGTGGGTTCCCCGTTCTTCATACTCTTCGGAGATGATCCTGGCATTGTTATGTATGCGGTTCAGCAGATCTCCGTCTGTATAAGGGATGATAACATCAACCGTTTTGTCACCGGAACAGAAGATTTTGTTTAATGAATCGAGCAGACAGTCAATTCCATAGCCGGTAGCTGCCGAAATATATACAAATTCCCTGTCGGGAAGATTTGCGGTATCAAGACCGGTGCTGCGAAGATCAGCCTTGTTGTATACGTATATCCTCGGAATACCGAGTGCATCCAGATCACGGAGAGTGTCCTCCGTGATCTTTTTGTGCATTTCATGATGCGGATCCGACGAATCCATTACGATCAGCAGAACATCCGCATATCTGACCTCTGCAAGAGTAGAGCGGAAAGCCTTTATAAGGTCATGCGGGATATTTTCTATGAATCCGACTGTATCCGATAGCAGAAAAGGTCTCATTCCGGGGATCGCGATCTTGCGGATCGATGTATCAAGCGTTGCAAAGAGCATATCCTTTTCGAACACTTTCTTCTCATAGTTTTTGTCAGAAGTTGATTCCGACATATCAAGAAGACGGTTCATAAGGGATGATTTTCCGGCATTCGTATAACCGACAAGGGCAACGTTTGGATATCCGTCCCTCATCCTGCCGCTGCGCTGGACATCCCGAACCTGTTCGATCCTCGAGAGAGTCTTTTTGAGTTCCGTGATGCGGTGCGAGATCTGCCTTCTGTCGAGTTCTATCTGCTTTTCGCCGATACCCTTGTTCGCACGGCTGCCACCGCCACCGCCCTGACGGCCCAGATGCTGCCACATTCCCGACAGTCTCGGCAGCATATACTGAAGATAAGCGGTTTCGACCTGCAGTCTTGCCTCCCGTGTTCTTGCTCTTTCGGAAAAGATCTCAAGGATCAGGCGGGTTCTGTCCCATACGGGGATCTCAGTGATCTTCTGCAGATTTTTCATCTGTGTGGGGGAAAGATTACCGAGACAGACTACGCATTCGGCATCTGCCAGCCTGATATGGTATTTAAGTTCCTGCGCTTTCCCGGATCCTATCCATGTGGCGTTATCGGGATGATCAAGAGTCTGGGTCAATATACCCTTTACCTCAAGGTCGCATGCCTCGCAAAGGCTCTTGAGCTCATTAACGGCACGGTCGAACTCTTCTTCGGATTCATCCGTACGAAGGCCGGTAAGGATGACAGGGGTAAGATTTTCGCTGTTTTGTTCGGTATTCATACAATACATATAATACCATATACGACAGGAAAACGACCCTAGTAAAAATCGGATTCATTTAGTATAATTATATGGATTGTGTAACTTGGAGACAGTGCATGCATTATATAGTTTTTGATCTTGAATGGAATCAGGCCGAGGGAAGGATCGGACACGAAGGCGGTCTGCCTTTTGAGATCGTGGAAATAGGAGCTGTAAAGCTCAATCGTAAAATGCAGATAGTGGACAGATTTGAGGAGATCGTCAAACCCAAGATCTATCCCCGGATGCATTTCATGACTACAAAGATAATACAGATAGATAAGGAAGATCTCGAACAGGGCAAACCTTTTCCGGAAGTAATGGAAAGGTTTTTAAAGTGGTGCGGGAACAGGTATATGTTCTGCATCTGGGGGACATTGGATATTACGGAGCTTCAGCGTAATATGTGCTATTACGGCATGGATGAGCTGACCCATAAGCCCCTGCCGTATCTGGATGTTCAGAAGCTGTACAGCCTGGCATATGAGGACGGAAAGACGAGACGTTCTCTTGAATATGCTGTAGATGAGCTCAATATCGCAAAGGATGAGCCTTTTCATCGTGCAAACAATGATGCATATTATACGGCAAAGGTTCTCGAGCAGATACATAAGACACACACCGATGTGGAGAGTTATCTGTCATTTGACCTGTTCATGCTGCCTCAGGATAAACGTGATGAGGTCAAGGTAAAGTTCAAAACATATTCCAAGTACATTTCCAGGGAATTTTCCGACAAGACCGAGGCCATGCAGGACAAGATGGTATCTGCGACAAAATGCTGCATTTGCGGCAGGACGACCAAAAAGGTGATCAAGTGGTTTTCGGTAAACGGCCGGCATTATTATTATGTCGGTGAATGTAAAAAGCACGGTTTTGTCAAGGCCAAGGTCAGAATGAAAAAGGCCGATGACGGTAATGTTTTTGTAGTCAAGACAATGAAGATCATCGATCAGGAAAACGTCGACCAGATAAGGGAAAAACAGGACAAACTGCGCCAGCAGAGAGCAGAACGCAGACACAAGGACTGATATGAGACTGAAGAATGTACCCGGCTCCAGAGAAGCTGTCGCGGCAAGCGAACATGTGATAACGGAACCTGAACGTTACAGAGGCTGCTGGGCGGCGGAAGTATTTAAAAATGCTGATCCTGTACATATTGAAGTCGGTATGGGTAAGGGAAGATTTATAACAGATCTTGCATCCGCAAATCCCGGGATCAGTTATATCGGGATAGAAAAATACTCGAGTGTCCTGATAAGAGCCATTGAAAAAGCAAATGAGGAACCGCTTCCAAACCTGCGTTTTATAAGGATGGATGCGGAGGATATCGAATCGGTATTTGCAGCAGGCGAGATACAGAAGATATATCTGAACTTTTCGGATCCGTGGCCGAAGGACAGACATGCCAAGAGAAGACTGACCTCCGGAAGGTTTCTGGACAGATTTGCTACGATACTTGCTGCAGACGGTGTGATCGAATTCAAGACCGATAACAGGCAGCTGTTTGAGTATTCTCTCGAAGAGGCTCCTGCGGCAGGATGGAAGATCCTTGCCTCAACATTTGATCTTCACAATGATCCGGTGCTTTGCGAAGGAAATATCATGACCGAGTATGAGGAGAAGTTCTCATCCATGGGCAATCCCATATGTAAATACATCATCACCAGACAGGATGGAATAAGCAAATGAAAGAACTGGAATATCCGTTTGATTCGAGATATCTGATCAAAAAGAAAAAATCGTTAAAGAGACAGCTTCTGGCAGAGGATACGAAATATGTTGAAAAGAAGATCGCAGTCCTGGGGGGATCGACCACTCATGACATAGCGGCAATGATGGAGCTGTTCCTGCTTAATTTCGGTATCAAACCGACCATTTATGAAAGCGAATACAACATGTACTGGGAGGATGTGATGTTTGACAATCCCGAACTTGTTGAGTTTGCACCGGATATCATATACATTCATACAACTAACCGTAACATTGCACAATATCCTGCCATAGGAATGTCCGAAGAAGATGTCAGGGCGCTACGCGAGGCGGATCTGGCAAAGTTTCGGGCCATGTGGGAGAAGATAGAAAAAACCTATCACTGCCCTGTTATACAGAATAATTTTGAGTTTCCCGCATACCGGATACTGGGCAACTCGGACTGTTACAATACTTCAGGCAGGGTGAATTATATCAATTCCCTGAATGAGGAATTTGCAAAATATGCGAGAGAACATAAGGATTTTTATATAGAAGACATTCAGTATCTGTCCGCGTCATACGGGTTGGATGCATGGGCAGATCCGCTGTACTGGCATATGTATAAATATGCTCTGTCCATGGAGGCCATCCCGACTCTGGCATACAGTGTCTCATGTATAATCAAGTCCATATACGGCAAGAACAAGAAAGCTTTTGCTCTGGATCTGGACAATACATTATGGGGCGGTATCGTCGGTGATGACGGACCGGAAAACCTCTCGATAGGACAGGAAACAAGTCTGGGTCAGGTGTACAGTGAATTCCAGGGCTATATAAAAGCACATAAGGACATAGGCGTGATCCTGACCGTTGATTCCAAGAATGAGTATGAAAATGCCATAGCGGGACTGGAACACCCGGATACAACGCTGAAACCGGATGATTTTGTCGTCATCAAGGCAAACTGGGATCCCAAGAGCAGGAATCTTGCCGATATAGCTTCAGAGATCAATCTTCTGCCCGAAAGTTTCGTATTTGTGGATGACAATCCCGCAGAGCGTGAGATAATAAGATCACAGATAAAGGGCGTGGCTGTTCCCGAGATAGGAAATGTTGAAAACTATATACGTGCCATAGACCATGCGGGATACTTCGAGGTCACTAATCTGTCCGAAGATGATGCCAAGCGTAATGAAATGTACAAGGCGAACGTGCAGAGGGCGGCTCTCGAGGCTTCATTTACCGATTACGGTCAATATCTGGATTCGCTTGAGATGACCGGAGTTGTCGCCGCATTTGAGCCGGTACTTCTTGACAGGATCGCGCAGCTGACAAACAAGAGCAATCAGTTCAATCTTACAACCAGGAGATATTCACGCGCGGATATCGAGGAAGTGGCGGATTCGAGTGAATATATTGATATCTACGGAAAACTTATCGACAAGTTTGGTGATAACGGAGTTGTATCTGTTGTGATAGGCCATATAAATGCTGATATCCTGGACATGGATCTGTGGATAATGAGCTGCCGGGTATTAAAACGGGATATGGAATACGCAATGATGGACGGCCTTGTTGCAAGAGCAAAAGAGGCAGGTTGTAAGAAGATCAGGGGTTATTACTATCCTACCGCCAAGAACAACATGGTCCGCGAGTTCTATGGCGGCATGGGGTTTGACAAGGTATCGGAAGATGCCGAGGGTAATACTACGTGGGAATTCGATCTTACGGGAGAATATGTAAATAAAAACACGCATATCAGGATCAATCCGTAGATCGTATTTATAAATAAGAGAGGAGAACACCTGTCATGACAAGAGAGGAAGTATACGAACGACTTAATGCCGTGTTTGCTGATGTTTTTGATGATGAGCAGCTGACGGTAAATGATGAGACAACTGCCGCTGATGTAGACGGTTGGGACTCACTGGTCCATATCACGCTTATCGACGCGGTGGAAGAGGAGTTTGATATCAGTTTTGATATGAAGACCATAGTAAAGCTCAAAAATGTGGGCGAGATGGTTGATGTAATATTGGAAGAAGTACAGTAATATTTTCATAACAAATTCAGAAAGGGTGTGAATCTATGAAGAGAATCGGAATGTTGACCAGCGGAGGAGACTGTCAGGCATTAAATGCCGCTATGAGAGGTGTTGTAAAGTCTCTTATAAACAGCAAGGAAGATGTTGAGATATACGGATTTCTTAACGGTTACAGGGGACTTATCTACGGAGATTTCAAGATGCTCACGGGTCGTGATTTCGCGGGAATCCTGACAGTAGGCGGAACAATACTGGGCAGCAGCAGGACACCGTTCAAGACAATAAAGGATCCGGATGAGAACGGTCTTGATAAGGTTGAGGCCATGAAGCAGAATTATTACAAGCTTCGTCTGGACTGCCTGGTAATCCTCGGCGGAAACGGAACACACAAGACGGCAAATCTGTTAAGGCAGGAGGGCCTTAATATAATCACCCTTCCCAAGACAATAGACAATGATCTGTATGGAACGGATATGACATTCGGCTTCCAGTCAGCAGTGGATATCGCAACGGATTGTATAGACTGCATTCATACAACAGCCGCTTCCCACAGCCGCGTATTTATCGTTGAAGTCATGGGACATAAGGTCGGATATCTGACACTTAATGCGGGAATGGCCGGAGGTGCCGATATCATCCTGATACCGGAGATACCTTATGATATAGAAAAGGTTGTTGAGGCTATCAGACAGCGTGAGGCTAACGGCAGCAGATTTACGATCATAGCTGTTGCGGAAGGTGCGATAAGTAAGGAAGATGCCAAACTGTCCAAAAAAGAATATGCCAAGAAACTAGAAAAGATGCCGCATCCTTCAGTTTCATACGAAGTTGCGGCAGAGATACAGAAGAGGACCGGTCAGGAAGTCCGAGTCACCGTTCCGGGACATACCCAGAGAGGCGGAAGCCCGTGTCCTTATGACAGAGTGTTTGCAAGCCGTCTCGGTGCCGAGGCCGGCAAGCTGATCCTTGAGGGAGAATATGGTTTCATGGTCGGATACCGTAACAGGGAGATAGTTAAGGTTCCGCTTGAAGATGTTGCGGGTAAGCTCAAGATGCTCGATCCCAAGGCTACGATCATTCAGGAAGCCAAGATGCTCGGTATCAGTTTTGGTGATTAATGCCCATGTCCTATATAGCACTTTACAGAAAATGGCGTCCCGGTAACTTTGATGATATAAAGGGACAGGATGCTGTCGTTACCACATTACGGAATCAGATACAGGCGAACCGGATAGGTCACGCCTATCTGTTCTGTGGTACACGTGGAACGGGGAAAACGAGTGCTGCCAAAGTCTTTGCGAAGGCGGTCAACTGCAAAAACCCTGTTAACGGTAATCCGTGCTGTGAATGTGAGAGCTGTCGCAGTATCGCTGCCGGAACGTCTCTTGACGTGATAGAAATGGATGCCGCATCAAACAGAGGTGTTGACGATGCCAGACAGATAAAGGACAGCGTGGTATATGCACCGACAAACGGCAAATACAAGGTGTATATAATAGACGAAGCACATCAGATCACAAGAGAGGCATTTAATGCTCTCTTAAAAACTCTTGAAGAGCCTCCGTCATATGTGATATTCATTCTCGCAACAACGGAACCTCATGTGATCCCGGTCACGATACTGTCGAGATGCCAGAGGTATGATTTCAAGCGTATCGCTACCGACACGCTTGAGGCCAGACTGCGCGAAGTTGCGGATAGTGAAGGGATCAGATATGAAGATAAGGCTATAGGGTATATAGCAACAAAAGCAGAAGGCGGGATGAGAGACGCTCTGTCCCTTCTTGACCAGTGTGCATCATTTTTTCTCGGAAAGGATATTACTTATGAAAGGGCACTTGAAGTGCTCGGCGCTGTTGATACTTCAATCTTTTCCGAGTTTTTAAGAGACCTTGTTTCAAGATCCGTTACCGACAGCATTTCCGTGGTGGACCGTCTGATCACACAGGGCAGTGATGTTTCGGTTTTTGTAAATGATTTCATATGGCATCTCAGAAATGTACTTCTGGCCAAAACCGCCGAAGATATTTCGGATGTGGTTGATGTGACCGCGGATAATCTTGCCTTACTGAAAAAAGAAGCCGAAGTGATCTCCGAGGACAGACTGCTCAGACTTATCAGGATTTTTTCCGAACTGTCCAATAATCTGAAATATGCCACTCAGAAGAGAATAGCGATAGAGATAGCGATAATAAGGATCTGCAGACCGCAGATGCAGTCAGGACCGGATGATCTCAGTGACCGGTTGAAGGTCATAGAGGATCTGATCGAAAAAGGAGAGCTTACAGGGGAAAGATATCGAAAGGATACGGAAGCATTAAAGCCGAAGGAGAGTTCCTCACAGGCGCAGAGGAAAAAGGATGCGGCTGATGAAGCGATGAAGCTTCCCCAGGCAACAAAGGACGATCTGAAGAATATCAACACCATGTGGAAGGATATACTGCTGAAAATGCCGCAGA
>JBGUNV010000195.1:0-4075 GCA_045117595.1 Lachnospiraceae bacterium
GAGGTGATATTCCTGCCGAACACGCATCTTCCTATCGCGGGATTATTCCACAGAAGTCCGTATCCGAGCGATGATACGGCAAAGGGAACACTCGCCTGTGAATTTCTGTGCGCCAGTTCGAGATCAGTACCCTTGAGATTAAGATACCTCTGCTGATACTGCCCCATCCCGTATATCCTTTCATCCGGATCAAGGGATTCAAATCTGGCGGTAAGATGGTAATCTCCGCCCAAATGCGGTCTGAACTGCCTGCCCTCAACCTCGATGGCACTGCATTTGGGATCGGTCACGTCCCTGCGGTTTCTGGTGTATTCTTCAAGGAGTTTTTTTCCGTCCCTTCCAAATATCGTGATCTTACCGGCATCCGACAGCCTTGCAACAACCTTTCCGTTTTCAAGTACGGCCCCGTCTGCATCGTATCGCGCACTTCCCGATGCAGCCTGCGGTATGTCAAGAGCCCGGTTATCTTCCGGCATTTTTGCACATTTTGTCGCACGTACTCTTACGGCATTATCGCCCCATCCTTCTATCCATACCGTTTCCGAATCATATTGATAGACCAGTCTGTTACCTTCGACAGTTATCATGTCCGCTCCTTTTATTTAATCTCATTTAACCACACGCGCATCTCATTTTCTCCCCTGTTTGCCCATGCATAATAAGGGATCATCCTGATCTCCTGATCATTCATCAGAACCTTGTGTGAGCTTCGATACAGTTCATCCTTATCACCCGCATCAGTCATGCGCTTTGCCGCAGCCTTTATAACACCGACTCCTTCAAGCAGTTCCGGATGCAGTTCATACGATAGTTCAGAGCTTTCCGGAAGGAACAGGCAGTGAAGATCCTCCATGTTATCAACGCTTTCCGCGCAATATACAAAAGGCCCTCTTGCAACGGCAACTTTTCCTATGTTACCGGAAACCTTCGGATTGCTGTACCATCTTTGCGCAGCGATATCGATATCAAGAACTGCCGTATGTTCCCCGGCAGGAACACTGATACTCCAATACCCGTCAACAGCCTTTATGTCAGCATCAGCCCCATCAAACATACCGTTATATTTATTCGCCCACGAAGGTATCCTGATCTTCAGAACCTGAACTTTTTTGCTGTTATTGGTAATACCGAAACTTATCCTGCCGTCGGCAGGGTAATCACAATCCTGTCTGACCGTTATATCCGCATTTTCATCCGTGCATTTTAATTCCGACCTGATGAAAAGGTTTACAAGAATCTCTCCGTCCTTAACCGTGTAGATATACCTGTCAAGTGATGCGATAAGTCTCGCGAGATTCGGAGGACAACATGCACACCCGAGCCACTCGGGCCTTACAGGCTTCACGTGACTCTTGCCGGGATCATTCTTCGATTTTGAAGGAACTACCTCAAGCGGGTTGACATAGAAGAAGTGTCTGCCGTCAAGCGCCATACCTGCAATCACCGTATTGTACAGTGCTCTTTCCATGACATCAGCGTACGCGGCTTTTGATTCGATCCTAAGCATCTGCCTCGCAAAGAACACAAGCCCTATCGATGCACAGGTCTCACAGTACATCGTATCATTCGGAAGATCATGATCAAGAGTAAATGCCTCCCCGGTAACCGTAGATCCAATCCCGCCCGTGATATACATCCTCCTGTCAACGATATTACTCCATATCCTTCTGCACGTATCAGCCAATCTCACATCACCGGACGATGCAGCAAGGTCTGCAAGTCCTGTGCACATGTACACAAGTCTTACGGCATGTCCTTCAGCACTGTCCTGCTCAGCGACCGGACGATGCATCTGATAATATTTCAGCGGGAATCTGTGAAGACCATCTATAACCGGCTTACCGCCATCTTCCATTATCTGTCTGTCAAAGAATTCCGGGTCCTGTCCTCTTTGCCTTAAAAAGAATTCCGCGGTATCCATATAATCCCTGTTGCCTGTCAGATGATAAAGTTTCATGAGTCCGATCTCTATCTCTTCATGACCGTCCACTCCCTTTATCTGCCCTTCCTTTCCTCCAAAGGTGCGGCAGATACTATCCGCAAGTTTTTCGGCGATCTCTAGTGCAAGCCTGCTTCCTGTTGCCTGATGATAAGCTACCGCGGCTTCTATAAAATGGCCGGCACAGTACAGTTCATGGCTCTCTCCGAGACGTTTGTATTTCCGCTCCGGTTCCATTATCGTAAAATACGTGTTCAGATAACCGTCATCCTCCTGTGCCTCGCTTATCAGCTCGATAACCGAGTCAGCCGTCTTCTTAAGATCCTCATCCCATTCATAGCAAAGAGAATATGCGACCGCTTCGAGCCATTTATATACATCACTGTCCTGGAAGACCCAGCCGTAGTGTTTTCCTTCGGCACGTTTTGCGGCGATCCTGAAGTTCTCCATGGCATGGCTTTTCTCATTCGGAATGGATGCGTCATCCCTCTCCTTCTCTATGTTTATGTCTGCCGCATCATTTAGCACGTCCCACTGATACGGGATCATCTCATGTTTTACAAGTCTCCTGTATCTGTTCCAGAAGCCGTCGGATATCTCAACTTTGTATTTCATCTGTAATCCTTTCCTGTTCTTATCGAAAAAGGGCAGAGAACAAATCTCTGCCCCATAAATATATCACATTCTGCAGATCACTGTCCGAGTATCGAATCAATGGTTGCCTGTGCTTCCGCTGCAGCAGCTGCAGGATCGCTCTCACCGGTAATGACCTTGTTGAAGGCAAGTGAGATCGCATCAGAGATGTCGGGCCACTCGGGAAGAGGTCCTCTCGCATTTGCATACTGCATCTCATCTACAAATACCTGGTATACCGCATCGCCCTGGAACTGATCCTTTGCGATCGTTGAATCCGATGAGATATATCCCATATGATCCATCATGTACAGGCATGTATCCTTGCTTGTTGCATACTGAAGGAAGGCAATGGCTGCTTCTTCATTTCCGCCGGCGATGACTGCATAGTTCTCTCCGCCAAGTCCTGAAGCCTGCTGCTTGTCCTGAGGAATAGGTGCAACATTCCATTTAAGATCCGGAACCTCCGAACGCATTGTAGGTATCTGCCATGTTCCGTTGATCATCATTGCAAGGTTACCGGAGATGAACTGGTTCATTGTATCACCCTGAGTCCAGTTGATGGCCTCCTTCGGGAATGCTCCTGATTCAACAAGGCTCTTTTCGAATTCGAGCGCCTTTATGCCGCCTTCGGAATCGATCTCATATGATGTCTGACCCGTTGACCATACCCAGGGAAGGAAGTTGAACGTACCTTCCTCATTCTGAAGTGCGCAGTGTGCAAATCCGTATACATTATCCTTTGTTGTCTTCTTGGCAACATCGAGGAGTTCATCCCATGTTGTGGGAACTTCGCAGCCTGCCTCTGCAAGCATGTCCTCATTATAGAAAAGAACCAGATCGTTGCTTCCGAAGGGAACGCCGTACAGTCTGCCGTCAAGAGTACATGAGTTAACGGGTCCCGGATAGTATGTGCTTACATCGAATCTGTCTGTGATATCAGCAAAGATACCCATGGCAGCATATGAAGCATGATCGGGATTATCAAGGATCACAAGGTCGGGAAGTTCTCCGGCTGAAGCTCCGACTGATAACTGTTTCTTGAAATCGGCAAAGGGAACATATTTTGCCTGAACGGTTATCTTGTCCTGCTGACCGTTGAATTCCTGAATGATGTGGTCAAGGGCTTCCTGATGTCCGGGTGTCTCCCAGTAATACCAGATCGTAACATCCCCCGATGCATCTTCTGAGGCAGGAACAGCTTCTTCGCCTGCAGCTTCCGAAACTTCCGCTGTCTCTTCCTTTGCTCCGGCATCAGCAGCCGGTGCAGGTGCAGGTGCAGCTACGGCACCGCATCCCGTCAGTACGGATGCGAGCATCATGGCACTGACAAAAGTTGCAATAAATCTCTTTTTCATAAATACCTCCTTAAGTAAGAGCGGTTTTCTTTACGTGTACATTATCTGTCGGATGTGCCGGACAGAAAACTCAAGAAAACTTAAAAAGGGGGAATAATCTAATCTGATTTGATCCTGTACGGAATGTTGATGATTTTCCGTGTCC
>JBGUNV010000196.1:0-28229 GCA_045117595.1 Lachnospiraceae bacterium
TGTTATATTTGTGGAAACCTGGATGATCGCAAGGACAATCGATATCATTCTTTTTGATACGGAACCGAGATCGGCCGAGTGGATCGCCGTTCATATGAGACTGTACATCATTCTGATAGTTTCGAGTATCCTGATGATGTGGTACGCCTCAACTTACGAGCGCGGCAGGCACAGGGACCACATTACGACAACAGTGTGGAAGGCCGTTTACTGTTTCATATGTATCAATTTCGGAATCTACGTTTCGTACCTTGATTATGTCAAGGGTGAGCAGATCATGAGCTTTATCACCATGATACTGTTTGTGGCATGCCTGCTCGTATGGCCGCCATGGGTTTCCATAATCCTTCTGTCGGTATCATTCGGCGTTTTCTATTATGCGTGCGACAGCAAAGTTCCTGCGACAGTTGCCACGGATGTTAATATGTTCACGGTATTTGTCGCGATGCTCATGATCAGTATCGGCAACTATCGACAGCGCCTGTCCGAGGCGGTCAAGGACAAGGGGCTCGAGGATATTTCGCTCCACGATGATCTTACCGGGATATACAATATGCATCATTTCAGGAAGGCAGCACGAAAGAGACTGCAGGAGGCTGCCGGAACGGGTCGCGAGCTTGCGCTTATATATTTTGACATAGTTAATTTCAAAACCTTTAACGAGCGTTACGGTTTCACCGGTGGAAACGAACTGCTTGTGACCATGGCAAACGGACTGAGCGAGATTTTTCCGCATAGACTGTGTGCCAGACTGTCAGATGACCATTTCATAGTCCTGACCGATGATGATGATCCGGGACAGAAGGTCACAGAGCTTCTTAACCGGCTTACCGAAAAACAAAGAGATGTGTATCTGAGTCTCAAGGCCGGGATATACATGACGGACGGCAGTACCAGGACAGGTTACGGCCAGGAGGATATAAACATCCTGTGTGACCGGGCGAGATTTGCGGTAAAAAGCATCAAGCATTCGCCGGAAACCTTCTGTTTCTTTGATGAACATCTGCATGAGATACAGCGTAAGAAGCATTATGTCGTCAGCCATATAGATTCGGCTATAGAAAACGGATATATCAGGGTATATTACCAGCTGATAATGGATGCGAAGACGGGAAAACCCTGCGCCCTCGAGGCACTTGCACGCTGGATAGACCCCGAGAGAGGACTTATCTCCCCGGGTGAGTTCATTGAGACGCTTGAGGAGTACAGGCAGATCCACAAGCTTGACCTGAATATAATAGAGATGGTCTGCCGTGATTTTCGTGATGTTATATCAAAATGGGATGATGTTGTTCCGGTTTCCGTCAATCTTTCGCGTCTTGATTTTGAACTGTGCGATGTGGATGCCGAAATAGATGTTCTGACCGCAAAATACAATGTGCCGGCAAAATATATCGAGATCGAGATCACCGAAAGTGCACTCAGCCGTAACACGGAGGAGCTGAACAGGGCGATCTCGGGATTCAGAAAGTCCGGTTATAATCTGTGGCTCGATGATTTCGGTGCGGGTTATTCGTCATTCAATGTCCTGAAGGATTACTCGTTCGATGTTCTCAAGATAGATATGAAGTTCCTGGAAGATTTCGGCGCCAATGAAAGGTTTGAGCCGATAATGAGATCCATCATCGGATTGTGCGAGAAGCTCGGGATGATCTCGCTGGCTGAGGGAGTAGAGACTCAGGAGGAATATGAATTCCTGAAAAAATGCGGCTGCGGGCGTGTTCAGGGATATCTGTTCCGGCCGCCTGTCCCGATTGAGGAGCTTCAGGAAATTTTTCAAAAAAGTTGAACCTTTTTTGAACCGTGAACTGTCTTTATAGATGAACAGAGAAATATGGCAATGCTTAAACGTTTAAGTCACATGCGTGACAAAATGTAATTTTTTTCAAAAAAAGTGTTGCATTTATCAATTATATGTGACATAATGTAGTCAGCAGAAAGAGTATGTGTGTTTATTGAACGCTCCAGGAGGATTGGATTATGAAGAACAGGATAATGATGATAGCCGGGATTGTAATAGCAGGAGCCATGGTTTTCGTTGCTGCATCAAACAGCAAGGGATTACCGGGAATGGTTGATGAAGGTGCAGCCTTCAGAACAGCAGCTGATATAGCAGGTGATGAATTCCATTACTTCGACAGCGAGGCAGTTGCTCTTTCTGAATCTTCAGGCGAGAATTCAGAGCTTCGTGCAGTAGCGATCGAGACAGGTAATATGATCAATGATATCAGAGAGGAAAATGGTCTTAATGCGCTTGATTGGGATATGAACCTTGAGCAGTGCGCAGAGGTAAGAGCTGAGGAGGCTTCAGAGAACTGGTCACATCAGCGTCCCGACGGAAAGGCATGGAACACTGTTAACAGCTCTATCCAGGGTGGTGAGAATCTTGCTTTTGGTCAGGATAATGCTGAGCAGGTTACTGATGACTGGATGGACAGCCCGACACACAGAGACAATATCCTTTATCCTGATTTTGAAACTGGTGCGATTGCCATATATGAAGATGATAATGGCACATGGTATTGGTCACAGCAGTTCGGATATTGATTACGAACGGCAAGGTAATGAGTTAAGAGGGAGATGCGAAAGCATCTCCCTTTTTTACAATATATAGTTGCAAGAGCTCCAAAAAGCACTTATAATATCTTACATATGGGGGATAAGGGGTTATGCGCGTACAGCGTTTGAAGCGACTGCTTCTGTTTGGTCCTTATATTGTTTTTACTGCAATTCTGATATTGTGTGTAGTGTTGTTCGTCCTTCTTGCGAAGCAGAAGGAGCGGATCGTCGCTCTTGAAGAGGAGATCGAACATCTTACCGTTAATCAGAACGGACTTATCGAGAGAGTAAGTTCCGTTGATTCGTCTGTTGATGATCTTGGCAGCGCGGTCGGTGCGATCAGCCGGGAACTGTCACTTGTGGATATAGGGGCATATGCAGGTGCATCTCCGAATGCGACGTCAGCGACCACATGGCCGACTAAGGTTTATCTGACATTTGATGACGGACCTTCTGCCAACACTTCGAAGATACTTGACATACTCGATGAATACGGCGTCAAGGGTAATTTCTTCGTGGTAGGGACGGAAAACGCGGAATATCGCGAGATGTACAAACGTATTGTTGATGAGGGACATGTTCTGTGCATGCATTCCTATTCACATAAATACAATGAGATCTATTCATCGGTCGATGCGTTTACAAAGGATCTCGATAAGATTTACGGACTTCTGTATGAGGTTACGGGAACGAAACCGAAATATTACCGTTTTCCCGGTGGATCGAGCAACAGTGTCTCCAGGATACCGATGAGTGAATTCATCAAGGTGCTCGATGACCGTGGGATCACGTATTTTGACTGGAATGTGGTTGCAGGAGATGCCACGAACCCCATGCTTCCTGCAGACAGGATCATCGAGAATTCACTGTGTGATCTTAATGAATATGAAGAGGCCATGATACTGTTCCATGACCTGTATAACAAGACAAGTACCGTGGAGGCCCTGCCGACGATAATCGAGGCCATACAGGCCAAGGGAATACCGATCGAACCTATAGATGATTCAACAATGATAATACAACACTATACAAACTGAAGGGAGAAAGAAAATGAGTTTTTTCAAGGATTTTAAGGACGATCTGTCACAGGCCGTCAACGAACTGATGCCTGAAGAGGGGGCAGCACAGTCAGCACCCCAGATGGTTGACACCATCACCGAGAATTCTACCCCGATAGGTCAGGATGATCTTGCCGAACTGATCAAGGGTCTAGATGAGCCGATCAAGGAGAAGTCGGATGCAATGTTTGATGAGGCTGTTGCAAGTGTTATTCCCGAAGCAGCACCCGCACCTGCACCGGCCCCCGTACCGGAGGTTGCACCTGCACCCGCACCCGCTCCGGCTCCTGTAGCGGCAGCGCCCGAACCTGCTCCTGTCGAGATACCCGTATATACAGAGGAGATCAAGCCTGCAGCAGAGCCTGTTCCGGTTGTTGAGCCGGTATTTGCTCCCGAACCCCCGAAAGCTGAGGAGCCCAAGGCGCCTGTTGAGCCCATCTTTTCAGGTGAGCCTCCCAAGACAGAGGTTCCTAATCAGGTTACAGAGCCTATCTTCCCTCAGAATGAAGAGCGTCCTGCTCCGATCAATTCATATGCCGAAGGTGTTAACGAGACAGGTGTGATCCCCAACGGAATGACGGTTGTGGGAGATATAACAACAAACGGATCGCTTGATATCATGGGTACGGTCAAGGGTAATGTTACCGTAGCAGGCAAGCTTAATATCACAGGAAATATCGAGGGTGATTCCAAGGCCGAGGAGATATTTGCAGACGGTGCAAGGATCATCGGTGAGGTTACTTCGAACGGATCCATCAAGGTCGGACAGAGTTCAGTTATCAAGGGTAATATGACCGCATCATCTTCGGTTATCGCCGGTGCGGTTAAGGGCGATATCGATGTTAAGGGTCCCGTTGTTCTTGATTCAACCGCGATCATCATGGGTAACATTAAGAGCAAATCGATCCAGATCAACAACGGTGCAGCTATCGAAGGTCTGTGCTCGCAGTGCTATGCAGAGGTCAGCCCTTCAAGCTTCTTTACGGAAGGCTGATATATGAAGAGAGTACTTCTGAAACTGAGCGGTGAAGCTCTTGCCGGGGATAAGAAGACCGGGTTTGATGAGGATACTGTGAGGGCTGTCGCTCTCCAGGTAGCTGAGATAGTCAGGACCGGGACTCAGGTCGGGATCGTCATAGGTGGCGGTAATTTCTGGCGTGGCAGGAGCAGCGAGAGGATCGACCGGACCAAGGCCGATCAGATAGGAATGCTCGCGACGGTCATGAACTGTATTTATGTATCGGAGATCTTCCGCTCGGAGGGAATGATGACCAATATCCTCACACCCTTCGAGATCGGATCATTTACCAAGCTGTTTTCGAAGGACCGTGCCAATAAATACTTTGAAAAGGGAATGGTCGTATTCTTCGCAGGGGGCACAGGACATCCTTATTTTTCAACCGACACGGGAGTGGTGCTTCGTGCGGTTGAGGTTGAGGCTGATGCGATCCTTCTGGCCAAGGCCATTGACGGAGTATATGACAAGGACCCTGCAAAGTATCCCGATGCAAAACGTTACGATACCGTTACGATAGAAGAGGTTGTTGACAAGAGACTGCAGGTCGTTGATCTTGCCGCATCCATCCTGGCGATGGAAAACCGTATGCCGATGTACATCTTTTCACTTAATGAGGAGAACAGTATCATCAATACCGTTAACGGCAACTTTAACGGAACGCGTGTAACCGTATAATACAAAAGGAGTGCTGATCATTATGAGTGACAGAGTAAATGCTTATTCCGACAAGATGCAGAAAACAATAGAACATCTCGCGGGAGAATATGCCGCAGTACGTGCCGGACGAGCCAATCCGCATGTTCTGGACAAGATCCGTGTGGATTATTACGGAACTTTGACACCGATACAGCAGGTCGGCAATATTTCCATACCTGATCCGAGGACCATTCAGATCCAGCCGTGGGAGAAGAACCTGTTAAAGGATATCGAGAAGGCCATACAGGCATCTGATGTCGGTATTAATCCGACCAATGACGGTAATACGATCAGACTGATATTCCCGGAACTTTCCGAGGAACGAAGGAAGGATCTGGTCAAGGAGATCAAGAAAAAGGGTGAGGAGGCCAAGGTCGCAGTCAGAAACATCCGCCGTGACGGTAATGATGCTTTCAAGAAGCTCTCCAAGTCTGATGATATCTCCGAGGATGAGGTTAAGGATCTTGAAGATGAACTCCAGAAGACTACTGATAAGTTCATAAAGGATATCGATAAGATGATCGAGGACAAGTCAAAGGATATTATGACTGTATAATACGATCAGAGAAGGATTATATGTCAGTACCAAATCATGTAGCTATAATACTTGACGGAAACGGTCGATGGGCCAGGGCCAAGGGCATGCCGAGAAACTACGGACATGTCCAGGGGGCCAAGACCGTTGAAGTCATATGTGAGGAAGCATATAAGATGGGGATCAATTATCTCACCGTATATGCTTTTTCTACGGAGAACTGGTCAAGACCGAGGGATGAGGTCGATCAGCTCATGAAGCTTCTTCGCAATTATATGAAGACATGCCGTCAGACAGCGAAGAAGAATAATATGTGTGTCAGGATAATAGGCGACAAGACAGGACTTGATGAGGACATTCAGGAGTCCATAGCAGCGCTTGAGGAGTCTTCGCGTGATAATACGGGACTTCATTTTCAGGTTGCGATCAATTACGGCAGCCGTGATGAGATGATACGTGCCGTAAACCGCATAACTGCGGATATTGCGGAGGGAAGGATACAGGGCCCCGTAACCGAGGAGATGTTTGAGGATTATCTTGATACAAAGGGCATCCCGGCACCCGATCTTCTGATCCGGACGAGCGGAGAGCAGAGGCTGTCCAACTTCCTTCTGTGGCAGCTGGCGTATACGGAATTTTATTTTACGGATGTGAACTGGCCCGATTTTTCCAAAGAGGAGCTCGAGACGGCCTGCAAAGCATATGAGGCAAGGGATCGGAGATTCGGAGGACATAAGTGAGACCGGGGAGGATGCATGTTTAAGGAACGCGTTATAAGCGGAATAATCATAGCGGTCGCAATGCTGGGACTTACCTGGCTCGGCGGGATATATCTGCTCGCGGCGCTTCTTGCGGTTTCCATCATAGGACTGTTTGAGTTCTACAGGGCAACCGGAGTGCTTACGGAGGGGAGATATATCAATCTGAACACCGGGATAGCGTACGGAGCAACCGTCGTATATTATATATGCATCTTACTTGCCGACAGCAAGTTCTTCATGCTGATATTCATTACGGTCGTGTTCCTTCTCGTACTTCTGGCGGCCTATGTTTTCACTTTCCCGAAACTGAATGTCAGGGAAGTAGTTTTTTCGTTTTACGGGTTCTTCTACGTGGGTGTTATGCTGAGTTTCCTGTATCTGACAAGAAGCCTGGATAACGGGATATTTATTGTATGGCTGGTATATACGAGTTCCTGGTTATGCGATGTGTTTGCATATTTTACGGGAATGCTTCTGGGAAAACATAAGCTGTGTCCGCAGCTTTCCCCCAAAAAATCCGTTGAAGGTGCTGTCGGAGGCATAGTGATCCCGGCGATAATCGCAGGAGTCTACGGATATCTGATCAGGGGATATTATGCACCCGGTTTTCCGGTCGTACCTGCATTTGCCCTGATAACAGCCATAGGTGCAGCGGCATCGCAGCTTGGCGATCTGTCGGCGAGTGCGATAAAGCGGAATCATGACATCAAGGACTACGGAAAACTGATCCCGGGACACGGCGGGATACTTGACAGATTTGACAGTATGATCTTTACGGCACCGATGATATGCTTTGTGGCGATAATCGTATCGATGTCGCAGACAGGCTGAGGTGGTGAAGGTTTTATGGATGGTTTGAAAAAGATTGTTGTCATGGGGTCGACCGGATCTATCGGAACCCAGACGCTTGAGATAATTAGAGATCACAGAGACGAACTTGCCGTTGTTGCACTTGCGGCAAACAGCAGCGTCGATCTGATAGAGAAGCAGGCTTTGGAGTTTAAACCAAAGCTTGTTGCCATGTATGACGAAAAAGCAGCAGGCGAGTTGTCTGCCCGTCTTGTGTCAACCTCGATAAAGGTCGTATCCGGAATGGACGGACTACTTGAAGCTGCAGCACTTGAAGAGGCCGATATCGTCCTTACGGCCATGGTAGGTATGATAGGGATAAGGCCGACGATCGCAGCCATTAAGGCCGGACACGATATCGCGCTTGCCAATAAGGAAACCCTCGTATGCGCAGGCCATATCATAATGCCTCTCATTAAACAATGCGGTGTCAATCTCTATCCGGTAGACAGTGAACACAGTGCGATCTTCCAGTCACTTAACGGTGAGGACAAAAGAGACGTTGAACGCATAATTCTGACGGCATCCGGTGGACCGTTCAGGACCAGAACATATGAAGAACTCAGGAAGGTAAAGGCCGCGGATGCCTTAAAGCATCCTAACTGGGACATGGGTGCCAAGATCACGATCGATTCGGCCACACTTGTAAACAAGGGACTTGAAGTTATGGAGGCGTGCCATCTGTTTAATGTCGGGCCTGATGATATTGAGGTGGTCATACATCCGCAGTCCATCATTCATTCGGCCGTACAGTACCGTGACGGGGCCATAATCGCCGAGATGGGAAGTCCCGATATGAAGCTTCCGATACAGTATGCGCTGTTTTATCCGAGAAGGCCTTACCTTGATACAAAGCGTGTTGATCTGTTTGAACTTGCATCGCTCACATTTGAGCGGCCCGATCCGGATCGGTTTGAGGGATTTAAATATGCGATGGAAGCAGCCCGTGCCGGCGGTATAATGCCTACCGTTTTCAATGCGGCAAACGAGCGGGCGGTTGCGCTCTTCCTTAAGGGACAGATCGGATTTACGGATATTGCGGCACTTATAAGGGTTGCAATGGATGAAGCCCGGACAGTGAACGATCCGACGGTTGATGACATACTGGAAGCCGAGGCGCAGGCATGTGATGCGGTAGATGGGAAAATGGGTCTGATATGAAGATACTATGGGGAATAATAATACTGGCTGTCATAGTTTTTGTCCATGAGATGGGGCATTTTCTGATAGCCAGACTGAACGGGATAGATGTGGTTGAGTTTACGGTCGGGTTTGGTCCGAAGCTTTTCGGATGGAAGACCAAGGCCGGAACAAAGGTGAACGTGCGGCTTATTATGATAGGTGCCGCATGCGTTTTTGACGATCTGGATGCGGTCGATGATAATGATGACGGCAGCATAGCGTCCATACTTGCAAATTCGTCATTCAGGAAGGCAAATGTATGGTCGAGGATAGCAACTGTCATCGCAGGGCCGGCTTTTAATCTGCTGCTGGCATTTGTACTCGGTCTGTTCCTGATGAACTACATCGATATACCGTCCACAAGGATCACACATGTCAATCCCGACGGTGCGGCTTACGAAGCCGGTATACGTGACGGTGATACCATCATCAGTATCAACGGCAGCAGGTGCTATCTGTATCCGGAAGTATCGACAGCCGTTGAACTCGGTTACGGCAAGCCTCTTACCGTCGTTTATGAGCATGAAGGGCAGAGGATAAAAAAAGAGATCATACCGAAAATGAACAAGGAATACGGCCGGTTCATGATCGGTGTTGAGTTCGGCGGGACTGAGGCAGAGCCCAAGGGCCCCCTTGCGATCGCAAGGGACAGTTTCCTGTATGTACGATACATGGTCAAGATGACGTTTGAGAGTATCAGGATGCTTTTCTCGGGTCAGGCAGGTGTATCGGATCTTGCCGGTCCCGTGGGAGCTGTTGAGATCGTCGGTGACGAGTATGAGAGCGCAAAGGAAGTGGGTGCACTTGCCGTTGTGGTCAGCATGCTGAACATCGCGCTTTTGTTATCGGCTAATATCGGTATAGTCAATCTGTTCCCCATACCGGCATTTGACGGGGGAAAGCTTCTGTTCCTCATATATGAGGTCATCCGGGGCAAGCCGGCGAACAGCAAGGTCGAAGGGACGATACAGCTTGTGGGAGTCGGACTTCTGCTGATACTGTTCGTTGTGATAATGTATAACGACATCACGAGGCTGTTTATGGGATGATATCGGTCATACGGACAGTATAAGGATCGTGATGTACAATATAGACAAAACGCTGATCTCCGCCTGGACGGATATCGGCGTTTTTTAATGAAAATTTTCCTTTTGAAAGACTCGGAAACCGTATATATTTCGGGTGTTATCCCAAACGTGTAGAAACTTTTTTACCGTATTGACGGCTGCTTTTTTGTGGGGTTATTTTGATTGTACGACACAGGTCCGTACATAGTCAGGATATCGGAGGAGTATAAATGCCCGGGATCGGAGAGGTATACGGCAACAGATATGAGGTTATCAGACAGATAGCATCAGGCGGAACGAGCAGGGTGTATCTTGTTGCCGACAGACATATCGGAAGAATACTTGCCATGAAGGTCATGGAGAGAAAACAGCTCGGAACGGCACATTTTGCCAGAAGTGAGATAGAATCGCTGCGGGCGGTGCACTATCCCATGTTCCCACAGATACATGATGCCTTCTGTGACGACGGTCATATATGCATAGTAAGCGAATATGTGAAGGGAACCGCGCTGTCAGTGCTTTGTTCAGGGCGCGGCCTTCCAAAGCACAGGAGTCTTGTTATATCACAGTATATATGCGAGGCGCTTGTTTATCTTCACGGAATGAGGCAGCCGCTTTTATATCTGGACCTCAAGCCGGAGAACATAATAATATCGGATGACGGAATGCCTCATCTGATCGATTTCGGGATAGCGGGGTGGCTCGCATCAAAGCATATCCCCGTGGGGACGATAGGGTATTCACCGCCGGAGCAGTACCGGTCAGATGCGGTGATGGATGAACGGACGGACATTTTCGCGTTCGGGATGACGTATTATGCGATCAGGTGCGGAGTACCTCCCGACCCGGATCTCGACAAAGCGTTATATAATATCAGACATTCAGCGATACTCAGTCATAATGAGAGGTCATTTCTTGTAAAGTGCTGTGCTCCCTCGATGGAGGACAGATACCCGTCAGCAAGAGAAGTATTAAAACAGATACGACATATCAGGGCGATCCCGAACAGGATCAGGAAGATTGCATGTACAGCCTTTGTGGCGGCGGCAGTATTGATATCGGGAAGTTTCGCCATAACACAGACAGCCAGAAGGATCAAAGAGAATAATGCGGCCGATGAGCTTGTGAGACAGGCAACCCGGCATATGAAGGACGGACAGTATACACCGGAGGGCATAGGTATCATCAAAGCCTGTATAAACAGCGGAAATCTGTCCGAGAGGTGTGAGCAGGATTTTATATTTGAGGTGGCAATGAATGCTCTTCTTGTTTCGGCGGATTATAAAACGGCAGCAGCTTATTTTGCAAGACTCGATCCTGCCCGGTATCCGTCGGCCCCGGATTATCTGAAGCTGTGTTCGCTTCAGAACGGGTTTGACCATGATCCCGAGGAGGCGGCCGAAGTGATCGGAAAGCTTTATTCGGATATATCAGGTCTGTCTCCGTCGGTGCAAAAGTATGAGAATCTGATGTTCATAGCGCTGTGTTACAGGAATTATGATGCAGATCCGGCGGACGGAGCCGGGAAGGCATTGTCGGTCTTAAGGCTTGCAGGGCAGGAGATCGATGGTCTTGAGGATAACAGAGGTATCGATCCGGATGAACTGCAAAAGATCAGAAAACGTTTGGATGACCTTACAGCGGTTGAGGAGATGCGGGTAAGGAACATTAAGAAAATGATAGGAGACAGTAATGAGGATTAAGTGGAGATATGTAATGAAAACAGCGGTTGCCGTCATGATCGTGATGGCATCGGTTCTGTCGTATACAGGTAAGGATTTTCTGGCTGCAGGATATCTTCTGCCGGCCAGTGCAAGAGGAAATGCGGAAAGGACATATCTTACCGAAAGATATCCCGTCAATTATGTGTTTGATTCGGGTGGCGGACAGCTCGTTACCAGCAAGAAGGCATCATTGATGGTGAAGGGATGTGATACGGTCTATTTTGAGGAACCTGTTATAGAGTGTTGCGATCACTGTCGACAGGTGTGTGAAGAAGGTGATTATTATTCGGCCAGGATGTATATCCAGAAACCCGACGGAAAGATAATATCATCACCCGGACTTAGCATATCAGGACTTGAGAATGAGAGCTTTGAGTTGGTAGATGTATATCTTGAACTGTCACAAAGACCCGGTCCGACATGCAGTTACTGCGGAAGGAAGGCAGGAGAGCTGATGAGGATCGACAACCTGTATGTGGGTATACCGAAGATCATATTTTATTCCAGACCGGAATCGGTGACGGTTGAGCCTCCGGGACCTGCTGTATTTGAGGTTTCTGCGAGATATGACGGGCCGTATAAATGGGGAACGTATACGGGGGGTGAATTTGTGGAACTGTCCGACGGTGTCGGGCCGTATGGTGAGATATACAGCGGATGTACCACACCGAAGCTTACGGTTTCGAATATATCGGAATCAATGAACGGCCGGCAGTACAGTTGCCTGATGGAAGGGATATTTGCTGCCAGGGTTTATACGCCCGCAGCGTCGATAATAATTCCCGGGCCTGAGGTGCCGCCGGAACCTACAACAGTACCGGAACCTACAACGGTACCGGAACCTACAACAGTACCGGAGCCGACAACCGTGCCGGAACCGACAGCTACGCCGATACCTGCTGTGACCCCTGAATCCGGTATCACACCGGACACGACAACAATACCGGAGCCGACTGATGCGCCGAAGCCTGTTGTAACAGATGTACCTGTGGCGACACCGACTCCTGTTTCGAATCCCACATCAGCGCCGATCCCGACTACTGTTCCCGGTCCTCAGACAACACCTTCACCTTCGCAGGTTATATCCGGACAGGGAGGCAGGACGGCATATGTGCCGGCATCTTCCTCTACAGCAGTAACGGCGCAGGGGAATCAGGGTGGAAATGGCGGGACCGGAAAAGGCGGTAGTACAACTACCGGATCCCGATCATCGGGCAATGCGAATTCAGGCAAAGGATCATATTCGGGAAGCATAACGGCGGGTGCGGCCTCCGGGTCTGTGCCTTCGATTGTAACGGCAGAAGGCCCGGGATCATCCGGCGGTAAGGGGACGTCATCATCAGGTAACGGGTCACAAAAGACCTCCGGAAAATCATCCGGGACCGGGAGAGGATCATCGGGAGTCGGAAACGCATCCCCCGGTAGTACAAGCAAAACAAGCAGGACCCCGGCCGGGAACGGAAGCAGTACCATGATGAAAAACGGAGTTTTATATATCATTGATGCCGAAGATGAGCAGGTAAGGGCAGCAGGCAGTTCCGTCAGTACCGAACGGGAGGATGAGAATACGGAGGTGGAAAGCGAATATGCCGCATCTGATCTGGCTGTTGAGGGGGAAATTGTCGAACAGGAACAGGTAAGAAGTTTCTGGAATACTATCCCCGGGATCATAACCATAGTTGCCGTGATCTTGCTGATCCTGCTACTGCTCCTGTTCTTCCTGTTCTTCGGCGTGATAATTTTCGGCGAGATGGAGGAGCATGATGAAGTATTCGAACTGTGTTCCGTAAGGCTGATGACGAGAAGGGACGGTCAGTGGTGCGTAAACACCGGCAAAGCATTTGAGGATAATGCGGTATTAAAGCTCAGGATAGGACTGGTCTTTGCGCTGATATTCGCAGACTGGGATCTGGTGGCACGGGCAGATGGAATGTATGAAGGAGAAGTTACGGGGCAGATACAGCAGGGTATGTTGTTATATCGCAGGAATATCAGGAGGAATGTATGAAACGATTGATTAAGGCAGTGATCACGTTCATTATCATCATGGCGGGAACCGTCAGCGTCCGTGCCGAAGAAGGTGATGGGCTTTTGGTTGATATCAGTATAAGCAGTGGTGAGAGTGTTCTTGTAAGGGACGGTTATCCGCTGTATACGTCCGTTCCGGTAACAATGAAACCCGTACATGCGGATGGAGAGATCAGTTATAGTATATGCACCGATGAAGCGGAAGGTTTCGGACCTTTTGTGAGGATAAACGGGGATGAGGTTATCCTGTATCCCGATGATCCTGCATTTTCGGGTGGATGGGTCAGGATCATGTTCGAAAACTCGATCCCTGATGAGGATCCTGTCAGATCGAAGGTGTATCATGTCATATTTGATGAGGAAGCTCCGCAGGCAACCATGTCAGATCCGGAGGGGTTTACCGGATGGTTTAACGCAAAACAGCTGTTGGGGATAAATGTTCATGACGCCTCAAGCGGTATATGCCGGATAGTGGTAAAGCGCAACGGTGAGGTTGCGGATGAGATGCATTATAAGGATGGGGAGATACAACAGGAGCTGTTCTACGAATATGCAGCAGATGATTCGTCCGGGGTAAATAATACAGTTGATATAGAGTGCTATGACCAGGCCGGGAACATGTCTGTCCTCTCATTTGAGTACGGTTTTGACGATGATCTGCCGTGGATAGAAGCAGGGGATGTTCCGGAGGGCGTGGCCGCAAGTTGCGATCATATGATCACGCTGAGCGCGAAGGACTCATCCTCGGATGCCGTTGTTGATTATGTGCTCGAAAGATCTGATGATGACGAAGTGGTCACGACATCAGTCGCATCAGTACCCGGAGGGGATCTCATAGCTATTGACCGGGACGGTAAATATCACCTGACGGCATGGGCTACGGACAGTGCGGGCAACAGATCGGAGAAGAAGGAATGGGATTTTGCAGTCGATACTGAAGCACCGGAAGTAAGCATATCCGGCGTCAGTGAGAAGGTTGATGCAAAATCCGCAGTAGAGGTTACTGTAGATGTTACGGAAAATATCCCGGAACACGCAAAGGTTGACATAATATTGAGCAGGACAGCACTGGGCAATACCGAAATATTATCGACACAGCCCTATAATCTGCAGGCAGTACATGATACGAGAACAGTTAACATAAGTTCAGACGGAGAATATGAGATCAGTGTCTGTGCCACGGACGGGGCGGGGAACAGGGCCTATGATTCAAGGAGGTTCCGTATAGATTCAAACGCCCCGGATATTAACGTCTCGGGACTGAGAGAAGGTGAGGTGACGGCGGATATACCGACTATCAGGTTCAATGCGGGAGAGATGTTCTACGAATCCACCGTATTGTCCGCCATACTCGAGAAGAAGGAGAAGGGCGGATACAAACCTGTGTACAGCAGGGATATGGTGATGAGGTCGGCGAGAGATCACCTTGACATACAGCCGGAAGGAGAGGGAAGGTACAGGCTTACCTGCATAGCGGCTGACAGGAGTGGGAACACTTCGTCTTCCACAGTAAATTTTGCGATCGACCATACACCGCCGGTCATTGCCGGGTTTGACGAAATAGACAGCGGGTTCTTCAAATCATTTACACTGCCTGCAAAACTGTTGTCATATGTAACGGATGCTTCCGGCTTTTCGGCTGATGCATATATAAACGATGAAAAGGCGAACGAGGGTGATGTCATTATCAGAGAGGGTAAATATGTCCTCACTGTCATTGCCGAGGATGAAGCAGGAAATGTCGCGGAAAGTTCATCAGAGTTCATGGTGGATCATACCGGTCCCCAGGTTGTCCTGTCGGGTTTTGACAGGGAGGGAAACATAAAAAAGGGAAGCATGATCAGGGTCGCACTGCTTGAGGATTGTGACAGGCTTGAGAGCGTACGGTTCAATGACCGGAACATTCTGGTGGAAGCAGATAACACAGCCGGTATCGCGGTTGATGATTACGGTGAATATACGTTGTCGGTTGTGGCATCGGATCCTGCCGGAAATGTGACGGATACGAGCATACATACGAGCTGTTATATGATCGGAAAGACAGTGGACGATCTGCTTGCGGGTGGACGGACCGTGACGGCAAATGTTGTAAAAAATGAAAAAAAAGATGTCGATCCGGCAGGGCTTGCAATCGGGCTTATATCCGTGCTTGCCGGAACATTGGGCCTGACTTTCAGGGCATCTTCGCGCCATTGACTAATCGGTCATCTCATTGTAAACTCAATAGGTAACATACAAGGTATTGGGCCGGAAGTTTTCATGAACGGCCCAAATACACAATATAAGGCGATTTTTCAATGTTCAGGGATCATACTAAAAAGATCAGTATAGGCGGCCGTGTGATAGGCGGAGGAAGCCCGGTACTGATCCAGTCAATGACAAATACTCCGACCGAGGACGCGGACAGTACCATAGCCCAGATCAGAAAACTTGAGAATGCAGGGTGCGATATAATCAGATGCACTGTTCCGACACCGGAGGCAGCTGAGGCGCTTCGCAGGATCAGGAAGAACATCTCTATACCGCTTGTCGCGGATATCCATTTTGATCATAAGATGGCGATCGCAGCCATTGAAGCGGGAGCAGACAAGATCAGGATCAATCCCGGGAACATAGGCGGCCGCGACAGACTCAGGGAAGTTGTTTTTGCGGCAAAGGAGAGGAACATACCGATACGTGTCGGGGTAAACAGCGGCTCCCTTGAGAAGGAAATTCTGGAAAAATACGGCGGAGTCACTGCGCAGGGTATTGTCGAGTCGGCACTTGACAAGGTCCATATGATCGAGGAGTGCGGATATGACAATATTGTCGTTTCGATCAAATCCTCCGATGTTATGATGTGCATAAGCGCTCATGAGGAGATCGCGCCCGTCTGTCCGTATCCGCTCCATGTGGGGATCACGGAATCGGGAACGATACGCTCCGGCAGTATCAGATCATCCGTAGGTCTTGGCATAATCCTCGGCAAAGGTATCGGAGATACGATAAGGGTCAGCCTTACCGGAGACCCCGTGGAGGAGGTTGTGACCGCCAGACTGATATTGAAGACACTTGGACTTCGCAAGGGAGGGATCGATGTTGTCTCGTGTCCGACATGCGGCAGGACCCGGATCGATCTTATAGGTCTTGCGAATGCCGTGGAGACGCTCGTGGCCGATTATGACCTCGATATAAAGGTTGCCGTTATGGGATGTGTGGTAAACGGCCCCGGAGAAGCAAGAGAGGCTGACATCGGTATCGCCGGAGGAAAGGGTGAGGGCCTTTTGATCAAAAAAGGCCAGATCATCAGAAAAGTACCGGAAGATGAGCTTCTGGAAGCATTGAAGAATGAACTGGATAACTGGAATTAATATCGGGATATACAATGGGAAAGCATTTTTTTGACGTATTTACAACACTTAATGTATCTGACGATGACAGGGAATTACTTGAAGAGACTTCAGTCACGAGGCTGGTCTCTTCTTCACGTCACGACAAGCTTCACGTCTATCTGACAAGTGACCATATCATCCCTAAGGATCGTATATATGCGATGGAGAAGGAGATCAGAAAACAGTATTACCGGAGTGCGCCGGTTGCGGTCAGGATCATCGAATCCTTCAATCTGGGGACTGCCTATAATGCAAGGACAATATTAAAGCTGTACAGGAACAGTATCATGTCCGAAGCCGCCACGATCAATCCGGTCTGGACGGATCTGTTAAATCATGCCGATTATGATTTTCCCGAAGGGGACAATACGATAGTGCTTGTGCTCGAGGACAGGTCGATAGCCAGGGATATGTCCGTTGATATACTTAAGTATCTGGACCGTGCGATCAATATAAGGTTCGGAACATCCTTTAACCTGAAGGCGTCGTTCAAGGAGAGGGAGACAAGAAAGAGTGTTGTTCATGCCAGGGAGCGCATGATAGAGGAGATCAGGAGGATCTCATATGAGACATCCGAAGAGGGGATAAGGGAAAAAGAGGAAGCATCGGATACTCCTGCGAGAGATAAGGCTGCGGATGATGAGGAGTTTATCATCTACGAGAAGATGGCGCAGCAGGATGCTTTCGGCCTTTACGATAATGATGATGCCGGATCTGTACCAGAGGCTCCACAAGCCCTACAGGCGCAGAAGGAACCAAAGGCGGAAAAGAAGACAGCTCCCTCCTCAAAACAGTACAGCCGCAGATCAAGTACATCATCCAATCCCGATGTCATATTCGGCAGGGACTTTACGGATGGTGTTATAAACATAGTTGATATTGTCGGAGATATCGGTGAGGTCACGGTAAGGGGACAGGTATGCGATCTGAATGTGATAGACACGAAGACCGGCAAGAAGATGGTCACTTTCTACATAACGGATTTTACGGATTCGATCGATGTGAAGATGTTCCCGAAGGAGGATCAGCAGGAGAGGCTGTTTGATTATCTTACCGAAGGATGCTTTGTGATCATAAAGGGTGTTGTCGTGGCTGATAAGATCGACGGCAATCTGTCTCTCGGATATCTTCAGGGCATCAAAAAGTCGCATGATTTCAGAGTGGTGCGCAGCGATAATGAATCCGTCAAGCGTGTCGAGCTTCACTGCCATACGAATATGAGCGATATGGACGGTGTGTCATCGGTTGCGGATCTGATAGACCGGGCAAGGAAATGGGGACATCCGGCCATTGCAATTACCGATCACGGAGTTGTGCAGGCTTTCACGGAAGCGTTCCATCATGTCAGGGACAAGAAGATCGATGATATCAAGATCATTTACGGTATGGAAGGCTATGTTGTGGATGATACGGTGCAGGCTGCAGTGGAGCCGCTCGATCACACAACGGATGATGCATTTGTAGTCTTCGATGTTGAGACTACGGGATTTTCTCCTATCGAGAACAATATAATCGAGATAGGTGCCGTCAGGATAGAGAAGGGTAAGATAACAGGCACTTTTTCCACTTTTGTCAATCCGCGCGAGCCTATTCCCTACAGGATAGAAAAACTTACCGGAATAAACGATGAAATGGTCGCTGATGCACCGTACATAAATGAGGCCATGACGGAGTTTGCGGCATTTGCGGAGGGCGCCGTATTTGTTGCGCATAATGCCGGATTTGACATGAGCTTTATCGAAGAGGCTTCAAAGAAGATCGGTATCGATACTAAATTCAGCTACGTTGACACATTGCAGATGGCAAGACTGCTCGTTCCCGAGATCGCAAGATTCCGCCTTGACAATCTGTGCAAGTTCTTCAAGATATCGCTCGAAAATCATCACCGTGCCATAGATGATGCGACAGCGACAGCGCATATATTCCTGAGACTTATAGCCAGACTGAACGATCAGGGTGTCAATACGCTTAAGGGACTGAACGATCTGTGTAACAGATCCGATGAGAAGATACGCAAATCCCCGAGCAATCATATAATACTGCTTGCCGCGAACGAGACCGGAAGGGTTAATCTGTACAAGCTCGTATCCCAGTCCCATTTAAGGTTCTTCAGCAAGTTCCACGGGAATGCGAGGATTCCGAAGAGCCTTATAGAAAAGCACAGGGAAGGTCTGATCATCGGAAGTGCATGTGAACAGGGAGAACTCTATCAGGCCATAATAAGCAAAAAGAGTGAGGATGAACTGCTGCGCATAGCCAGGTTTTATGATTATCTGGAGATCCAGCCGAACGGCAATAACGAGTTCATGGTCCGTGAGGACCGGTTTGAGGATATCAACTCGGATAAGGATCTTGAAGATATAAACCGCAAGATAGTTTCAATCGGGGAAGCCCTCGGCAAGCCGGTTGTTGCAACATGTGACGTGCATTTTCTCGATCCTGAGGATGAAGTGTACAGACGTGTGCTCATGGCTGGGAAGGGGTTCAAGGATGCCGATCAGCAGGCTCCGCTGTATCTGCGGACTACGGAAGAGATGCTGTCCGAATTCGGGTATCTCGGATATGACAAGGCATATGAGGTTGTAGTTACAAATACGCGTAAGATCGCTGACATGATCGAGCAGATAGAACCCGTGCGTCCCGACAAATGTCCTCCTGTCATACCGGACTCTGACAAGACACTGACTGATATTTGCTATACAAGGGCCAGGCAGATATACGGTGATGATCTGCCCGTTCAGGTTTCATCAAGGCTTGATAAGGAGCTTGGATCGATCATCTCAAACGGATTCGCGGTCATGTATATCATAGCGCAGAAGCTTGTTTCCAAGTCCAATGAGGACGGATATCTGGTAGGATCGAGAGGATCCGTAGGTTCGTCGTTCGTTGCGACAATGGCCGGAATTACCGAGGTCAATCCGCTCCCGCCGCATTACTACTGCAGCAGCTGTCATTACAGTGATTTTGAATCGGAAGAGGTAAGGGCATATGCGGGAAGGGCAGGATGCGACATGCCGGACAAACTGTGCCCCGTATGCGGCAAGCCCCTCAAAAAGGAAGGCTTTGATATACCTTTTGAGACATTCCTCGGATTCAAAGGTGACAAGGAGCCTGATATCGATCTGAACTTCTCCGGCGAATACCAGTCCAGAGCTCACAAGTATACGGAGGTCATCTTCGGCAAGGGACAGACTTTCCGTGCCGGTACGATAGGTACCGTTGCCGACAAGACGGCATTCGGATATGTCAAAAAGTATTTTGAGGAACGAGGCATCGTCAAGAGAAAATGCGAGATAGAGCGGCTGGCAAAAGGATGTACCGGAGTCAGGCGTACGACGGGTCAGCATCCGGGAGGAATAATAGTTCTTCCCAAGGGTGAGGATATTGATACATTCACTCCCATACAGCATCCTGCTGATGATATGTCAACGGATATCGTGACTACCCATTTTGATTATCATTCGATCGATCATAACCTGTTAAAGCTTGATATTCTCGGACACGATGATCCTACGATGATAAGGATGCTTCAGGATCTTACAGGAACGGACCCTAAGGATGTTGCCCTTGATGACAGAAAAGTTATGAGCCTGTTCAGGTCTACAGAGGCTCTGGGGATAGAGCCTGATGATATCGGGGGGTGTGAACTCGGATGTCTGGGTATTCCGGAGTTCGGTACCGACTTTGTTATACAGATGCTCATTGATACCAGGCCGGAAGCCTTTTCGGATCTGGTCAGGATATCAGGACTGTCCCACGGCACCGATGTATGGCTTAACAACGCACAGACGGTCATTGCCGAAGGTAAGGCCACGATATCGACGGCCATATGTACACGTGATGATATCATGACCTATCTGATAAACATGGGACTTGACAGTTCACTTGCTTTCAACATCATGGAAAAGGTCAGAAAAGGTACCGTAGCCAAGGGTAAATGTGCCGAGTGGCCGGAGTGGAAACAGGAGATGCTCGATCATAATGTGCCGGACTGGTATGTCTGGTCATGCGAGAAGATCAAGTATATGTTCCCGAAAGCACACGCTGCCGCCTATGTCATGATGGCATGGCGTATTGCCTATTACAAGATCAATTATCCTCTTGAATACTATGCTGCTTATTTTTCCATAAGAGCATCATCATTCTCATACGAATCGATGTGCCGGGGACGCGGCGTGCTTGATGAAGAGATAACAAAATACCGTAAGCTTGCAGCCGATCAGAGTCATAAGATGACGGCCAAGGAGGACAATACTCTCAAGGATCTGAAGATCGTAGAGGAGATGTATGCGAGAGGATTTGAATTCGTTCCGATCGATATATTCACGGTCAGCGCACATCAGTGCAGGATCGTGGACGGCAGGATCATGCCGAAGCTCGACTGTATAGACGGCCTTGGGGACAAGGCGGCTGACCAGGTTGTAGAGGCTGCGGCAAACGGACCGTTCCTTTCACTCGATGATTTCCAGGGCCGTACAAAGGTTTCCAGAACGGCGATAGATCATCTGGTGGAACTGGGGATACTCGACAAACTGCCTCAGAGTAATCAGTTGTCACTGTTTGATTTTATGTAAACCAAAAGGATTTATGGATCTATGCTAAGGACAGTACATTTACTTCCCGCTCGATGTGCCATGGACATTGGTGACGGCAGCGAAAGGGGAGAATACGTCAATCAGGATTACATACTGAACGTGCTTGGACGCCCACACAGGGCGGTTAACATAATGTATACGTACTATCCGTATGACAAACAGTGGCCACAGCGTATTTCCGAGGCCTGTGCAGATATGGAGGTCGGATTCATATGGGATTATCCGTATGATGATTATCCTCCGTTCTGTGAGGACGGAGAACAGTTTGAGCAGATGAGGGACATCAGGCGGCACGGGCAGGAAGTTATGTTAACCCTGACCATCGACTGCAGGACCGATGATCTGAAGCTTCGCAACATTGCATCTTCGCTGAGGCCGTTCGGTCGCATGATGCTCAGGATAAACCACGAGTGTAACGGAAACTGGTTCACACACAATAAGCGCTATACCTATGATGAGATTGCAGCCTTTTTTGTACGGTTTTCGGATATTATAAGGGAAGAAGCGCCGAACGTGCGGCTTGTGTTCTGCGCAGGGCTGGCAGATGAGGACAGTACGGATGAGACGGATCCGGTCGATCTTGAGGATGTGTTCGCGCCCGCATACCGGGCCGCTGATATATGGTCGGCGGATAAGTATCTGTGTCTTCATTACGGCTGGCCGTATGATACTGCAGAGCCCGGCGGAGACAGTTATACGTTGGATGATCCCGATAAACTGTTTGACAGATATCGCAGAACATATGCCAGATTATCCGGATTGTACGGCAGCAAACCTTTCATCCAGGCTGAGATCAATGCCGACGGTGACGTGACGGGTCTGCTCCATCAGGCAGAGCCGGTCATGAAGTATTACGGCAGGATCAGGGATGAAGGTGCCGCGTGGTTAAACGGTATATCAATGTATCAGTTCAGGGACCGGGGAAGGCTCGGACTTGAAACGGAAGATCCAAACAACCCGCAGGTCGGTATCAGACAGCCGCTTCTTGAAGAATACAAAAAGATCCTGTCGGATGAATATTTCATGCCGCGGTTTGATGAGGGCGATGCGACATCATTTCCCGCGACTTTAAGATGGGGCGGGAGCGAGGATGCCGACGGTATACAGATTATGCTGTCATTTGACCGTACCCCGGAATTCTGCGAGGTGACGCTGCAGTCAGACCTGTGTCTGATGATGGAATTCCACGGCAGGTGGTTTTACAAGAAGGCGGGTGTTACCACTGTCGATCTTATGAGCGCATTCTTTGACAGGCCCCTGACGGACAGATGCGATATCCCCCTCAGGATATTTGCGACCCCGCCCGACGGCGAAAACAATAATGACGGCCGTCCGGACTGGGATGTTTGTCAGTATTATGTTATGCAGTCCGAACCGGAATTTCGCATCCGGTATGAGACACCTGCAGAAAGTGTATGATAAATGAAAGACTATCCATATTTATATGAGACGCACTGTCACTCGTCCGAATCGTCGGCCTGTGCCAGAAATACGGCCGTTGAGATGGCAAGAGCCCATAAGGAATACGGTTATACGGGAATGATACTTACCAACCATAACTGGGGTGGTAACACTGCCATAAGCCGTGAGCTGGCGTGGGGTGATTTTCTCGACGCTTTTTTTGCTCCTTATCATCTGGCGAAGGAATGGGGAGACGCAAATGATTTTCAGGTATTTCCCGGTTATGAGGCAGGGTATGACGGGACAGAGTTTCTGATATACGGGATAGATATTGAATGGATGTACGATCATCCCGAGATAAGGGATGCCACGGTTGCCGAGCAGTTTGATATCATTCACTCGGGCGGCGGTATCGTAGTGCACGCACATCCTTACAGGGAAGCTTTTTATATCCGCGAGATACGCCTGTTTCCGGAATATGTGGATGCTGTCGAAGGGATCAATGCTGCCCATTGTCCATACCTGGGCCTGCCTGATAACCGCTCCTTTAATGAAAAGGCTTTGAAATACGCCGCAAAAATTGGTAAGGTAATAACGGGCGGGAGCGACAGCCATGCGGTAAACCTTCCGGGCGGAGGTATGGCATTCCCGCGCAGGATACGGGATATACATGATTTTGCACATACCGTTCTTACCGCAACAGCCGGAGACTATACGGTAACGGACGGGACGGATATATTTGATGTATACGGAAACCGGATCGGCAGTTTGGGTACTTCTCAGGATATAACGGAGGGCTGATATGAAGTTAGCGAGAGTGACAAAAAAGGGAAACAGATCATTTTATATCGAATTTCTCGGCATGACGCTTCTGCCGCTGATAGTCTGCGGTATCGTCATGATGATCATGTGCTCTCAGAGTATCAAGAGCAGTATGACGGCCGAGGCTGAGGATAACCTGAAAAATGCCGCCCTTATGGTGCGTACGTCATATGATAAGCTCTATCCGGGAGAATACGAGGCCAGGGCGGAAGGCGATGCCATCAAACTGTATAAGGGAGATGTGCTCATCTCCGATGATACTTCAATGCTTGACCGGATCAAGGAGAGCAGCAGGCTCGAGATATCGGTTTTCTATATGGACACGCGTCTTCTGACTACGGTCAGGAATGCGGACGGTGAGCGTATGATCAGGGTCGCCGCCAGCGAGAAGATCGTCGAGGACGTATATCGCGGCAGGACCCCCGTATTTATCGACAATGTATCCATAGGGGGCGTTGAGTATTATGCATATTATGAGCCGCTGATGTCGCAGGACGGCACAAACTGTATAGGGATGATCGGTGTTGCCAAGCCTTCCACACAGGTCAAGACAAGGATCAACAGCTCGGTCACCAGAAACCTTATCTTCATGGTTCTGGCGATAGGTGTAACATCTGTGTTCATCATACTTTTTGCAAGTAAGCTTGTAACTGTTGTCAAGCATATGCTCGTGTTTATGAAACAGCTGGCGGATAACAAGCTCGATGCAAAACTTGATGCGGCTGTTTCCCAGCGCGAGGATGAACTCGGTGAGATGGGACGAAACCTGAACAGTCTGCAGATCGCTCTGCGGCGTCTTATAGAACGCGATGTTCTCACGGGACTTTTCAACAGAAGGAGCGCCGAAAAGAAGATCGATGCCATAGAGGAAAGCGGGGTAAAATACTGCGTTTCGATCGGAGATATTGACCATTTCAAGAACTTTAACGATACATACGGACATGAATGCGGGGATGTTGTTTTGCGCGAGGTGGCACATCTTCTTAACGAGGGTATGAACAAACGAGAGGGATTTGTCGCAAGATGGGGTGGTGAGGAATTTCTGCTCGTATTTGTCAATGCAGATATAGATCAGGCATATGATGCTCTGATGATCATACGTCAGGCGCTCCATGACAGGAGCGTAGAGTATAACGGACAGACTCATAAGGTTACAATGACGTTCGGTGCTGCCCAGAAGGAAGCAGGAGTTCCGATCAACCATCTGATCAGGCTTGCTGACGATAAACTGTACGAAGGCAAACAGGGCGGCAGGGATCGTGTGATAATATGATGTCAGATAATGAAAAACGGGAAGATATACGCAAGATCTTACTATCGTCTCTTGTGATAGTATTTTTTGTATGCATTATTATAACGTATTATCTGAGCCTGTATTCCCAAACGCGTGAGAATATCATTAATATCGGCCGTATCAACGCCGGTGATTCTTCAAGTCAGATCAACGGACACCTGTCACCCAGTATGGGTATTCTCAAAGTGACGGCGTATACCCTCGAAAACATGATCCGTGAAGGCCAGTCACAGGAGGAGATACTCGGCTATCTTACCGATGAAACAAGAGCGGTTGAAGATTCCAGACTGATAAACACTACCGGATTATACGGTTATATAAACGGGGAATTTCTGGATGGTTCCGGATGGGTACCCGATGACTCATACAACCCTACGCTGCGTCCGTGGTATGTTGCCGCGAGAGTCGGATCAGGCAGTATTGTAACAGCAGATCCTTATATCGATCGTGAAACGGGTACGACAATGATCTCGCTGGCAAGAACACTGGGTGATTCGGCAAGTGTTGTTGCCCTTGATATTTCAATAGATGATCTTCAGCATATAACCGAACAGCATGTCTCGGACGGTATATCCTATGCCGAGTTTATCATAAACAGATCGAACACTATCGTCGCTCATTCCGACAGATCTCTTATTGGCGCCAATATATTTGACAGGCCCGATCCGCTTACAGATGCGATCTCCGGACAGATCCACAAGACACAAGACAGTTTCTTCTATCTTGAACAGGGAGGCCGGGATTATCTCGTATATTTTATCCCGCTTGAAAACGAATGGACGTTCATAACGGTCATAGATGCTTCTGATGATTTTAATGCCCTCAAGATTCCGCTGGTTGCTACAGTGCTGATATCGATCCTGATCGTTGCCGCAGGAATGTATTTTATAATCAGATCAGGCAGGAACGCCAGGAAGACGAGAGAAGCGGTACTTGAAACGGAGCGTGCAAAGGCTGCAAGTGAAGCCAAGAGTTCGTTCCTGTCTACAATGTCTCATGAGATCCGAACTCCTATAAACGCGATACTCGGGATGAATGAGATGATACTGCGTGAAGGAAAGGATGACACGGTACGATCATATTCCGATAATATCAGGAATGCAGGAGAGACTCTGCTTGGAATCATCAATGATGTCCTTGATATTTCCCGTATCGAAGCCGGCAAACTGGAGATAATCCCTGTGGATTATGATCTCGCATCGGTCATAAATGATCTTGTCAATATGATCAGGGTCAAAACCGATGCAAAGGGACTGGCACTTAAACTTAATATAGACAGGGATATACCCAACCTGTTAAACGGTGATGAGGTCAGGATCAAACAGATAATTACCAATATACTTTCGAATGCCGTCAAATATACCGAACAGGGAAGCATAACTCTCGGAATCGGTTACCGGCGTATAGAGTCCGAACCCGATAATATGATACTGGATGTTTCCGTAAAGGATACCGGTATAGGTATCAGAGAGGAAGACCTTGAAAGGCTGTTTCTCAAATATGAACGTTTCGAAAAGGAGCGTAACAGGAATGTCGAAGGAACCGGTCTGGGCATGAACATCACCATGCACCTTCTGGATATGATGGATTCGCATTTACAGGTGGAGAGTGTCTACGGTGAGGGATCGGATTTTTCCTTTGCATTAAAACAGCAGGTTCTGGACTGGAGTCCGATGGGTGACTATGAAACATCGTTACGGACCCATATGAAGGAAAAGAAGGAGATTAAGGATACCTTTACGGCTCCTGATGCACGGGTACTCGTGATCGACGACAACCCGTTAAATCTGGTCGTGTTCAAAAGTCTTGTTAAAAGGACCAAGATACATACGGATACGGCGGGTGACGGTGACGAGGGGATACGGCTGTCGAACAGGAATAAATATGACATTATTTTCATCGATCATATGATGCCCGGTAAGGACGGGATTGAAACACTTCATGCCATAAAGGGCGTAAGCGGGAATATGAACTGTGATACGGTGACTGTGAGCCTGACCGCAAATGCGGTAACAGGTGCAAGGGAGATGTACATTAATGAGGGATTTGACGATTATCTGACCAAGCCCATACACCCTAACGAACTCGAGGAGATGCTGAAGACTTACCTTACAGATGCCGGAAGCGACAGGTCGGAAGCCGCAAAGGCTGCAGATCCGGATAAGATCACCGAAACAACAGTACCGGGTATACCGGAAACCATCGTTTACACTAACGATAACTGCATAGGCTGTAATAAATGTATCAAGGTCTGCAGTGCGATCGGAGCCTGTATTTCCAGCGAGGAGAACGGCAGAGCGAGGATCAGGGTCGACAGCAGTAAATGTGTGGCATGTGGCAGCTGTATAGACGTATGTGAACACGGAGCCCGTGAATTTGAAGATGATACCGAGAGATTCTTCAGAGACCTTGAGAGAGGTGAAAACATTTCGCTTCTGCTTGCGCCGGCTTTTCGAGCCAATTATCCCGATGAGTATGAAAGCGTACTGGGAGGGCTTAAGGATCTGGGCGTAAACAGGATCATAAGTGTCTCTTTTGGCGCGGACATAACTACATGGGGCTACCTCAATTATATAAAAGAACATGAATTCTACGGAGGGATATCACAGCCGTGCCCGGCTGTCGTGTCATATATCGAAAGATACCTGCCGCTGCTCATACCCAAGCTTTTTCCTGTTCAGAGCCCACTGATGTGTGCGGCTATCTATGCGAGAAAGGAAATGGGTATCACCGACAGGTTCGCATTCATCAGTCCGTGTATCGCCAAGAAGCTTGAGATAGAAGATGAGCATAACGCCGGGCTCGTACAGTATAATGTTACATTCGAGCATCTGATGGATTATGTCAGACAGCATGGTATCAAAGGAAAAAATACACACAGCGAGATCGAGTACGGACTCGGTTCATTTTACCCGACTCCCGGAGGACTTGCGGAAAACGTCAAATGGTTTCTGGGTGACAGTGTATATATCAGACAGATCGAGGGCGAGAGGCATCTGTATGAGTGGATGCACAACAATGAGGACAGGATCAGGAATGACGAGACTCCTTTTGTATTTATAGATGCATTGAACTGTGAGAAGGGATGTATTTGCGGAACCGCAGTCGATCCCGAAAGATCCAGGACCGATGATGCACTTTATGCGCTTCTGGATATAAGGGAGAGCTCCAAAAAGGATGAGAGCGGGAGCGCCTGGTCGAAAAACGATACGTGTGAAGAGCGGCTTGCAAATTACAACCGGCAGTTTGCAGGGCTTGATCTTAATGAT
>JBGUNV010000197.1:0-19269 GCA_045117595.1 Lachnospiraceae bacterium
ATCGGGTATCTGTGTACAATCGATGTCGACGGCATTTACGGGACGCCCCTTTATGACATAACCTGCTGTAGTCACTGAATCGCCTGCAGTCCTTCCGATATCAATGCCGAATTTTTCCAGAATATCAACAATGGCGGCGTCACCCTGTATGCTGTCCGGGTTCAGCCCGTCGATCCTCACGGCATCAAATGCCCTGCCTGAACCGAGAGAGGCTATCGCCATAATGTATGCGGCATTCGACCAGTCGCCTTCTGCCGTTATCTGTATTTTTCCGTTATTAATCTCGCACCCTGAAGGATCACAGGAATACTTCTGTCCGCCCGGGATATCATAACCGTCAGCGCATTTTTCCACGGTTATCCCGAACATCGTAAGAACATCTATCGTCATGTCAACGTACGGCGCCGACTCAAGCCCTCCCTCTATCGCAAGATGCGATCTTCCCTGAAGAAGGGGCAGCATGAACAGTAGTCCCGATATGAACTGCGACGATACATTTCCGGCGATAGCATAATCACCTGCATGGGGCCTTTTGCTCACCGTGACAGGCAGATGATCGGCAGTAATATTTACGCCCGCCTCACGAAGAACGTCGCACAGCGGTCCCATCGGTCGCTGCGGAAGTTTGCCTGATCCTGTAAGAGTCGCTTCATCAGCAAAAAGTGATGCGAGCGGCAGCAGGAATCTGGCTGTCGATCCGCTCTCCCCGCAGTCAAGCGTTACCTTTTTTTCCCGTGCGTTCATCAGGGCATCCAGACAGCGCCTTGTGGCCTGCATGTCTTTGGAATCTATATTCGACTGTATATTTACTTCCGAACCACACAGGGCGGATGCGATAAGTAGCCTGTGCACATATGACTTGGAAGAAATGGCGGGGATGGTGATCATTTTTCCTTCTCCTCATCATCCTCTTTGAGGATACGGCCGTTACGAAGGAGTTCGACCAGTCTGTCCCTGTCAGATGAAGCAATGGCATCACGGTACTGCCCGAGATGTCCCATTATCTCGTCGATCTCGCAGACAAGCGGGCCTGCATTTGCCAGGAACAGATCCGCCCACATCTCCTCGTTGAGCTTTGCGACCCTTGTCATGTCCTTGAACGATCCGGCCGAAAAACCGTATCGGTTATTAAGTGTCGGACTCTTGATATATGAGGATGAGACGACATGGGCGAGCTGTGATGTGTAGGCTATCACGCGGTCGTGTTCTTCACTCGTCGTGACCTTGATCCATCCGAACCCTGTCTTCAGGAAGAAATCGCCTGCTTCAGAAAGTGCATCCTCATCCGTATACTCATCTTTGCACAGGATCATCGAAGCTCCGCGAAAAAGGTCATCCCCCGCGTTGATATAACCGGCAACTTCCCTGCCGGCCATGGGATGACCACCTATGAACCGAAGTCCCATATCATAAAGTTTTTGCGACAGGGCGTCACATATGATCTTCTTGACGCCCGTACAGTCTATGACAATGCAGCCCTTTGAAAGTTTCGGGGCTGCTTCCAGAATTATGTCAACCACGTCAAGCGGGTACAGTGCCACCAGCAGGAGGTCTATCTTATCAAGATTTCCGTCAAGCGTGTCATTTAACACGCCTTCATCCAATGCACGTTTTACGACATCAGCCGAAACATCGCGGCCGTAGATCATACAGTCCGTATTGCTCCTGATCGCTTTTGCCATGGACCCGCCGATAAGACCCAGTCCGATTATCCCGACAGACCTCATAAGGTTGCAACTACCTCCCTGATCTTATCCATTCCCTTTGATAACTCCGCAAATGCCTCGGGCGTGATCGACTGCTGTCCGTCACACCATGCGTTTTCGGGATCGTTATGCACCTCTACGATTATACCGTCCGCGCCCGCTGCCGTCGCACCGTATGTGACCGATTTTACATATCTGGAAAATCCCGTTGAATGCGACGGATCCACAATGATCGGAAGGTGCGTTTTTTCCTTCAGTACCGGTATCACGGATATATCGAGTGTGTTTCTCGTAGCCGTCTCAAACGTCCTGATACCGCGCTCACACAATATGACGTTCTCGTTTCCACCGGCCATTATGTATTCGGCACTCATCAGAAGCTCTGATACCGTATTGGCAAGTCCGCGCTTTAACAGTATCGGCTTGTCGATCGTACCGAGTTCCTTTAAGAGCCTGAAGTTCTGCATGTTTCTCGCGCCCACCTGTATGATATCGACATCCTCGAACATGTCCAGATCGGTAAGTTCCATGATCTCGGTCACGATTGGAAGTCCCGTAGCCTTCTTGGCTTCGAGCAGGTATTCTATCCCGGTCTTGCCAAGGCCCTGGAATGCATAAGGCGATGTACGCGGTTTGAAAGCACCGCCGCGGAGCATGTTTGCGCCCGCTGCCTTGACGGCCCTCGCGATGCCCGTTATCTGGTCGATTGTCTCGACGGAACACGGGCCCGCTATCTTGACGAAATTGCCTCCGCCGATCTTCACATCTCCTACCTTTATCACGGAATCATGCGGATGGAATTTTCTGTTGGCTGCCTTGTACGGCTCCTGGATACGCTTGACGGTCTCGACTATATCGAGTGCGCTTACAGCATCGATATCAACCTTGGAAGTGTCTCCGACAAGTCCGAGTATCGTCGAATTGTCACCACGGCTGTAATGTATGTCCAGTCCCAGATCGTTCTTGATCCACGACTGCAGTCTTTCATATTTTTGCTCATCGGCATTCGGTTTTAATACAATGATCATAATACGGTCCTCACTTTCGCGCTTTAACGCTTTTAACCGCTAAAGTATATTACACTCCTCTCTTTTTGTCAATACCATTACATGATACCGACTCCCTTACCGCCCGTTCCGTCATTGTACGGGGAATTCGGGTCATCATCCGTTGGATCCCAGCCGCGGATTTTTGTGTTTTCCGTATCTATCCTGACGATCGGGAGTGTCAGGTCATATGCCAGGGTGGGGTCCTTTACAACCCTGACGATCGTTCCGGGTGTCGTGTTTTCATATATCCACTTCGCATCGGCGAGCATCATCCTGCAGCATCCCGCAGAGGCCGGGGATCCAAGCTTGTTGAACTGGAGATACTCGAGCGAATCGGGTGAATGTCTGTAGTACGGAACGGAATGCATCAGCTCATGATTGTTGAACCTTACCGCATATCTCGAATAAACGCCGCCGTTCATCAAATGCCAGTCATAGTAATTCGTTGTCTTGTATGTACCGACTGTCGTGTTGCCGCTCCTTCCGGTCGAGCACACGCAGACACGCAACGGGTTTTCATCTTCATCAAAAGCTATGACCTGCTCGGTTGCGGTGTTTATCATCACATAGGATACCTTCGCGCTGCTTTTTGCCGGAGCGGCTTGCTTTGTCTCATTCCTGTAAGGTCTTCCCACAGGGGTTGCCGCATATACGCCTGATGCAAGCGCAATGGTAATTATCGCCGTTATGACTGTCATCCTTCGTATCCGTTTTCCGTTCATATTACCTCCTCATTGATAGACCGTTTATTTATATTCCTTATCCTTAACAAGTTCAAAAGCGAGTATGTGGATCGCCTGCTGGAATCTGCCGCTTCTGATAAGCTCCCGAAGATCCTCCTCGGAATACTTTTTTACGTTTAAAAATTCCGTATCATCAAGCTCCTGCTCTCCGATCCTGCGGCAGTTTCTTGCCTCAAATATATACGCGTTGTTATCTGCTATCGTGGCATTTGACGGGATCTTTAAGATGAATCGCCACTCATCGGATCCGTAACCTGTCTCCTCGGCAAGCTCACGTTTTGCGGCTTCAAGCGCATCCTCGGCATCCTCCTCGGGACTGTACTCACTGTTGCCGCTCCTTTCGATGCCTCCCGCGCAGAACTCGGTCGTGACCTTTTTTATACCCTGTCTGAACTGCCTGACGCACAGGTAATCCCCGTTCGTATCGGTAGCAACAACTATGACATAGTCCCTGCGGCTGTAGCTGTAAAACGGCTCAAACACCGTTCCGTCGGGAAACCGGTACGCGCTGCGCCTGATATCGATCCATTCGTCCTTTACGATATGCTCGCAGCTTACCTCCTCCCATGCAAGTGATTCATCTTCTTTCTGTTCTGTATTTCTGCACATAATTACTCCTTAGGTGACAAAGGGGACGGTTCTTTTTGACAACTTTTGCCGATCATCCCGGCTATCCCTTCCGCGGCTTCCGCGGCTATCAAAGAGTCATCAAAAAGTTGTCAAAAAGAACCGTCCCCTTTGTCACCCTTTGTCACCTTTGTCATTCCATGCAAACATTTTAACAGAACATACCACGGCTTGCAAAACCAACCCGCAATTGGTACACTGTTAGCCGTCAAAATAATCGGTAAAGGGCGGATGAGATATGAACGATCATATAGTAAGAGCTACGGCGGCAAACGGAAGTATCAGGGCATTTGCGGCATCAACAAGGGATACTGCGGAATATGCGAGGAGCTGTCATAACACTTCTCCTGTGGTGACGGCCGCACTCGGAAGACTGCTGTGTGCGGGCGCGATGATGGGCAGCATGCAAAAGGGAGCCGATGATATGCTGACTCTACAGCTTCGCGGCGACGGACCGATGAACGGTATCACGGTGACCGCGGATGCAGCCGGAAACGTCAAGGGCTATCCGAACGTTGCCGAAGTCATCATACCTGCCAACAGCCGGGGCAAGCTCGACGTTGCGGGCGCGATCGGAAACGGCACTCTCACGGTCATAAAGGACATGGGTCTCAAGGATCCGTATGTCGGAATGGTCGACCTTGTGTCGGGTGAGATCGCCGAGGATCTTGCATACTATTTCACATCGAGCGAACAGGTGCCGTCGGCAGTCGCTCTCGGCGTACTGATGAACCGCGACAATACCGTTAAAAGAGCCGGCGGGATGATAATACAGACACTTCCCGGGGCAGATGATGAGACGATCTCATTCCTAGAGGAGAAGCTGACAGCGCTTCCTTCGATCACACAGCTTCTTGACGACGACATGTCGCCCGAAGACATACTGAAATTCATATTTACGGACAGAGACCTTAACATACTCGATACCGTCCCGACACAATTTTACTGCAACTGCAGCCGTGACAAGGCATATAAGGTTCTGATGAGTCTTGGTAAAAAAGACAGGGAAGAGATGATCGCCGAGGGAAAGCCGATAGAGATCAAATGCCACTTCTGCAATAAGGCATACGAATTCGATCCTACCAGTATTTCCTGATGCACTCCTTGACGCAGAACAGATACTCGTTCCCGGCCGTTCCCGGGATCATCATGATAAAAGTCTCGCACGGCCTGTAGCCGGCCTCGTTTCTGATCCTGAATACATCCGCGATATATCCGAGATTTGTTGCCTCAACTCTTTGGGCAAGATCCGAGGATCTCAGAAATTCGAGGCACCTTTGGGTCTCATCGGGATGTACCATATTGTTTGCAAAATACGTGATGCTCTTCTGCAGATCCTTGCCGTCGACCGCATCACGGTCAAGATAACGGAATCCTCCGAGCAGCGGGAAGATCGTGTTCTCGGAAAGGTTCACGGCCTGCACACTCTCAAACAGCAGATTGATCTCCTTGAGCATTGAATCAAGTCTTGCACGTTCATCGGACATGTTGTCCCGCGACAGATTAGCCACGGTCGCCGCAAGAATATGATGGCGGTCATGACGCGCTATCTCATGAACAGTGAGCGATACATAATTGCCGGCCTGCGTATAGAAGAAAGTCTCCCTCTTACCGGACGCCTCTGCTATATCCGCAAACTCGCGGTATTTGCGAAGAAGCGGAGACGCAGTCTTGTAGATCAGCTCATCTATCTGTTCGAGGTCAAAATCCTCCGAGAAGAACTGGCTCTTGTATGCCCTGTTCATGAACAGTGTCCGGAAATTCTGCTCGTCATCCTCTATGATCTCAAGCGGTACCGCAGTCGCCCTCGCGACATAGCTGGCCGCCTGATAATAATCACTCCAGTCGATCGGCTCGGTGACGATCCCCTTTTCCTCTAGATGCGCGAACACATCCTCGACCGGCTCGGGCTTTCCGTAATAATATCCCTGTATCCTGCCGCAGCCGATCTCCCTGAGGAATTCAAGCTGTTCAGGTGTCTCAACACCCTCTGCAAGCGTCTTCATGCCTATGTCCTTGGCCATGGTCACGACCGACTTGATGATGTTCTTCGACTTGTCCGTAAGCGGTGTCAGGAATCGCATGTCGAGCTTGAGCATGTTGAAATCATATTCCTTCAGAAGCGTCAGCGACGAATACCCGCTTCCGAAATCATCCATCCATATCTCATATCCCGCATCCCTGAAGCTGCCGATAACTTTGCGCATCAGCTCCTCATCGGACGCGATCATGCTCTCCGTGATCTCTATGTGCAGATAACGCTTGGGAATGCCGTATTTCTGCACAGCCTTCTCAACGACTGCGAGCATATCGCGCATGACAAAATCAGCGCGCGAAAGGTTCACCGATGCGGGCACGCACGGAAGGTTCGCATCCAGGCGCTCTCCGATCAGCTGGCATACCCTGTCTATCACATAGCAGTCGAGCTTGTGGATGCAGCGTTCCCTCTCGAGCACTCCGATGAACTTATCGGGCGGCAGGAATCCCACCTCCGGATCGATCCAGCGCACGAGCGATTCCATGCTGCATACCTGTTCGGTAAGAGCCCTTACCACGGGCTGGAAATATACGACGAGCCATCCGTTTTTGATCGCATCATCGATCCTGCTCACAACATACTCCGATATTCTTACGCTGTCGGCCAGGTCATCCGTGAACTCGGCATAGTCATGTTTTTCATCATGTTTTATCGAATCACATGCGATCATGGCACGCGACAGAGCGGTCTCAACGTAAAAATCGGGTCCGGCCGTGAATCTGTATATACCGAACTTGCACACGATATTAAACTCGTCGCCGTATTTTTCACCAAACTCGTTTATGGCTCGTTCGGTGTTTTCGATGAGATGATCGTTCTCGGCAAATATAACGAAATGATCGGCCGATATCCTTGATACGAACGCATTCTGATAGGACTTGCCGAGTACCCTCGCCATGACCTTCAGGCATGCATTTCCCTCACTGATCCCTCTCTCGAGGTTAAGCCGTTTGAAGTTTACAAGATTAACATAGACTATCGCAAAATCCGTGCCGTCAGGCGAGTCGATGTAATCCCTGTTTATGCCGGCGGCATATCTGTCAAACCGCTTCTTGCCCAGAAGTCCCGTGACCGTATCGAAATCATTGGCCACATAATCGAGATTATGCAGGTACATTACCGCATAAAAAACGTCCCCCTCATCATCGCTCACCTTCGTAAAGTGATTGACGACGCGGCGGACATTACCGTTCTTCGTGATTATATTGAAAAAAACATACCCCGACCCACAGCCCTCTTCGAGCTGTTCTTCTATATCCTTGAGGATCAGCATGGATTCCGGGTCATGGATCATCCCGTCGTAACATGCGTTCACATACCTCATAAGATCATCCGTATCATCGCATTCAAACATGCGAACCAGATAATCATTCACGTACAGAAGCTTATGCTCATTATCCGCACCGTAGATGAAAGCGCCACCATCCATCATGTCGGTAAAAGAGGTATGGTCCATACGCACCTCCGAGCCCTCAAATATCATTATATCACAGTATACCCTCTAAGTCTCCCTTTTTCGGTAATCTGCAGTTTTTTAATCGCGAACGGTATCCGGCGTATCACACCCGTATGCCCCGGCGGGACAAAGCTTACCGCAGAAAAAACAGTCTCCGGGCCTTTTCTCGACCTCATCGACACGAGGGCCGCCACAGTGCGGGCATCTTTCCTCCCTGAAGAAATGTCCCTTCGGGCATCTGAATAGTTTCTCCTTCTTCGTTCCGTTCATAACTTGCCCTTTGATCCGCCAAGCTTTGCGTTACTGAGTATATTGGTGTCAAATGAAAATGTCAGTCCGTCCTCCATACGCTTTCTCGCAAACGCGAGGTCGATCATCCTGTCAAGCAGCTCCGTGTATGATATACCTACAGGTTTCCACAGATAGAATGCCAGCGATCCGGGGATCGTATTTATCTCGTTAAAATATATCGTATCCGTATCCTCATCGATCATGAAATCGATCCTTGATACACCGTTGCATCCGAGCACCTTGAACGCCTTTACGGCAAGGGTTCGTATCTCTTCCCTCATGTCGTCGGAAATGTCTGCAGGGATCTTGCGCGACAGACTGGCCATACCCTTAGAGCCGCTGCTCTTGGATCCGCCCGTGTACTTGTCCTCATAACTTAATATATCCTTGGTATGCATAGGCTCCTCGCATTCCGATGCGATCGCCTCATTCTCGTCGCCGAGTACCGCGCAGTTGATCTCACGCAGGTTCGTGATCGCGTGCTCCGCGAGTATCTTCGTCGCATAGCGGAACGCATCATCAACCGACTCCGTAAGTTCCATCCTGTTCTTCGCAACACTGATGCCGACACTCGATCCGAGATTTACGGGCTTGATAACGACCGGATAACCGAACGCTTTCTCTATGCTGTCAAGAAGCCCTTCAACGTTCTGATAATCGGACATGGTATATACTTTTGCATCAAGTACCGGCACGTCGTTTTCCTTGAGCACGGTCTTCATGATGTACTTGTCCATACCAACGGCAGATGCAGTGACATCACATCCGACGAACGGGATACCGACCGTTTTGAGATATCCCTGAAGCGCTCCGTCCTCAACGTTCGTGCCGTGAACGACAGGAAGCACGATATCTATCTCGATGCTTGTATTTTTACCGAATTTTCTGGGCGGATAGGCCTCCAGGCATACGCGGCTCCCGGTATTTATCATGATCACTCTCTGGGATTTTGCAAGCAGTGCGTTTATGTCCTTGTACTCCTCGATCCTGCCGATATCGTCCCCGATGTACATCTCATTGCTCTTGGTCATGTAGACCGGGATGGCATCATATTTTTCCCTGTCAAGGTTTGATAAGGCCTGAATGGCCGAGATGACCGAGACCTCATGTTCAACACTCTTTCCCCCGAACAGCAGGGCGACTTTTTTCTTCATAAAGCACTCCTCCTAATAATTATCCGGCAGGTCATTTTCCAACAGGATATACTTGTGACCCTGCCCTTTTATCGCGTGAGCATGGCTCATCGCGTCTTCAAGTCTGTCAAAAACTTCACACCTTTCAGGTGCAAAACCCGTTTCGATCGCACCCCTCTTTATCGGCTCCGTGTGCTTCCTGCCGACAAGCAGAATATAATCACAGCATTTTGCCGCATAGGTTCCGAACTTATAGTTATAATCCGTCTCATCAACACCGAGCTCAACCATGCCGGGGGTTATCAGTATCCTCGTTCCGTCAAACATCGAAAGCGTTTCGACCGCGGCCTTCGATCCGACAGGATTGGAATTATACGCATCATCTATTATCGTAAAACTGCCGTGATCGATCATCTGCATCCTGTGCTCGACGCTCTGGATCTTCCTGACCGGGATCACGAGCTCGCTCATCGGTATCCCGAGACTGTTTGCAACGGCTATCGCACCGACGATATTTATAACATTATGCTCTCCGATGAGCTTTGTCTGAAAATGTTCCTTTTCACCTGCAGGTGATACGACCGTAAAATCGGTCCCGTATCTGGAAACCGAGACATCCTCGGCATAATACCCTTCGGAAGGTCCCTTCGAGCAGTACATGGTCCTGGCGGGATATTGGTCCGCCATCTCGCGGATGTACTCGTTATCACCGTTTAAGAACAGCTTTCCGCCTTCGGGCAGTGCATCGGCAAGTTCGAACTTGGTCTTCTGTATGTTGGCAATGCTCCCGAACGTATCGAGATGCTGCGGGCCCACAGCCGTGATGATGCCGTGAAGCGGATGCGCGAGATCGCACAGTTCCTTTATCTCACCGACACGCCTCGCACCCATCTCACAGATGAAGACCTCATGCGTTGGCTTTAAGTGCTCCCTTACCGTTATCGTTACTCCGAGCGGTGTGTTGTAATTCCCGGGAGTCACCAGAACATTATATCTGCTTTTGAGCAGTGTTTCGAGATAGTATTTGACGCTCGTCTTACCGAAGCTCCCCGTAACGCCTATGATGATAAGCTCCGACATCTTTGCGAGCATCGATTTTGCATCATTTATATAGTAAGAGCTTATTGCACTTTCCACCGGATGATTGATGATGTTCGCGACTATATCCATGAAAAGCTGTGACCAGATGAGAATGATCAGTATGCCCGAAAAAGGTCTCAATCCGAGTGCGCAGAATGATATAACAGCCGCAGTCGCAACCACAACCGCATCCGTAACTATCATCCTTTTGACGCGGGCGGTATATACGAGCTTCTTTTTGTTATTGAGACGCCTCAGCGCGCGATACACAAGTATCACAAGTATCAGTACGAGATATATGAATATGTCAAGAGCCGCAAACGGAGCAAATATGCGGATAATCCCCAGAAGGAGCAGGAACCACAGGAGCCACTGCTGCCTCAGGTTCTTTCTGATCCACCTTAAATGCTCATCGTTCTTGTAACCGTTGAGCTGGAACATGTGGAAATTATGTCTCATCACAAGGAAAATTGCATAGACCGACAATAATGCCGTTATGATCGTTCTAACCGTCATGTGGCATCTCCGTTCAGAAAATAAGACTGCATGATATTTTTAAATAATGCGGGTTTTTCAATATACGAAAAATGACCGGCACCTTCAAGCACCGCAAGACCCGATGACGGTATCATCTTCTCCATCGTCCTTGCATCTTCTATCGGGGTTGCCGTATCCTTATCCCCCCAGATGAGCAGCGTATCCTGTTTTATCTTCGGCAGCAGCTGTGTCAGGTCCTCATTTACCGCCATGACCAGGCACTTTCTCATCATCGGAGTGGCATTTCTGTAATCAGCTGACCCCTGTCTGCTCTTCCAGTCATCGACAAGTTCCGGAAAAAGCTCATATACCACCTTGTTATCAAACAGCTTCTTCAATATCTTGTACTGTCTCACCCTGACCTTCTGTCTGAAGGTTTTCTTCGGCATGATCCCGGCGCTGTCGATCAGCACGATCCTGTCGACCTCGATCGGGTTATCATCCGCTGAGCACAGTTTTATTATGACCCTGCCGCCGAACGAGTGACCGATAAGCGATGCCTTCCTGATATCGAGCGCTTTCATGAGCTTAACAAAAAAAACCGTGAACGCATCAACGTTCCACGCCTCCTTCGGCTCGTCACTGTCCCCGAATCCCGGAAAATCAAACTGTACCACCTTATATGCTGACGAGATCGCGGCTGCGACAGTATCATACATCGCAAGCTTTGTTCCCCAGCCCTGAAGGATAACGGCAACATCATCGCCGCTGCCGCTTATCTTATATGCTATATTCAATCCGTCTACTTCTATAAACATGATCGCTGATACCGGTCCCTTTTAATCCATTACGGTCCTTCTGTCGTGTGTTTTGTAATACCTTACCTTGTCGTCATACATGAGACTGTCTATCCGGCCTATGACATCGACTCCCTCATCGACATCAAACGAAGCGCCGCCCATCGAAGCCGACAGCGTATAGGGCTTGTCCGATGCGGCATTATATCCGTCCAGGGCGTCCCTTATGGCAGCACAGCAGTTTTCAACCGTATCATCGCCCTGATAGTCCATGATCATTATGAACTCATCTCCCGCAAACCTTATGACGTTACCGTCATCACCCGCGATATCCGTAAGAAGCTTTGCCATGTTCTGCAGAGCCTCATCACCTTCCCTGTGGGAGTAGTTGTCGTTGATCGACTTGAATCCGTTCATATCGATCATGACCGCAGCGAATTTCTGTTTTTTACGCTTTCTGTAATAACGTACTATCTTGTCAAACTCGTATCTGTTGTATACCCCCGTGAGCTTGTCGATATACAGCGACTCCCTCTGGAGGCATATGACTATGCATGTAAAAGCCACGGCAAAGCTCACCGGCTGTGCCGATATCCCGTAAAACATCGTCTGTAACGTTACTCCGAAGACTATCGGGATGCAGAAACCCCAGACCGGAAAATACCGGAGCGATCCGTTCCTGCCGGCCTTGATATATACAAACAGGCTGTATGCGATCAGATAAAAGGCCACTGCTATATATACAAAATAAAGTGGGGCTCTTTTATAGACATTGTTCTCATCTACCGAGAAAACAACCGGGTAAAAGACGTTGATAACAAGCAGTACAGCCTCTATAACGGAAAGTACTACCACGGTCATGAGCTGGAATCTCGATATCCTGCTGCGTATATGCCTGACAACCAGAGTTACCATCCCGGAGCCTACAACAAGATTATACATATAGATCAGTGAATTACCGCCAATTACGACCATGCGTGCGGCAAAACCCGGACGTCCGTCCACCTCGAATACGATCGGATCTATCAGACAGTCGATAAGCGTCGCGATCGTGAGGGAAAACAATATCCGGCTCTCACGCCTGCGTCCCGGCAATTCCCATCCTCTGGCAAACAGAATAAGTGTCAGCAACAGAACGCCGACATAATCCGTCATATATACAGCTGTAAGGTCTATCCCCTGTGACATATCGCCCCGATTCCGTTAAGTAAGGCTTCACATCCCCCGAAGGACCAGTTCGGTGATCCCGGGATTACTGCCCTGCCGGATACTCTTCACCTTATCATTCCTGCCATATGAGAACTCATCCTCAATGGCTTCCCTGATCCTCGTGCCGCCATGATATCCGTGGATCAGCCTTATCATATACACCGATGCGGGTGCACGGTTCACTTCACTTACAGCCTTTCGTACCGCATCCTCTGCGCGCAGTCCGTGAAGATCTATCTCGATTATCCCTGATGTCAGATTCATCCCGCGGCCTCCTTCCTAATATTCTACTCATAATCTTTCATTATGTAAAGAATCCGTTATCACGTATTTTACGGCTTTTTTCAAAAAAATAATGCATTTTACGGCATTTTATGATACAATTTTGCGCGGTATTTCCTTAAGGCAGTATAATATCCGATCATGGTATGTAGAGGATACAGCAAATGCGTAATCTCCTGAAGAAAGGAATATCTATCCGGAATATCTATATCTGGCTGATCATTGTATCGGTGATCGTGTCAGGTACGGTAGTCTATTCTACTTTCAGTCTGTCAAGGACCTTCTCCCATATCACGCAGTCTTCCAGGGAAAATACGGAGCTTCTGAATGCAGCCCATGAACTCATGGATGCTTCGGATTACCTGACGGAGCAGGTGCAGAGGTTTTCATTGGACGGCAACATGCGGTTTCTTGAACTGTATTTTTCCGAAGCGTTCGAAAGGCAGCGCCGTGAGGATGCCATATCGAAAATGACCGTCGATCCCAAGACCTCGACAGCACTCAAGCATCTCCAGGGAGCGCTCAGCAGTTCGATGGAACTGATGAACATAGAGTATTACTCCATGCGTCTTGTTATCGACGCTCAGGGATATACCGATTATCCCGAGATATTAAATAACATAAAACTGACATCTGAAGATAAGGCGCTTAGCGCCGAGGATAAGATGAGGCGGGCAAACGAGCTCGTACTAAACGATGATTATTACGAGCAGAAGGACAAGATACGCCGTGAAATGCGTGAAAGTCTCGAGGAGATCGACAAACTCGCGAAGGCTAACGAAGCGATAGCATATGCCTCATTAAACAGGGATATGATCATAGTGCGGATCGTTATAGTCGCCCAGGCGATCATAATACTGCTTATGCTCTGGCTCACCTCTCATCTGGGCGTCGATCCGATATTACAGGCCGTCGACAAGATCAGGACCAACAGCCCGATCCCGGAGGTCGGAGCAAATGAATTCAAGTATCTGGCCCAGGCCTATAACAAGATGTATTCCAAAAACAAGTCCAGCCTCGAGAGATTAAACTTCCAGGTATCCCACGATGAGCTGACAGGCGCATACAATCGGACCGGTTACGATTTTCTGCTGGAACATATCGACCTTCCCTCAACCTATATGATGCTGATCGATGTGGATAATTTCAAGAAAATAAACGATTCGTTCGGACATGAGATCGGCGACCGTGTACTGGTCAAACTCGTTACGGTATTAAAGGCCGTTTTCCGTGATGATGACTGCATCTGCAGGATCGGCGGAGACGAGTTCGTCGTATTCATGGTACATTCATCCGGTATGCCGCGCAGATCGATCGAAGCCAAGATCGAGCAGATAAACAATGAACTCGTAAACACCACAGACGGATTGCCTCCGATCTCCATCAGTATCGGTATCGTCAACGGTAAGGATGCGAACGATACGGCCAGTCTGTTCGAAAAGACCGATGCTGCGATGTACGAGTCCAAAAAACAGGGTAAAAACACATATACATTTGTCGGATGATATCGTAATGATATCCTTAGTCCAGTATCCCGGCAGCCTCCTTCATCAGATCTATGATCGGCAGATGCTGAGGGCATACCCTCTCGCACTGGCCGCATCCGACACAGTCCGAAGCCTTGCCGCTCCTTGCAACAAGCCCCTCATAGAAGTTCTTGCTTCTCCAGTCATCAGGATATCTCCTGAGAGTATTCACAGTCCTGAAAACATCCGGAATACTGATCTTCATCGGACAGCCGTCACAGCAGTATCTGCATGCCGTACATCCGATCTGTGGCATACCCAGAAGTTCATCGGTAACCTCATTTATTATCCTGATCTCATCATCGGTAACCGGTTCAAATGAACTGAATGTTTTGATATTGTCCTCCATCTGCTCTGTCGTGGACATACCTGACAGAACGGTCATGACTCCGGGAAGCGATGCAACGAACCGAAGTGCCCATGAGGCAACGGAACTGTCGGGCCTTGCGGCCTTGAACTTCGCTTCTATCTCAGGTGCCATATCAGCGAGCATACCGCCCCTGACAGGTTCCATGACGATGATGGGGATATTCCTGTCCCGCAGTATCTCATACAGTCTCTGCGAGCGGACAACGGGATTGGTACGATCCAGATAGTTGAGCTGGATCTGGACGAATTCAACCTCGGGATGGTCATCGAGCACCTTCTCGAGAAGTTCCGGACTTCCATGGAACGAGAACCCGAAATGCTTTATCTTTCCCTCAGCCTTCTTCTTCAGTCCCCAGGAAAAGCAGTCATATTTTTCGTACGTGTCATAGTTATTACCCTCTTCGATCGAATGAAGAAGGTACAGATCAAAGTAATCAACCCCTGCACGCTGAAGCTGGTCATTGAATATGCGCTCGATATCCTCTTCCTTGCGCACCTCCCAGGCCGGAAGCTTGGTGGCGAGCATGAAGCTGTCTCTGGGATACCTTTTTACAAGAGCTTCCCTTGCGGCAGTCTCGGACCTTCCCTCATGATAGATATATGCGGTGTCAAAATAATTCATTCCGGCCTGCATATAACGGTCAACCATGTCACACAGCTGTTCATGGTCGATCTCCGTTCCCTTCTGCGGCAGCCTCATAAGCCCGAATCCGAGCAGCGGCATCTTACTAAGATCGATACTCATAGGTATTATTCACTTTCAAGAATCTGTGACAGAGTCTGTTCTACGCTTTCCGAAATAGATCTCATGGTTCCGATCGATGCCGTAGTCTCCTCTGAGGAAGCGACAAGGTTCTCGGCACGCTGGTTTACTTCATCAACGATACCGGACAGCTTCTCTGCCTCAACAATGAGTTTCTCTATGGTTTCCTTGATATCATTATTGTTCTTGTTACTGTCATCAGCCGTAGTCTTGGAATTCTCGGCAAGATTCTTGATCTGCTCGGCAACGACCGCGAATCCTCTGCCCGCCTCTCCGGCACGTGCGGCTTCAATGCTCGCATTGAGGGCAAGGAGGTTGGTCTGGGATGATATCGCGATAACGTCCGCGTTATTTGCTTCGAGCTTCTCGAGATAACTCTCGATCGTCGACAGAACCTCCTTGAGGTTGGTCGCAAAGTTATCAACCTCGGTCATCGCATCATATATACCTGCGGTCTGCTTTGCGTTATCGGCACTCGTATCCTCGATCTGTCCGATGGACTCGGTAAGATTATCAAAGTTCTCCCTGATGCCTTCCGACAGCGACGCCTTCTTCTCCTGCATTTCCGATCTGGCGCGCTGTACTTCATCGGAAAGGGCTACCGCCTTATCCTTCTCCTCATAAGCGCGGTCACTCATGTAATGTACGCAGTTGTGCAGATGGTTGATACCATTATAGATAGCTATTGCCATGTCACGGCATGTATCATATCCGCAGCATCCGCAGTTGATGCGTCTCTTTTCTTCGGTATCCTTGCACATATCCTTGAAGATCCTGGATATCTCAGCCTCCGACGGTATCTTGTAAACGCAGTCCTTGCTGCGATCCGTATATTTTCTGAGGAAATCCTCGAGATTGAGCGATGCAAACTGCTTGTTCAGCTCGGCAAGTCTCTTCTCCGGAGTAAGCTTTCTGCTCCACGCGTTCTTGCCGGCATCCTTCTTGCTGTCGGCCTTGATCTTCTGGATGCTTACAAACGTACTCTCGTCCATTGTCTTCCTGGCCTCAACGCCGGGGCCGTACAGACATCCGTTCGTACAGTTCAGTGCATCGATGAACAGATACGGGAATCTCGTGCTCTTGATCTTGTCCTTGTTGCGCTCGAGATATTCATACATATGATGCTCGCCTTCCATCTGACGAACGAGCGCATCCTCTCCGAGCAGCCAGTATACGTTCTCCTTCAGACCACCGGGCATCGGATAGATCGATCCGAGACCGTATTCGATCTCATCGGTAAAAGGCTTGTATCCGCTGACGGGATTATCCTTCAGATATCTGACCAGATGTTTGAATGTCAGGTTATATGAAACGATACCCTTGTTGTTGGGATCGTCGATCTCATTCTTCTTGGCGATACAGGGACTGATGAATGCGAGCTTGTCCGGTACCTTCATGTATTTCTTGACATAAACGGCACCGCACATCATCGGGCTCTGTACAGGCATGAGCTTGGGGATCAGCTCCGGGATGTGACGCTCTATATATCCTACGACTGCGGGACACGGCTGTGATATTCCGCCATAGAACTTTCTCTCGGTGATATATTTGATATACGCCCAGGTTGTAATATCGGCGCCGAATGAAATGCTGATGAAACGGTTGACGCCGAGCTTCTTGAGCATTCCGAGGTACTTCTCATAATCGTTCGGATAATTGGCAAGAAAAGCGGGCGCGATCAGAACCGATATCCTCTCACCACGCTTAAGGTCGGCAAAGAATCTCTCAACATCGTCCTCGTATTCACGTGCATCATGTTCACAGGCATCTATACATGCCCCGCAGGCGATACATTTGTCCGGATCGACCTCGATGACGTTCTTACGTTCCCGCTCGATAGCTACATTGGTTCCACGGCTCGGACATGCGCTGATACAGCGGTTACAACCTACACATTTGTCATTTGTCTTAACCAGTCCCATTTAATCTACCTTCTTTCTGTGTAAAATATACATAATTATATCATTATCACATTTTAATGAAAACATTATTTTATGAAAAAATCATATACTCTTTTACGGTAATCGGGCGCCGTATCAAATGCGGCATGTCCGTATCCGTTGTACATATACAGGGCAAAATCGGGACGATAGTCGAGATTTGCGGCGATCTCCATTGTGGCATCGCTGTCAAGCACAGGATCCTCGAAAGCGCCGAGCGCGAGAACGGGACAGTTTATCCGGGATAACTCTCCCGAAATATCAAAGCCCGGGATAGACGATGCAAGAATCACAAACCTTTCAAGTTCCTCGTCTGTAACGGTTGCGGAAACTTCGTTAAAATATTCCCTGTACTGTTCATATACATCCTTCGGATAGATCTCGCGTCCGTATTCCTGATACAGTTCTTCTCTCCTGCCCGCCTTGGCCAGCGCTATCCATTTTTCAATTACGGCTCTCTGGGATTCCCTTACATGCGGGGAGGTCGAACCGAGGGCCATTTTTTCTACAAGTTCCGGATATCTTACGGCTATGACCTGTGCGATCATCCCGCCCTGTGACGCGCCGAAGATATAATTATGCTGCAGGCCCAGCGCCTTCATGGCAGCTGCCGTATCGTCAGCCATATCATATATGGAATATCCTTCCGGTATGGTCTTTCTCCGGTCGAATACATAGACCGTAAAATCATTTCTCATCAAACCGAAGCCTACCTCAACGGCTTCGCTCGATTCCATAACGCTCTTTATGGATAGTCCCGGAATTATGACAAAATTCCTGCTACCGGTACCGAAGCAGAAATAATCCATTTCAAAATCTTCTGTTTTTACTGTCTGTATTGCTGCCATTTTGTTATAGTCCTCCGATGAAAATGTAAGATCTTCCGCGATCAGTTGCGGATATTATCAATGTTTTCGACGGTGCCTCCGCCGCTGTCTTCGGGATCACGAAACTCTCCCTTATCAACGAGGCGCATGAACGCATCCATCACATCCGGCGTAAGCTGTGTCCCGGACACTTCCCGTATGATCGAAACGGCCTTGTCAAAATTCATGCGTTTTCTGTACGGACGGTTGGAGTACATCGCATCAAAACAGTCCGCAACCGCGATGATCTGTGCCACCCGCGGGATCTCATCTCCGGACAGCTGCTGCGGATAACCCTTGCCGTCGGGCCTCTCGTGATGCGACCTTGCTCCCGTTGCAAGTTCCGGCATGATACTGATATCACGCAGTGCCTCATATGCGTTCCTCCGATCCCGCCGTATTGTTTCACCAATTGTTATTATATCATTGATAAACTATAAGTTCAGTTTATTTACATACAAACTTGTCGTAATATGAATATATATTCGGGAGGGAACAAATGCAACAGACTATATATGCCATGAGCGATATACACGGGATGATCGGACCGTTCCTACAAAGGCTTGAACAGTTGAATATGGATGAACTGCGTGCGGGAGATTCCAGGTTGATCCTGCTCGGAGACTATATAGACTGGGGATCCAACAGCTTAAAGGTCCTGGAAACTATCTATGCGCTTCAGCAGGATCTTGGGGAGAATATGACAGTTCTGATGGGAAATCATGACAAGTGGTTCCTGAATTTCCTCCATGGGGACGATCCTCACTGGCTTGGCAATTACCATTCCATATCATTACTCAGTCAGTTTATGGCAGATGATGATCTGTGGAAGGTCAACCGTCTTATATCCAGATACAAGCAATACATGGCACATGATATAGTCCGTAATGCCTTTGTAGAATACAATCCTGAGCTTA
>JBGUNV010000198.1:0-3879 GCA_045117595.1 Lachnospiraceae bacterium
ATCATTTTATAAAGGGAAAACTCCATACAGTACAGCCGATAGCGCTTGAGAACATTCCGGTATTTACGGAAAACAGCCGGGAATATACGGTAATGAAAACCGAAAACTTCGGCAGAGTCGTCCAGATGGAAGTAGGTGCGATGCTCGTCGGCAGGATCAGTAACCTTCACGGTCGTCATGTATTCAAAAGAGGGGAAGAAAAGGGCTGCTTCATGTACGGAGGATCAACGGTGATCCTTCTGTTAGAAAAGAACAGAGTAATCATCAGCGATGATATAATGAGCGCATCTTCAGAAGGGATCGAGACTCCTGTCGTGATGGGACAGAAGATCGGTACGAAGAATACTATATGAACATCTCGATGATGAACACGGTAAGGCAGCAGGCGATGGCTGTCTCGAAGAGCTTCTTTCGAAACCATGCAACAGCTATACCGACCAGCAGTGCAGCATAGCCTGATACCGGGTTTTTTGTAGCCTCCGTGATAGCCGGAAATGTCATTACCGACAGTGTCACATAGGGCACATAGTAAAGGAATGAGCGTATAAACCTGTTTGTTATCTGGCGGCGCATAAGGGTCGTCGGAAGTGCCCGGATGATCAGGCTTACAACAGCCGCAACGATTATGTAGACGGTAATGCTGTGTGTCATGACGCATCCTCCCCGGTATTATCCTTTACGGGGAACAGCAGCGCTGCTCCGGCAGATATTACGACTGTCAGAATGATGGTCCTGGTGCCTGATGATATGGCATTAAATACCTGTAATTTCGAAAAAGCATAACTTGCGGCAAAACAGATGGCAACAGTTACGCCGATAATGCGGCTGCCCCTTGCAGGAGGTATGATAAGTGCGAGGAACATACCGAACAGCGCGACAGACAGCGCACTGACAATACGGTCCGGCATAACGCTTCCCGCAAAGCATCCGATAGCGGAGCCTGAGGCCCACATGGGGATGGATACGAGCATACCGCCATACATGTAATTGGGATTAAACGGTCCCGGATGGAGCATTGATATGGCAAACAGCTCATCGGTAATACCGAAGCCGGAAAGCAGCCGGTGGAAAAACGATAATTCGGGATTCATACGTTGCGACAGGGCGCAGCTCATCAGCAGATATCTGGCATTTGCGATCAGGATCATGAGCGCCATTTCTATATAGGCAGCCCCGGCTCCTATCATCGAATATGCCGCATATTCTCCGGCTGACGCATGCAGCAGGACGCTTGTGATAAAACAGGCGGGCGGTGTCATACCGACAGCCTTTGCGGTGATGCCGAGTGAAAAGGCTACCGCGAAATAGCCGAGTCCTATCGGGATGCTGTCCCGCATACCTTTTGCAAATGCCGAGCGGTTCGTTTCAAGTTTTAGGGAATAGTCGATAAAAGCCATGCGTACATTTTATCATTATGAGCGCATTTGGCAAGAGTTGACGAATGGAGTTGTTTGAATTAAATTAGTTGTGTTGTTTCAATGATCATTAAAATGGAGGAAAAAAAGATGGCAGATCTACGTCCGGAATCACTCAAAAGAATCACAGATGCTGCGGCAGCGCAGGCTTTTATCGATGATCAGATAAAGGCCATAAAGGAGCAGGTGGGAGATAAAAAGGTACTCCTGGCCCTGTCCGGAGGAGTTGATTCCTCCGTTGTTGCTGCACTTCTCATAAAGGCGATCGGCAAGAACCTGGTATGTGTCCACGTCAATCACGGACTTCTCCGCAAGGGCGAACCCGAGCAGGTAATAGAGGTGTTCAGGAACCAGATGGATGCGAACCTCATATATGTTGACGCGGTTGACAGGTTCCTGGATAAACTTGCAGGAGTATCGGATCCCGAGACAAAACGTAAGATCATAGGCAAGGAGTTCATAGTCGTATTTGCGGAAGAAGCCGCCAAGCAGGACGGGATACAGTTCCTGGCACAGGGAACCATCTACCCCGATATTCTCGAATCTGACGGCGTCAAGGCGCATCACAATGTCGGCGGACTTCCCAAGGAACTTGATTTTGAACTTGTCGAGCCGGTCAAGTATCTCTATAAAGATGAAGTCAGGGTTGTGGGAAAACAGCTCGGACTTCCCGACAATATGGTTTACCGCCAGCCGTTCCCGGGACCGGGACTCGGTGTCCGTTGTGTAGGAGCGATAACACGTGACCGTCTCGAGGCAGTTCGTGAAAGCGATGCGATCCTTCGCGAAGAGTTTGCCGCAGCAGGCCTTGAGGGAAAAGTATGGCAGTACTTTACGGTCGTGCCTCCCTTCACATCAACCGGTATCAAGGACGGAAAGCGTACCGATGACTGGATGGTCATCATCCGCGCAGTCAATTCCGTAGATGCAACAAGCGCCACGATCGAAGAGATCCCCTACGAGCTCCTCAAGAAGATCCGTGACAGGATATTCGCAGAGGTTAAAGGTGTAAACCGTGTACTCTACGACCTTTCAACCAAGGGTCCGGCTACTATAGAATATGAGTGATAACGAGCCAAACGGTTATAACAGAAGCAGGCACGAAGTGCCAGCATAGGAAAGGACGGCAACTCACGCTCGCGTGAAGGTTGCCGTCCTTTATTATGCGCTTACCGCGTAGCGGTGCTTCTGTTATAACCGCTTGGCGACAACATACAGCGAGATGCAGCGCAGCGGAATCGAGCTGCTCCCCATGATTCTGCGTAAGGGTCGGATGCTCTGAAAATACAATTTACTCGTGTATATTTGTGCTTTTTATGACTTTTGTATCAGTAAAAATAATAGTATAATAATTTCCTGTGTGGGGATACTGCAAGGGGTCGATTATTCTTGTGAGGTTTTGTTATGAAGAAAAGAATCGTATCCCTTTTTTTGTGTCTGGCATTAACTCTGCTTCCGACAATGAGTGCATTTGCAACAGAGGCCGGAACTGATCCCGATATAACGCCCACTCCTACTGCGACGGTAGAAGATGAGACTGATCCTACAGGAACACCTACTCCTGTGGTTAATGATCCCGACGCCTCTGATCCCGGAGATTTAACAAATCCTACGGAAAAACAAAATCCCACAACAACACCGGCATTAACAACGACTCCGACAGGTACGGTTACGCCTGCAACAACACAAGAAGCAGTTGTAACACCTGTCATTACGCCTGTTCCAACGGATACACCGACACCAACTCCGACACCAACTCCGATCGAGACGCCGACTCCCACAGTTGAGCCGACGGAGACTCCGACACCAACTCCGGCCGAGACGTCGACTCCGACTCCTACAGAAACGCCAACGCCAACACCTACAGGAACCCCGACACCTACACCTGCTCTAGAGTCTGAAGAAGAGCAGGAGGAGGTGCCATATTCGCATACTGAAACCATTGAGGGATATACTATCTCGTTAAAAGCAGCAGAAGGTGTATTCCCTGAGGGTACATCTGTAAAGATCGTTAAGGTATCTGAGTCGAGAAATGACGAGATAGAGGAGATCGTTAAGGATCAGATCGATGAGAACAAGTCTATAGCGAAGGTTGTTACGTTTGATATTACATTCTTTGATAAAGATGGTATTGAGATTGAGCCTGAAGAAGGAAAGGTCGAGGTGTCCATCAAGCTTGCCCAGGAAATCAAAGAAGCTGTAAAGGAAGCAGACACGCCTGTGGTAGAGGTTTATCATATCGATGAGCAGGATTATGCTGAAGCCGTAATATGCGATGCTACAACGGAGAAGGTTGAGTTTGATGCGGAGGAGTTTACGGAGTATGCGATTATTATTACTGACGGAATGTTATCAGGTACATGTGGTCCGAACCTTAACTGGGAATTAACGCCCGCGGGAATACTTACCATTAGTGGAACAGGTGAAATGGATGGAGTACCATGGAAAAATTATGCCAGAAGTG
>JBGUNV010000199.1:0-7481 GCA_045117595.1 Lachnospiraceae bacterium
TCCATCCGATCGTGTTCCAAAATGCATTTCCTATATCATTGGCCGTGAACGCTATCAGGCTGACCTTGCTGATGTGCTCTTCGGACAGTGCGTTCATACAGAACACCACCATGGCCTTTCCTATCCCTCTTCGTCTGTAGTCGGGATGAACGCATACGTGATACAGGCATCCTCTGCGTCCGTCATGTCCGCACAAAATGGCGCCGACTATCCTGCCGTCTTCTTCGGCTACAACGCTCGTGGAAGGATTTCTGTCAAGAAACCTTTTCACACCCTCTTGCGAATCATCGACCGATCTCATTGCAAATCCTTTTATCGATTTCCAAAGAGTATATACCGCTTCATAATCTTCGATCGTCATCAGTCTGATGTTCATTTCCATCCTCCGGAATATCCCGCCGGAATTACCTGCGGGCTCATCTTATGAGATTCTACAACAAACATAAGGATAACTCAATCAGAGTTTTATGCAGAATCTGTAACGTTTTATGCAGTTTATGCATTTCTGTGTGCATATTATACATTTTCCTATTTTACGGATTTTTAGACTAATGTCAATGTTTTTCGTAATTTTTTCTATTATTTTATCTATTTCGGGTATTGCATTTTATGCAAAAGTGGTTTATCATTTAGCAAATCAAACGCATACGGAGGACAAAAATATGAAAGAAAAAGTTATTCTGGCATACTCGGGCGGCCTTGATACCACTGCCATCATTCCCTGGCTTCGTGAAAATTATGACTACGAAGTCATCTGCTGCTGCATCGACTGCGGACAGGAAAGTGAGCTGGACGGCCTTGAAGAGCGTGCCAAGGCAAGCGGTGCCGCCAAATTATATATAGAAGACGTCGTTGATGAATTCTGTGACGAATACATCATGCCCTGTGTCAAAGGCTGTGCGGTATATGAGAACAAATACCTGCTCGGCACATCCATGGCAAGACCTGTCATAGCAAAGCGTCTCGTTGAGATCGCACGCAAGGAGAACGCAACTGCCATCTGCCACGGAGCTACGGGAAAAGGCAACGACCAGATCAGATTTGAACTTGCCATCAAGGCACTTGCTCCCGATATCAAGATCATAGCCGCATGGCGTGACGATAAATGGACCCTCGACTCACGTGAGTCGGAGATACAGTACTGCAGGGATCACGGTATCGATCTTCCGTTCTCGGCAGACAACAGTTACAGCCGTGACAGGAACCTGTGGCATATCAGCCATGAAGGTCTCGAGCTTGAAGATCCTTCATGCGAACCCAACTATGATCATCTTCTGGTTCTCGGTGTCACACCCGAAAAAGCACCCGATGAAGGCGAATATGTGACCATGACCTTTGAGGCCGGCGTTCCCGTAAGCATAAACGGCGAAAAGATGAAAGTATCCGACATCATCCGCAAACTCAATGCTCTTGGCGGCAAACACGGTATCGGTATCGTCGACATTGTCGAGAACCGTGTTGTCGGTATGAAGAGCCGTGGTGTATATGAGACTCCCGGAGGAACGATCCTCATGGAAGCACACCAGCAGCTCGAGGAGCTCATCCTTGACCGTGATACATATGCGCTCAAGAAGGATATGGGTAACAAGCTGGCTCAGATAGTATACGAAGGCAAGTGGTTCACACCTCTTCGTGAAGCTGTATGTGCATTTATCGAAAGCACCCAGAAGTATGTGACGGGTGAAGTAAAGTTCAAGCTGTATAAGGGCAACATCATCAAGGCAGGAACTACATCACCCTATTCTCTTTATAATGAGAGCATCGCAAGTTTCAAGACCGGTGACCTTTATGATCATCATGATGCTACAGGATTCATCAATCTGTTCGGTCTTGCCTGCAAGGTCAGGGCAATGAAGCTCAATTCTCTGGAAAAAGATAACTGACACCCTATGGAAGTTCTGTCTTATATTGCCATATATCTGATGATAATGAATCTGGCGGGCTTTGTGTTTTTTGCCATTGACAAGAGCAAGGCCCGCCGTAACAAATGGCGCATTCCCGAGGCGATTCTTTTCCTGTTCGCCGTATTCGGCGGAAGCTTCGGATGCTATCTCGGCATGCGCATTTTCCGTCACAAGACGCAAAAGCCCCGGTTTTACATTGGTATTCCCGTTATAATCGGGGTTCAGTTTCTCGTTGTACTGTATTTTCTGTTTCTGTCACCCCTCGAGTTCAGGATATTATAAACATACGGGAGAACACAATTGACTTTATACATAGCAATCTGCGACAACAACATAGCCGACCGCAAACAGACCGAACGTCTTCTTGAACGTGAAAAGGACAAAAGGCTCAGGGAACACAATGATGTTCTTTATATAGATTCCTTCGGCAGCGAAGAAGCCCTTATGACCACTCCAATCAGATATGACATCTTTTTTGTCGATATCACCGAAGGGGATTCCAACGGCATGGAGATAGCCAGAAAACTGCGGCGCCGCGGGATCACGGCACCGATCGTGCTGTGTGAATCGACCATAAACTATACTTCATATGTAAATGCTCCCGAAGATCTTATATATATCGAAAAACCGATAAATGCAGGACAGATCAGTCATCTTGTCGATGTCGCGATTGACAGGGCAAGCCACCGCACACCCCTGGTCGAGATCAAATGTCAGAAGGAAACCCGCTTCATCAGATATGATGAACTTATAAGAGCCATTCCGGTTGACAGATTCTACACGAGACTGTGCCTTACAGGCGGTGAGTTTGTCGACATGAGCGATTCAATGTCCTCACTGGAAAAACAGTGCAGTACCTACGGCTGTTTCATAAAATGTAAAAAAGATCTCGTTAACATCTATCACATCGAAGATGCCACCGAAGGCGGATTTAAACTTACAAACGGCGATATCGTGAACTATTCCTTCACCCAGAAGGATGAGATAATACGCACCATGGCCAGGAACCTACGATTCCTTCAGGTTCATTAATGATGCCGCATCACTCTCGGCCTGTTCATACATTACCGCAACACTTCCGGTAAGTTCCGAAAACGACACCATCCTCTCCCGAAGGCCCGTCAGGTCGTAATACACCTTTTCAAGCGCATGTTCCGCACATATCCTTGAGTTTATCGTATATGCCATACTTTGCCGTATCTCCTCTACAGCTGACGCAACCAGATCCACCTCGCGCGACTGCTCGCGTATACTTTCCGAGATCAGTCGGATATGGGCTGCATCGATATGCACACTTTTCGCACGAAGCGGCATGTTCTGTATGACTGCCGCTGACGTTCCGGCAAGTTTTCTGATATAAGCCGCACTGACAGCTCCGAGAGTCGGTGCCACACAGCCTTCAAGCAGGCCCTCACGGGTTGTTAGCGCCATCGATATGGCCGATCCGGTTATAGTCCCAAGTGTTTCCTTATCATCAGTCTCAAGTAGGGATAATGCTTCACATATCACGCCGGTCACATGGGACAGCCCGGCCGCGACCGGTCCCTGTCCCCTTACGCTTGCAAAATCTCCGTTCCCGTCAAAGGTATTATGTGTAAGCAATGTTACCGGGGAGTGGGCGCCTGCCGGCGAGGGATCGTTTTCCACGTAGATCACCGTCCCTGCTATACAGGTCAGCAATATACCGACAAAATCATTATATGCCGAAACAGAACATATCTTCGGCGATGCGCACCTCACTGCTTCAGCATTTGCATCGAGGAATCCGTCGCCGAATCCCTGCCCGTCAAACGAAACACAGGAACCGACTTTCTCACCCTGCTTTACAGTCACATACTGCGCCAGATTACCTCCCTTGGAATGACCCGTGACAACTATGTCCTTATAAATACCGCACTCGCTTTCGATAAAATCCCCCGCCAGCTGCTGTATCCGTGTATCTTCGTAATATGCCCCCTCAAAGTTATCGATCCAGGCTTCCTTTGTTCCGCCGGTTCCCCTGAATACCACAACCGGATCATCATCTTTGGGGTCTGTGTAACAAACCGCCCTGACATCATTTTCCTCAAGGCATCTGGACGCTGAGAGCTTACCAAACCCGGGATTTTCCTTTATCCTTCTATCCATTTCACAAAAAACGGTCCTGACATCGGCACAGCTCATCCCTCCGCCGGCAGCAGCCGCTGCAACGCTCTCCTCTGTAAATGTCCCGTCCGCTTCCCTGTAGGAATCTATTATCTCTCCTATAGGCCGGTCGGAAAGACATGCGGGTATATAAACAAAATTAGACAGAAGCAGCAGTTCCTGCTGTGTATACTTTCCGTTCATGCGATATTCACCCTGAAAGTCTGCGTCCCGATCGTAAGCTCATCACCGTCCGACAGGTGTTCATCTTTTATCTTCACGTTATTTACCATAGTTCCGTTCGAGGAGGACAGATCCCTCACATAAGCCTCTCCGTTCTTTTCATATATCTCGCAGTGTCTCTTGGACAGGGCGTCATCGCCCGTTATCACGACATCGCATCTGCCGCGTCCGATACACATGGGAGCCCCGAGAGCAATGCGAAATACTCTGGAGGAATCCTTTTTATCAATGAGCGTGAGCAGACGGCTGCTCAATAATCTAGTAGCGCCGATATCTCCCAGAAGTACCGTATCTCCTTCATTATCCCCTGTAAGTTCCACTGTTCCGAGACCTTTAAGTTCATAATCATCAAAAAACTCGTCCTCATCGGGTTCCGGGGTACTGACAATCCTTTCCCCCGAACGTTTCCTTTTCATGATCATAAAGCTGCCAAGCACAGCCACCAGAAGGCCGACAACGATCAGCACCGCAGAGATCACAAGCGGTGCCATACCGCCAAACGCGCCGTGTTCCGGCTCTCGCTCGTATAATATATTCCCCTCCGTGTAAATCTCATCCTCCTCATCGTCAGCCTCTACACCTTCATATTCCTGTGCGTTTTCCGATGTTTCCACGTCTCCGGGCTCACCGTCCGTACCATCTCCTTCCGCAGCCTCCTCATCTGTGACTGTCGAATACCCGGCTTCCTGTGCCGCATCTTCATAATCTCGGGTTTCCTCATACACGCTCCAGTTCGCTGCCGCATATTCATCCATTGCCGAAAAGATCATCTCGGTCAGTTGTTTGTCAACAGCTGCGTCAGACCCGGAAAAATCCGATTCGAACAGTTTTCCGCCACTTGGAACGCTTACGGACAGCAGACCTTTTCTGGCATCTGCATTGTTCTCCTGTTCAAGCATTACTATATACACGGGATACCCGCTGTTTTCCAGGAGATAGTTGATCTCCTCCTTCTCATGATTAACCGGGGCACCCTCAAGGCCGTCGGTGAACACAAGTATGTCCCGGCAGGCAAAATCCGCCTCCTTCCATCTTGTTATCACCTCGGCAAGTGTATCGGTAAGAGAACTGTCCTTGGCAGCAAACTCCATGGTATCAACCGAACATACCAGATCGTTGACCTCGTCGCTGTATACCTCATCCGCCGTGATATCATGTTCATATGTATTAAAACAGAAAGTCCGATCCTCCGGCCTGTGATAGAACATATACTTGAGCGTCTGGCGTACAAGCTTCTGATTGACCTCGGAAACAGTCGCGTCATTATCAACGAGAACAAGTGTCTGTCCGCATACACGCATACTCAACTTACAGCCTCCGTCACAAGCGATGCTGACAGATTAGCACTCTCATCCTCAGCCTGTCTGTACTCATTGGCCATTTCGGTAAGATCATCCGAATGCTTTCTTATCATCGCATACAGTTTGTTCATGTCATCCGAGAGCGAATCAAACCTGTTGGCAAATCCGGTCGCCGCCTCACCCTGCCATATAGGCTTGAAACTGTCCACAACGGATATCATCTCCTGCGTTATACTCCTGATATTTGACTCCGTATTCGCAAACTCTCCTGCCGCTTCCATCAGTTTTTCCGGTGTTACTTTAAGCATCGCTTCCATCAGTTAACCCTCCCTAAATTCCTTATTTCTGCCATGTCGTACCTGTCTGCGACCGACTCCATCACATTCATGTACTGATTTACAACTTCAACAAAAGCATCCATCTGCCCGGCATTTCTGACAAATCCCGTGTGAAAGCTCTCATTTGCTGCTCCCTCCCACATTGAACGAAGTGATTCCTCTCTGGCACACAGTAATTCCTTCTCCTGTCTGAACCTCTGGGTCAGACCCAGAAGCTCATCTTTTTTGCTTCTTAACTGCCTGCTGTCGACTTGATAAAATGACATTTGTTATTTCTCCTTTCTTTGTTGACATAACTATCGACTATATGAGTCAAATGCATAAATTTAAGGCATTTTTCTCCGCTCTGTACACTATGTCTGCCGTAGATCTGATGTTCCTTGCGACCCTCATAAGATCGTCTGCAGTCCTGTAAATATCAGTGGTTGTGCTCCTTCCCGCAAGCTCTATTGACTCACCTGCATCACCTCTCCAACTGTTCTTAAGTTCCAGAAGAGCACTCTGGTATCCGCTGTTTGCGATCCTGCTCAGATTATCCGCAAGTTTTTCCAGCTCCTGAGCCTGAGTTATCGCTCTTGAAAAATCCATCTCGATCTCATACTTACTTTTCTGTCTCACTTTTTCCTCCTTTATCTCCTTTTCATTCCGTACTCCTCTATGACAGTCCTTACCCTGTCCTCATTGGCCATATAGACCGAAAATGCCTCATCTGCGGCTCTTATGACCTTTCTGATCCGAAGCATTATTGCGGCACATACAGCCAGATCATCAGCAACCGATAACATATAGGAGGCATTGGCATCACCGTCCCAGAATATGTCGAGCCTTTCCGTGTATCCGGCTATATTCTCCACTTCATCTCCGAGCCTTTCCGACAGTTCCGACAGATAACGGATCCTGTCCCGAAGAAGAACGTAATCTACATCCAGCTCACCCGTCATCTATTATCACCCCGCTCCCGTTACACATTCCGATCTGAGAAAGTTTCATGTCGTCCGATACTTTTTCCGGGCAGGAGATTATATGAATGCAGTCGTTATTTATTCCAAAATTCCGACACAGATTTCTCTTAAAATCTCCTACCGAAATCGTCTCGTCAACTCGGGCGCAAAGCCTTTTTTCTTTTATCGGAAAAATCAATTCTATAGATATCATGCGTTACTAAACCTCTGTTTCAGATGCTTTGCGAGTTATCCACATTGATCATACCGGGTATTATGATATCCCCCGAGTATAATTTTTCATCATACTTTATCACCGTCCCCATACACCTTCCTTTAACCTCATGCATGAGTGAAAACGGCAGATAGGAAAAGTCAAATATCCTGTTCTCGTCAAGACTGCCTCCGAACGAAACCGCGTACGGATGTTCGATCATCGATTCGTAGATTTTTCTTCCGGCAAATTTTATTGCGGCATCGTTTTCCAGGATGCCTATTACGACCGGATGAAAAATATCACCTGTTGTGTTACCTCTCGGATTTGTCATATAAGATGCAAGTTCATTTTCCTCTTCAGATGTTCTTACCTTTTCATAAAAACCGTTCAATACCCCTGCAAGGTTTGGTACC
>JBGUNV010000200.1:0-32955 GCA_045117595.1 Lachnospiraceae bacterium
CATTTTGGAACACGATCGGATGGACGAGACGTCTTGACCTTAACTATTATGATTTTGTACTTAATAAAGATAACATTGTAAACTTTAACAGCTGATGAACATGGAAAAGGTGACAAAATGTATAAACATGATGATACTCTTATAGAAGTGACGGATGGCGGAGTTACGGCCGCAAAAGGATTCAGGGCCGCAGGGTTCGCAGCGGGGATCAAATATACCGGCAGGCTGGACATGGCGATGATATATTCCGAGGTGCCCGCAACTGTTGCCGGTATGTTCACGTCAAATGTAGTGAAGGCAGCTCCGGTTAAGTTTGACATGCAGGTAGTTTCGGATTCGCCGTATGTCAGGGCAGTGGTGGTCAATTCCGGAATAGCAAATGCCGCAACGGGAGCGCAGGGAATGCAGCTTTGTGAAGATACTGCAGCTGCAGCCGCAGATAAGCTTAATATCCCGAAGAATTCGGTCCTCATCGGATCTACCGGTGTTATCGGTGAACAGATACCGTTTGATAAGGTTAAGGCAGGGATCGACGGGTTATGCGCCGGGCTTTCCGATACGAGACAGGCAGCCGCCGATGCCGAAGCGGCCATAATGACAACGGATACCGTACCGAAGGAGATCTCCGTCCGGGTCGAGATAGGCGGAAGTGTGGTCACAATAGGCGGTATGAGCAAAGGCAGCGGAATGATACATCCCAACATGTGTACGATGCTGGCATATATATGTACCGACTGCGCCATATCAAAGGAGATGCTGGATCTGGCCGCACATACCGATATCCCGGATACATTTAACATGATCACGGTGGACGGTGATACTTCAACCAATGATACATATCTGATACTTGCCAACGGACTTGCACAAAATCCGGTCATAGATGCCGAAGGCGAAGATTTTGCAAAGTTCATGGACGCACTTCATTATGTCAATGAATATCTTGCGAAGCACATGGCCAAGGACGGAGAAGGCGCCAACGCACTCTTTGAGGTAAAGGTGGTAAATGCCGATACCAAGGAGAATGCCAGGAAACTTGCAAGGAGCGTTGCAGGCTCGTCTCTCTGCAAGGCTGCGATATTCGGCCATGATTCCAATTTCGGGAGATTCCTGTGTGCGCTCGGGTATTCCGGTGCATTGTTTGATCCCGAAAAGGTATCACTTGATTATATATCCCGGGCAGGGACTGTACGCGTGTTTGAATCGGGACTTAAAACCGCATATTCCGAGGAGACGGCGGGAGCCATTTTGTCCGAAGATGAGATCACGGTGCTGATAGACATGAATATGGGAGATGAGAGCGCTACAGCATGGGGATGCGATCTTTCATATGATTATGTTAAGATAAATGCCGATTACAGGTCCTGAAAAGCCAGGTTATATATTACAGAAGGAGATGGATCATGCAGGAAATATACAAGGAAAAATATCTTCATAAGGCCGAGGTGCTAATCGAAGCCCTGCCTTATATCCAGCAGTTCAACAGGAAGGTCATAGTCGTCAAATACGGCGGAAGTGCGATGGCTGACGAACAGCTCAAGAGAAACGTCATAAAGGACGTGACACTCCTGAAACTGGTAGGCTTCAAGCCTATAGTGGTACACGGCGGCGGTAAGGATATATCATCGTGGCTCGGTAAGGTCGGGAAAAAGAGCGAGTTCGTGGGCGGGCTTCGCGTGACCGATGAGGAGACGATGGAAATAGCCGAGATGGTGCTCGGAAAGGTAAATAAGTCACTAGTATCGATGGTTTCCGAACTCGGAGTGAAGGCCGTCGGTATTTCAGGTAAGGACGGAGGACTCCTGACTGTTGAAAAGAAGTATTCGGACGGCAAGGATATAGGATTTGTCGGTGAAGTGACACATGTCGATACCAAGATACTGGAGGATCTTCTGGAGAAGGATTTCCTTCCCATAGTCGCGCCTATCGGACTTGACAGTGAATATAATACATACAACATAAATGCGGATGATGCCGCATGTGCGATCGCAAAGGCCATGGGTGCCAACAAACTGGCGTTTCTGACCGATATCGAAGGCGTGTACAAGGATCCGGATGATCCTTCCACGTTCATATCGAGACTTACCGTATCGGAGGCTGACAAGCTGATCGACGACGGGTTTATCGGAGGGGGAATGCTCCCGAAACTTAAGAATTGTACCGATGCTATAAAAAGCGGGGTGTCGCGTGTTCATATACTTGACGGCAGGAAGCCTCACAGCCTTCTGCTCGAAGTATTTACCGATACCGGTATAGGAACGATGTTCTTTAAGGATGATGAGGTGTTATGATATGGGAACAAATGATACGATCAGGATCGCAGAGGACCATCTGCTGCATACTTATAACCGCTACCCTGTAGTGTTTGACCATGCAAAAGGGGTCAGGCTGTATGATGCCGACGGAAAGGAATATCTGGATTTTTGTGCCGGGATCGCGGTATATGCGCTCGGATACGGAAATAAGCGTTATGAAGATGCTTTGAAATCGCAGATCGAAAAGATAACGCATACTTCCAATTATTATTATTCAAAACCGCTCGCGGATGCTGCCAAAGCACTTACGGATGCTGCCCGGATGCCGAAGGTCTTCTTTACGAACAGTGGTGCGGAGGCTGTTGAGGGAGCGATCAAGGCGGCCAGGAAATATGCATATAACAGGGACGGGCAGACTGACCACGAGATAATAGCGATGGGGCATTCGTTTCACGGCAGGACTTTCGGAGCTCTGTCAGTTACGGGAAACAAGCATTACCGAGAGGCTTTTGAGCCGATGATAGGAAATGTGAGATTTGCGACATTTAATGATTTCGACAGCGTCAGTTCGCTGGTTAATGATAAAACATGTGCGATCATAATGGAAACGGTCCAGGGTGAAGGCGGGATACATCCTGCCACAAAGGAGTTTCTGACTGCTGTCAGGAAGCTTTGTGACGAACGCGATATCCTCCTGATACTTGACGAGATTCAGTGCGGTATGGGCAGGAGCGGCAGTATGTTCGCTTATATGCAGTATGATGTAATGCCCGACATACTGACAGTCGCCAAGGCTGTCGGATGCGGTGTTCCGGTCGGGGCATTTCTCGTAAATGACAAGGTTGCGGCAAATTCACTCGTGCCCGGCGATCACGGTACAACCTATGGCGGAAATCCTCTGGCCTGTGAAGCTGTTTCAACCGTATTGAAGATATTTGAAGAGGAAAAAGTGACCGACAAGGTCAACCAGATCGCTCCTTACCTTGAAAAACGGCTTAAGGAAGTTGTAAGCCGCCATGATTTTCTCCTCGAAGAGAGGGGACTCGGACTCATGCGCGCGATCGTGTTTGATACGACAAAAAAATCTCCGGGTGATGTTGTAAAGGCTGCGCTGGCCCACGGCCTTGTACTTATCACGGCCGGCAGTGACGTTATCAGATTTTTGCCGCCTCTTATAATAACCCGTGAAGATGTCGATGAGATGATCGATAAACTGGAACTTGCACTTGCGGAGTAGAAATGTTCAAAAGACTGATTAGCGCCATTCTGGTACTCGCGCTTGCTGCGGGTATCTGGTATGTTGCGGATACAACAGATGATCCAGAATACATGAAAAACACCGAAGAGACTCCTGCCGACAGCGAAGAAGAGCAGGATGCGGGCGATATGCCTGTTTTTACGGATGACGGAAGTCTGACTCTCTGGTATACAGATGAAGCGCTGACCGACTATCTGACCGGCGTCGCGCTCTCATTCGAGCAGGATAAGGACATAAAGGTCAATCTTGTCCTGAAGGACGGTGTGCAGTTTCTTGAAGCGATAAATGATGCTTCCATCGGAAGATCACCTGATGCCGGGGAAGCTTTTCCCGATCTGTATATAACAAGCCATGATAATCTGCTGCGGGCGTATCTGTCCGGACTTGCTTCCATAATAACCGATCCGGAAGGAGTGGTTACCGGGCAGCTGTATCCCCAAACGGCCTTAAATGCAGTAACCTGCTATAGCCACTATGTAGCCTATCCGCTTTATTATGAGACCAATTTCTTCCTGTATAACAAGACCTATATGGCATCCATAGCCCAGAACAAGATACAGGCCGACGCCGATATGGCGGAGGGTGAGGCGGCAACACGTGAACTTGAGGAAAACGGTGCGCCGACCGAAGAGGCCGAGGAATTATCGCAGGAGGAAGGTACGGAGGGAGAAAACCCTGAAGAAGGGGAGGCAGAGGAGGAAAACCCGATGGGTGAAGAGGATGCCGTAGCGGATGCGGCAGTTCTCGAGAAGCTTGCGACCATGATCCCCGCTACTATGGAGGACGTCAAGACCTTTGCCAACAACTATGATGCACCCGAGGCCGTGGAATCGGTATTCAAGTGGGATGTATCGGATATTTTCTATAATTATTTCTTTGTAGGGAATTACATGGATGTCGGAGGAGAGAGCGGTGATAACGCATCCATATTCAATATATACAACAGCCAGGCGGTTGAATGTCTGTCGGCCTATCAGGCCATGAACCAGTTCTTCTCAATAGATACCAAGGTGGACAGTTATAACAATATCCTTCAGGATTTCATAGACGGCAAGATGGTTTTCACTGTTGCCACGACTGACGCTCTGGCCCGTATACATGAAGCGAAGAGGAACGGGGAATTTGAGTTTGAATACGGTGTCAGCACTCTTCCTGATATCACGGATCTTCTGAAGGCCAGGGGTCTGTCGGTGACCGATGCCGTTGCGATAAACGGATACTCGCAAAAACAGGCGGATGCGAATGAACTTGCCACTTATATTGTGAACAGGAAGGCACAGGATCTGTATATGAAATCAGGTAAAGTCAGCTGTATCAAGAGCATTCAGTATGATGATGCCGAGGTTTCGAACGTAATGGCCGAATACGAGAAGTCCGTTCCGCTGCCCAAGATGGTAGAGGCCGGGAATTACTGGGTACAGCTTGAGATCGCGTTTACGAAAGTATGGAACGGAGCGGATCCGGATGAGACTCTGAAGGAACTGTCTGATACGATAGGCGCACAGATCGAGGAGATCAGTGCAAACCTGCCGACTCAGGAATCATTTAACGCCGGGGCCGGAGGTTTTGTACAGTGATCCGATATCAGAATACGAGGACACAAAAACTCCACATTTTCATCACATATTTGAAATGATTTTGCCTGAAAATGTTGACAAATGTCAGGGGGTCATATGTCAATTGAACAGAAAGGCAGGTAATGATTTATGAGTAATTTTTGGAAAAAGACCGGTGCAGGTGCAGCTATAGGACTGGCATTCGGTGTGCTTGCAGCATTTGGATTTGCGGGAGTAACGAGAGCTATCAATTTTGTTTTTCCTCAGAAAACACAGGCTGTTGTGGAATCCGACAAGGATGCGGACAGCAAAGAGGATAAAAAGGAAGAGGATAAAAAGGAAGTATCCAAATCCACAGATACAAAGGCTGATGAAAAAACCGTAGAAAACGCAAAGCTTACAAAGGCTGTTGATGACGGCGTGATCGAATCGGCCGGCGGCGAAGTGGGAATGTCTGTTACGGATCTTGCAGAGAACAATCTGCCATGTGTTGTATCCATCACAAATACCACAGTTCAGATGCTCCGTGATATGTGGGGTAACGGAGTGAGAGAATTTGAGAACGTTTCGAGAGGAAGCGGTATCATCATCGGACAGACGGATGACGAACTTCTGATCGCGACCAACTGCCATGTTGTAAACGGTGCGGATTCAATTACAGTCGGTTTTGTTGATTCGGAGATATATGATGCTGTCGTAAAAGGCTCTGATTCAGAGATCGATCTGGCCGTTATCGGTGTTAAAATGTCCGATATCAAACAGGATACACTCGATAAGATCAAGGTGGCGGTCATAGGCGATTCCGACAATCTTCGTGTAGGCGAGCAGGTTGTTGCCATAGGTAATGCGATAGGATACGGCCAGTCGGTCACAACCGGTATCGTTTCGGCACTTGACCGTGATGTTCCGGATGACGGAAGTGAAACCCATTACATTCAGACAGATGCAGCAATCAATCCCGGTAACTCCGGAGGAGCACTCATCAATATGAAGGGTGAGGTTATAGGTATCAACTCCGCCAAGATCGCATCAACATATGTTGAAGGTATAGGATATGCCATTCCGATGAATGATGCAAATCCCACGATAGAACTGCTGATGAACCGTAAACAGCGTGATAAGGTTGATGATGATAAGGCAGGTTATCTTGGAATAACAGGTGTATCCGTTGACTCACAGACGTCGGTAATGTACGGTATTCCCGAAGGTATATACCTGCAGGAGATCGTAGAGGACGGACCGGCAGATGAGGCAGGACTCCTTAAGGGCGATATAATCAAGAAATTTGACGGTATTTCGGTATCATCCATAGCAGAACTTCGGTCCAAGCTCGATTATTACGAAGCCGGAGAAAAGATAGATGTTACGTTCTGCAGACAGGAAAACGGCGAATACGTGGACAAGACGGTCACAGTCACACTGACCACGAGAAAAGACGTTGGATTTGACGAGGGTGATAAGGAAAGCGGTTCCGATGAGGAAAAGGATGAAGACCAGGACAGGGATGAGAAAGGGGACGATGAAAAGCTTCAGGATCCCAATGCGAACTTCTATGATTCGATCCCTGATGAACTGAAGGAATTCTTCTACGGATTCGGAAGATAAATATTGGCGGTACCGGTTAACTCGGAAAGAGTGAACCTATGAATATAAAAACCAAATACAGATGCGCCGTGGCGGCCGTTTTGACCGCTACGGCTTTTTGTGGCTGTACCGGTCCTGATGACGAGGTTATAATGATCAACAGGGATATTGCTGTCGCGGAGGCAGGAGGCGGTGAGGCCATACTGGGTGTAAGCGCCGAAAGTTCGGCGAAACCTGAGACCGAACCTGAGACTGAACATGAGACACAGCCTCAACCGGATGAGGAAGAGATCACGGTCTATGTATGCGGAGCCGTATCGAAACCGGGCGTATATACGGTAGATGCAAAAATGCGGATAGTTGATGCCATAGATTCGGCGGGAGGTGCGACCGATGATGCGGGTCTTGATTATCTGAACCTTGCCGAACCTCTCCATGACGGGCAGAAGGTTTATATCCCGACCGGAGCGGAGATAGAAGAAGCAATAGCCGCAGGAGAGGATATAGTTACCGCATCAGTTAACATAACATCGAACTCTCCGGGGGTTTCCGGCGGGGGTCCCGGCCTTGCAAATGCAGTAAACGGATCCGCAGATGACGGGTCGGGATTGGTTGACATAAATTCGGCAGATGCTGCAACTCTTATGACGCTTCCGGGTATCGGACAGTCAAAAGCCGACAAGATAATAGCTTTCAGGGAATCAAACGGCGGATTTTCGTGTATTGAGGACATCATGCTCGTCGGCGGTATAAAAGAGGGTATGTTTAACAAGATAAAGGACAGGATATGTGTCCGGTGATAAGGAACGGAGATGAGCATGAATATCCTTGTGGTGGATGATGAGAAGCTGATAGTCAAAGGCCTTGCATTTTCGCTTGAACAGGAGGGCAATGTTGTAGACTGTGCCTTCGACGGTGAAGAAGCGTTACAGAAGATAAGGGATAATGAGCCTGATATAGTTCTTCTTGACCTGATGCTGCCGAAACTGAACGGGTACGAAGTATGTGAAGCGGTCAGAAAATTCTCGTCTGTCCCCATAATCATGCTCACAGCCAAGAGTGAGGATGAGGACAAGATAGCCGGGCTCGACTGCGGTGCGGATGATTATATCACCAAACCGTTCAATATTCTCGAACTTAAGGCAAGGATCAATGCTGTTATGAGACGATCCTCCGGAAAAAAGACGCCCGCCAAAAGCAGTCAGCCGGACGGAGTGATCGAAGTCGGCAGTATACGTCTGGAAGAAAATAACAGGCGGTGCTTTATAATGGAAAGAGAGTATAATCTCACGTCCAAAGAGTTCCGTATCCTTTCACTTCTGTGTGGAAACCCGGGTGTTATTTTTTCGAGAGAAAAGCTTCTCGAACTCGTATGGGGCAGCGGATATCCGGGTGATGTCCGTACCGTGGATGTTCATGTCAGAAGACTTCGTGAGAAGATAGAACCCAATCCGGGTGAACCTTCGTATGTTCACACCAGATACGGGGTCGGATATTATTACAAGGAGTGATATTTGGAAACGTTCTTTAAACGCTTCAAATTCTTGCATACAAGGAGTCTGAGGATAGATCTGTTCCTCGTACTGTGTCTCGTAGGGATAATCCCGGGGCTTATCACGAGTACGGTCATACTCGATCATTTCAAAAAACAGGCAGTCGATTCAAGGATCAGGCAGGTCCAAAACCAGTGTATGGTCATAGCCAATCACCTGTATATGCAGGGATATCCCGACAGCTTTGACAATACGACGGTTGATTCCGAACTGACCCAGCTGTCAAATCTGTATGACGGACGCGTCATGATAATCAATTCAGATCTGAAGATCATCAAGGATACATATTCACTGAGTGAAGGAAAGTATATGATCTCCGCAGAAGTCGTAAGGGGTCTGACGGGTGAGAGTGCGTCCACTTATGACAGTGAGGACCATTATATTGAGATAATCACCCCGATATCAGATACAGATATGCAGGAATTTGTAGGAGTTATGTTAACCAGCGTAAGTACATCCGAAACTGACTTGCTCATGGTAGATGCAAAACGGCTGCGTAACATTGTTTTACTCGCATTATCAGCTATAGTGATCGGTATTGCCGTATTTGTTACCGCGAGGATCATGATGCAGTTCAGAAAGCTTTCAGGGGCGATCGAGAACATCCGCGAGGGTTACGCCGAGGAGGAGATAGATACTTTTTTCTATAAGGAGACTGAGCAGATCAGACAGGCATTCAACCATCTGCTTGTCAGAATGAAAAACCTGGATAATGCAAGGGCTGATTTTGTTGCCAACGTGTCACATGAGCTCAAGACCCCTATAACTTCGATCAAGATACTTGCGGAATCCCTTACTGCCAGGGAGGATGTCCCCAATGAGATATACAGGGAGTTTATGGATGATATTTCCAGGGAAGTGGACAGGGAAGACAAGATCATCAACGATCTGTTAAGTCTTGTAAAGATGGACAGGGCAGGGGCTAACCTTGTCATAGAAAAATGTGATATAGATCTTATGATCGAGGGGATAATCAGGAGACTTGCCCCGATAGCCGACAAGGAGAAGGTGGAACTCGTATTTGAGACCATCAGGCCTGTAATGGCCGAGGTGGATGAGACGAAGCTTTCCCTTGCGCTTACGAATATCATTGAGAACGGTATCAAATACAATCATGAGGGAGGCAGCGTCAGGGTCACCCTTGACAGTGAACCCATGATGTTCACCGTAACGGTCACTGACACGGGAATAGGTATACCCGAAGAGGATATACCTAATATATTTGAGAGATTCTACAGAGTCGATAAATCCCATTCGCGCGAGATCGGAGGTACGGGATTGGGCCTTGCCGTTGCCAGGGCGGCTATAGTCATGCATAAGGGAGCCATAAAGGTGGAAAGTACACCCGGTGAAGGCTCCAGATTTGATATCAGGATACCATTGAGTTATATCGTTCCTCCGACAAATACGCGGGAAGAGGAGGTGCAGCCGTGAAAAAAGCCGGATTTACAATGTTGATATTTATTGCGGCTGTATTATTGGGTGCATGCAATGCTGATCCTGCGGAGAAGCCTGATACGAATCAGGTCACGGTATTTGACCTTTCATCCGATATGTCCCACATAGAAGGGGTAGGCTATCACATGAACTCCTCACAGGATGTTTCAACATGTGTAAGGGAGCTGTTGCAGAGGATAATTGACGGGCCTGATGGCGGAAGAATACATTCGGCGATACCGGAAGAAATATCAAGCGTTACTTATTACATCGGTAACCGGACTGTCGGGGTAAACTTCAACAGCGCCTATGAAGGCGTACCGCAGATGAGGCGAATCCTTTGTCAGGCTGCTGTTGTGAGAACACTGTGCCAGCTTGAAGATGTCGACTCTGTAAGCTTTTCGGTCGACAATGTTCCCGTATGTGATTCAAAAGGAGTTCCCATAGGCCTGCTTACCCCCGAGTCGTTCGTGGAAAATGACGGTTCCATGATCAATGCATATGAGAGGGCTGAACTTCATCTGTTCTTTGCCAGCGAAGACGGTAAAGAGCTTGTGGAAAAGATCGAAACGGTCACATATAACAGCAACATATCCATGGACAGGCTTGTTGTCGATAATATAATCTCCGGTCCCGGAAGTGCGGATGTATATCCTACGGTCAATCCGTCGACAGTGGTCAATTCCGTGACAACGGTTGACGGGATATGTTATGTAAACTTAAGCAGCGATTTTCTTAACAGAACAAATAATGTAAGCGATGAAGTGCTGATATACTCCATCGTCAATTCACTGACATATCTGGATAATGTCAATAAGGTTCAGATCCTCGTGGACGGAAGCGTGGATGAACAGCTCGGTGAATACGGACTTTCCACGGTATTTGAAAGAGACCTTTCGATCTGAGAATCAGGACAGCATTAACGGAAAGGACACGTCATGCCGGTAAAACGACCGGTATGTCTGATCTGCCTTATATTCCTGTTTGTCATATATGTATTTACCGGTGAAGGCGTGCCGTATCCGTCGTGGGATACGGACGGTGCACGTGAAAAGATGATAACCCTTACCGGGACTGTAGCAGACCGACAGGAAAAAAACGGTTCATTTCAGATATTTCTAAAAGATGTCAAAACAGATCAGACATACTTTCCCAAAAGACTGAAAGGAATAATTGTAAAGCTTTCCGATCGCGAAAGTGCCGAAAGATTTTCAAAGCTTGGCGCAAGAGTCGGGGTGAAGGGCATATACATGCCTTTTGAGAAAGCGCGGTGCGAGGGGATGTTCGATGCGGCAGCATATTACATGATAAAAGGATATGAAGGCCGTGTTGAGAGAGCCAGGATAACGGGCGTTTCCAAAAAGTATGATATCATCTCCGAGTCGTTGCGCAAGGTAAGAGATGAGGCCTTTGACATACTCAGACAGAACATGGATGAAAATGATGCGTCTCTTCTTGCGGCAATGACGCTCGGGGACAAGACGGGTCTTGATACCGAGATAAAGGAACTGTACCAGAACGCAGGAATATCACATGTTCTTGCTCTGTCAGGGCTTCATATTGCGTCTGTCGGACTTGCAATATTAAAGCTTTTGAAGAAGACGGGGCTTGGAAACAACTTATCATCGCTTGTTGCATTTTCTCTGATAACGTCTTATGCCGTTATGACCGGCATGTCAACGTCGACAGTCAGAGCGATGCTGATGTTCGGCCTGTTCGTTCTGTCATCCGTTCTTGGAAGGACATATGATCTTATGTCGGCAGCTGCGGTCTCTGCGGTCCTGATACTGGCAGCAGATCCGTACAGCATATATGATACCGGATTTCTGTTATCGTTCGGAGCAGTACTTGGGATCACTTGCATCTATCCTGTTATCGTAGAGATACCTGTACGGCTTCGAAGGAATAAAATATATCAGTCGATATGTATAAGTATATCCGTAACGGTTGCTACTCTTCCTGCGACGGCAGACAGCTTCATGCAGATATCGTTATTTTCCGTGATCATAAATCTTGTTGTGATCCCGCTTATGGGAGTGGTATTGATCACGGGATTTTCCGGCATCATACTGGGCTTTATCGGTATAAAACCGGCATTTATATTAAAGATAACACATTATATTTTAAGGCTTTATGAGGTCCTTGGGAATTTTTTTGAAATAATTGACGGTAATATCCTCGTCACAGGGAAACCTCAAAGGTGGCAGGTGATAACATATGCAATCATTGCGATATCCGTTGTAATAGCGCACAATTCGCAGATGTTCCGGAAAACATTAAATAACAGGAACGAAAAAAGTATTGACCCAACTGGTCGGCCATATCCGGCAAATAACTGCAGATATTCAAAAAAATCGCCCCGGAAAATAACATATATAATTGAAAGGGAGTGCGATCTGCAAAAAAGGAGACTGAAAAGAATCGCAAAAAATTTCATAACCATCGCTATGCTAATAATAGCAGCTGTTATACTAATGCTCCATCCGAGAGGAGACTTCGAGATTAGAAACATTGATGTGGGCCAGGGAGACTGTGCATTGATCTTCGGTAAGGATATACCGGTCATCATGATAGACGGTGGGAGCAGCGACATAAAGCAGGTGGGAAAGTACAGGATCACACCTGTACTTAAGGCCAACAGGGTTGTAAATGTCGATTACTGTTTTCTTACGCATATGGACTCAGACCATGTAAACGGAGTCATAGAGATGCTCGAGGATGATCTGTGCCCCGTGAAGTTTCGCCGGATCATTGTATCTTACCCGGTAATAGAGGATATGAGAAGCGACAAGCCAAACGATAATGCTGTAAGGCTTTTTGCTGCTGCCGAAAAGAAAGGGGTGGAGATATTGCCGATATGCAGGGGAGATTGCCTGAAACTTAAAGAAGCGGATATCGTATGTTTAAGTCCCGGAAAGGAGGGTGCAAAAACTGTTGGCAGCACTGCCGGGCAGTTTACCGATGAAAATGATAATTCTCTGTTGCTTCATATTATATATGGAAAGTCCGGCGGAGGAGATATATTTGAGGCATTGTTTACAGGAGATATAGGTGAGAATGTCGAAAGGGGAGTGCTTTCCGATATAAGGGACGTTTCCTATCTTAAGGTTGCTCATCACGGGAGCCGTAATTCAACATCTGAGGATTTTCTGCGGATCGCTGATCCGGAAATATCGGTCATATCCGCCGGAGTCGATAATTCATACGGCCATCCGCATGACGAGACACTGCAAAGACTTGTAAAAAACGATACCGGGATATATTGTACCGCAGATTTTGGGCAGGTGACCGTTAAGGTGACAAAAGACAAAATAATGATAAAATGTGCTCTTTCGGATAAAAGCAGATGATATATGTTATATCAGCTGCGGTTGTAATTGTGACAGGCTGCAACTATAATATTCATATATCCGCATTGGAGGTTCCGATATGGAGATCTGTACCGATATTAAAAAGGATGAAAAACTGCTGGAGAGTTTCCTTGATCTGGCCCATTTGGTATTCGGGCTCGATTTAAAAACGTGGAATGAAAGGGGATTCTGGCAGGACGATTATATTCCCTACTGTGCAGTAGAGGATGGAAGGGTAGTTGCAAACGTATCCGTTAATGTATGTAATTTCAAATACAGAACCCGGATACGTCATCTGGCTCAGCTCGGGACCGTTATGACCGACCCGGATTTCAGAGGCCGCGGATATATCGGGCAGATCATGAACAGGGTACTTAATGACTGTAACCGTTCATTTGAGGGAACGTTTCTGTATGCTGGAGATCATATGAAGGATTTTTATGAAAAATACGGGTTCAGCCGTACATATGAATACAGATGCACCAAAAAGGTTAACATAACAACGCCCAGATCCGTTGAAAATATACCCATGGAAACAAAGGATGACTGGGATAGAATGGTTGACATAATTCTGAGAAGAGGACAATATGGCGAGAGGGTCATGATGGGTAATCCCGGACTGTTCATGTTTTATCTGTCCGATTCAATGTCAGGTAATGTATATTATGTTCCTTCATCGGAAGCATATGTTGTCGCGTCGGAATCGGACGGTGAACTGAAACTGTATGCAGTCTTTTCGTCCGAAACAGTAAGTCTCGGTGATATCATCACTTCCTTTGGGAGCGGTACGGAACGTGTAAATCTGTGCTTTATGCCGGAGAATAATACGGGATTTGAACTTAAGAAAATAGAAGATGATGATAACTTACTGTTTACTAGAGGGGACTTTTTTGACAGTACAAAAAATGAGCGTTTCATGTTTCCGGAAATATCCCACGCATAGATATCCTGAAAAAAGGGGTGTTAATTTACTACAATATATGGTATCTTATAATATGTGGTCGTACTAAGGGGAGTACAGATCGTTATGGACGGCTTGTCCCGATAGCGTTACAAGCCGGTGTTTTATGGGAAATGAGGGTAGTAATATGAGTGTTGAGGAGATGTTCGAGATACTCGAGGCTGCAGAGAATGAGGGGCAGCTCGGAGAGATCAAGTTATGGCTGTTCAAGGAGAGCATACGTCTTCGTGACGAGAGATTTGAGCTCGAGATGGCCAGGAAGGATTTTCTGAACGAGAGAGAGAATACACGGGAAGAGAATCGCAGGTATGAAGAGCATCTTGCATCGAGGTCCAAACAACTTCGGATGCAGGAGGATATGATAGAACAGAAGCACGGAATAATTAGAAGAGGTTTTGAAGAACTGGACCGTGACAGGCAGGCATTAAATGCCAGGGAGGCCGCGATACGGGACCGGGAAGCAAAGATCGAAGAAAGCAGATGCATTCCGGATAGCGGTGAGATATTTGATATTTTATTCAGAGGCGCTGATAACATCCTGCTTCTCAAGAAGAGATACAAGGATCTGATGAAAGTGTTCCATCCGGATTGTCTGGGCGGTGACACTGAAATGGTCAAGGCACTGAACAGGACATATGACCGGCTGGTACGGGAATGTGATTCCTATGGAAAGAGAAGGCGCGCATAGCGCCTTTCTTTTATAGAGTTAAATACAGGAGAAAAATATGCGAGCTTATATTGTCCCCCATCCTCCGATAGCGGTTCCCGAAGTCGGCGGTGATGAGATCAGAAAGATTGAAGCGACCGAGGAGTCATTTGCAAAAATCGCAGAGGATATTGTGGAATATGATCCGGAGACAATAGTCATAATATCACCTCACAGCCCGCTTCTTGCGGATGCATTTTATATATCAAAGGGACACGTGTGCGAAGGTAATCTGAAACAGTTCAATGCCCCGAAACCCAGCGTAAAATATGAATATGATGCCGAATTGGCTGATGAGATAGTAAGACTGGCAAGAGAGTCGGACGTGCCGGTAGTATACTCGGATTACGAGGCTGAAACACTTGATCACGGTATAGTCGTACCACTATATTTTGTGAACAGCGAATATGCGAAGAAAACACATATGGGAAGGGCATTTTATCGCATTGTAAGAATATCCCCTTCGCTTCTGGAAGATGATGTCCTATCCGATATGGGTTATCTTATAGAACGGGCCATAGCCCACATCGGAAGACGCGCGATCATCATCGCGAGCGGAGATCTGTCTCACAAGCTGAAGGAAGACGGACCATACGGGTTTATCAAGGAAGGTCCTCTGTTTGATAAAGCTGTAACCGATGTGATGAAAAGCGGCAGGCTTGAGGATTTTACAAAGATCGATAAAAAAGTCAACGAATTATCCGCAAACTGCGGATATCAGGGTTTCGTGATGCTTTCGGGAGCTCTTCGCAACTATAAGATATCCCCCGAATTTTTATCATACGAGGGAACTTTCGGAGTCGGATACGGGTTCTGTATATTCAGATGTGAAAACTGGTATGTCAGGCTTGCGAAGGCTTCTCTTGAAAGTTATATAAGATCCGGGAAGCGGCTTTCGGAAAAGGATACCGATGAATATCCCGATTTTCTCAGAAACAGCGAAGCAGGGGTTTTCGTATGCATCAAGAAACACGGGGAACTTCGGGGCTGTATAGGAACCATCCTGGCCACAAGGAAGAACACTCTTGAAGAGACTGTAGCGCTCGCTGTCAGCGCAGGTACCGAGGATCCCAGATTCCCGACTGTAGAGGTCAACGAACTGGATCAGCTTGATTATACGGTGGATGTGATGGGAGAACCAGAGCCCGCAACCGAAGCCATGCTCAATGAGAAAGTATACGGTGTCATTGTTTCTTCCGGATATAAGCGCGGGCTTCTGCTTCCGAACCTTGAGGGTGTTGATTCCGTGGAGGAACAGATAGCGATATCCTGCCGCAAGGGAGGGATCGGACCGGGAGAGCCGTATTCGATCGAGAGGTTTATGGTGGAGCGTCAAACATGAAATGCCTGAACTGTCCGCATAAATGTGATATCAGTGACAATAGTACGGGGATCTGCCACGCGAGAAGCTGCAGTAACGGGCATATAAGATGCGATAACTACGGCGCCGTTACGAGTCTGGCGCTTGATCCCATAGAAAAGAAGCCGCTGGCCATGTTCATGCCGGGCTCAAAGATATTGTCTGTCGGATCATATGGCTGTAATATGCACTGTCCGTGGTGCCAGAATGATTCAATATCACGCGGATATGTTGAGTGTGATCATCTGATGCCGCAGGAGCTTATAGATATAGCCATCGATACCCGGCAAAGGGGAAATATCGGCATCGCCTATACTTATAACGAGCCTTTTGTCGGTTATGAGTTTGTATATGACTGTGCAAAACTTGCAAAAGAACAGGGACTTATAAATGTTGCCGTGTCCAACGGAATGCTCGAAAGAGACCGGTTTGACGCGTTTCTTCCCTTTGTGGATGCTTATAATATAGACCTGAAGACCGGGAGGGATGACAGGTACAGATCCATCGGAGGGGATATGAGCCTTATATGTGCCAACATAGAAAGTGCCGTATCATCCGGGGCCCATGTGGAGCTTACGATGCTCGTGGTTCCCGGATTTAATGATGATTCGGATGATCTGGCGCAGGTCGTTTCGTTCATCAGCCGTACCGATGCTTCAATACCGCTTCATATCACGCGCTTTTTTCCTGCCGGTAACATGAGGGATGCTGCCCCGACGAACCTTGATACACTGTATGCTTTCAGGGATATCGCGAAAAAGAGCCTTGATAATGTGTTCCTGGGAAACGTATGAGAATGTTCGGATTCAAAAAGACACATATGAGTCGTGTAAAGCTGATAGCTGCAGTATCGGCTTTTTTGATGTTGACGATATTAAACACACTACCTGCCATGGCGGTTGAAGAAGTGTCCGGCGATGATATATATGAAGATCCGGTTGATGCATTTCTGGCAGACTCCGCATTTGTCGGAAATTCGATAAGCGTCGGGCTTACAATGTACAATGATTATAAGGGAAAGGAGCCTCTTGGGGATGCGATCATGCTGACAAGGCAGTCGTATTCTTTTTACAACGACAGCAAGGGGAGTACCAATTTTCTCCCGAGACTTAACGGAGTGCCGATGCAGGCAAAGGATGCGATCAGTAAATGCGGCGCAGACAATGTGTTCATATGCATGGGGACCAATGATCTTGTCGGAAGTTCGGGTGCCGAGAACGCATATAAGAATTACAGGAGGTATCTGACGGAGATATTGCGGGAAAATCCGGATATCACGATATTTATAGAAAGCTGCACACCTTCAAGACCCGGGAGCAATGTCATCAACTCAAAAGTTCTGGCCTTTAATTCATACATGAAGGAATACTGCGATGTCTTTCCGAATATGTACTATATAGACATAGCCTCTCCGCTAAGCGACGGCGAGGGATTCCTGCAGTCGGGCTATGCTTCCGACGGAAGCGTACATCTTACAAACAGCGCTTATTCCATATGGGCGGAAACCGTTCGGAACTTCATATCCGATTACCTTGAAATGAAAAAGGAGACGATCCGCGAGCAGAACGAGCGGGAAAGACAGATCGCGCAGGCAAACTATGAGCGGAACATGAGGGATATGGAGGAGAAAAAGCAGGAAGCATTTGAAGAACATATGGCCGAGGTTCGCGCCGAAGAAGCTGCCGAGGAGGAGCGCCGCAGGTACGAACTTTTAAATGTTCCGAATGAGGCTGAATTATACGAGAAATTGAAAAATATGACTTTACAATGTGACACTATATATGGTATGATCGACTAGTATTATGGGCATGATTTAGGGGATCGTGCTTCGTGTGGCAGTATGAGGGTGCTGCCTGCATGTGTCGGGGAGTATAATAAAGTGAAGGGTGTATATAACAGAGATGCGCTGAACCGGATCGCTGCTGAAGACCGCCTGGACAGAACTATTGTCCTGGTGTCTCCTTATGTGTGGGTATCCGTAGTCGGCGCTTTTTTGATAATAGGGGCACTTCTTGCCTGGGGTTTCTGGGGCGAACTTCCATCAAGCTTTGATACAAGAGGAATATACATGAACAGTGACGGGACCACGTCGGTTTATTCGCAGCGGCAGGGATATCTTATGGATATTCTTGTCGAAGAGGGTGATATGGTCGAGGAGGGTGATATCATCGCAAAGCTCGGAAGTGAGGATGATATGTTCGATCTGAAGCAGATCGACAAGAGGATACGGTATGTTGAGAACATGACCTTTGATTCCGAACTGGATACCGTGACGAATGATACCCAGGAAATGGCTGATATAAAGCTTAGCGCCAAGCAGGGCGGGGACTCAAGGGAGAAGACCGAGGCTGAACTGAACCTTAAACGTGAAAAGCTCCAGGCCGCGGCAGACGAACTGAACGCGGCCGAGGAGAAGATGTTTGCATGTAAGGAGAAATACTACGAAACACTGAACCTTACCGATGACAGAAATACTGTTGCGTATCAGGAAGCAAACAGTGATTATGACTCGCATTTCAATCTGTATGAACAGGCAAAAACATCATATATCAATGCCAAGGAAGCTTATTATTCAGTACGGGACAATTTTGATTCCAAGTATGCCGATATGGATACCACGGAAATGGATGAAGACGAGCTCGCTGCGTACGATGCCGCTCTGGCCGATGTCGAAAGTGCCCGCACCAAAGCAGATGACCTTGAGTATTTCATGAAGGAGGAGGAAAAGAAGCTCAACGTCGCCAATGAAACCCTCGAAGTGGTGCGCAAAGATTATCTGGAACACCTCAACAATCAGTCAGGCATGCAGGCAGAAAATACGATAGCCTCAACGGAGTACACCCAGGCGCTTAACGACTATAATACGTTGAAATCACAGTACAAAACACTCTCCGATGACGTTGATGACCTTGAACTCCAGAATATACTTGCCGACGGAGATGAAGAGGTCAATGAGGAAAATTCAAGACAAAAGTTTGACAACAAGAAGAGTGCGGTACTTTCCGAACTTCATGCTGAGCGCGAAAGGATACTGAATCAGGCTTCAAAGAGTGATGTCGTGGCAACATCATCCGGAAAGGTATATGATCTGCCGCTCGAAGTAGGTGAGGGAGTCACTCAGGGCAAGGTTGTAGCTGATCTTCTTACCGGGGATCTGGGGAAAATGGATGCGATATGTTACGTCAAACTGGCAGACGCAAAGAAGGTTGAAGCAGGCATGCCGGCATATGTTTATCCTTCAACCGTCAATAAACAGGAATACGGACATATTCTCGCCGAGGTAACCTCAATAGGTACACATGTGGCTTCACATGATGATATGTGGATGCAGCTGGGCCCGGAATCACTTGTCGATATGTTTGAAAAAGAAGGTCCCGTGGTAGAGGTCAGATGCAAGCTGCTTGAGGATCCCACGACAAAATCAGGTTACGCCTGGTCTTCCAATAAGGGAAGCGAGATCAAACTGAATGAAGGTACGGTATTTACCGTTACGATAGTTACCGAGCAGAAGAAACCCATAGATCTGTTGATCCCGTATATCAAGGATAAACTTGACTTTGAGACTGAAGAAGAGGACCAGATAGAAGTATCCAAGGATATATAGATAATGCCAGAGAAGAATCGTCCAGAAAAAAGACCGGTCGCCCAGGACCGCAGAAGGACACCGACCGTTTACCAGATGGAGGTAAATGAGTGCGGTGCTGCTTCGTTGTCTATGATAATGCAATATTACGGCAGATATGTTCCACCCGAAGAGATGCGTGTGGAGTGCGGTGTGTCAAGAAACGGATGCAATGCCAAGAACATTTATCTGGCGGCCGAGCGGTACGGGATGAAAGTTACCGCAAGCCGGCGAGATCTTGACCGTATGCTCGTAAAAAGCAAGGTTCCGTGCATGCTGCACTGGAACTTTTCGCATTTTGTCGTCTTTGAAGGACAGCGGCTTGGCAGATACTGCCTGAACGATCCGCAGCGCGGCAGGCGAAGACTGACCTATGAGGAGATGAAGGATGGTTATTCGGATACCGTCCTTGAATTTGAACCTACCGACAAATTTGAAAAATCAAAAAACAAACGCACCCTTGTGCGTTTTGCACTTCGAAGACTCTCCGGACAGCGTGCGCCGATGACAATGCTGATCCTTCTGGGAATTGCCACGATACTACCCGGGGTTCTGACCCCTGTTTTTTCCCAGGTATTTCTCGATGATATTCTTGTGGGCAACAATATACACTGGATGAAATATCTGCTGACTTTCATGCTGTTTACGGTGTTGTTTGACGCATATTTTACGTATCTTCAACAGAAGATCACTCTTCTGCTGCGCACAAAACTGTCCCTGCTGTCAACGGACAAGATGATATCGCATATGCTGCGGCTTCCTATGGTCTTTTTCGAACAGCGTTTTGCCGGAGATCTGGTTCAGCGTATCAACAATAATGTATCTGTATGCGATTTTCTGTCTACGAGTCTGGTAGGAGTTGCCATATCGCTGTTGACCAGTATGGTTTATCTCGCCATAATGCTCTGTTACAGCCCGATGCTGTCGCTTATCGGCGTTGCATTTTCGGTATTTTCGGTATTGATCGCGATCGCAGTATCGACCAGGATCAGAAACATGGCGATCAAGTTCGGCATGGATACCGGTAAACTGATAGGTGCACTTTATAACGGGCTTGCAGCAGCACCGTCCCTTAAGGCCGTCGGGGCGGAAAATGAGTTCGCCGGACGTGTCCTCGGATATTATGCGGAGGTCAACAGCAACGACCAGAAGCTCGGACGCATGCAGTCGATGATGGATATAATCCCCAAGACTGTCAAATCGTTTAATAATGTCGTGCTTCTCATATTCGGCGCGGTGTATGTTGTCAAGGGTGAGCTTACTCCCGGTATGATGATGTCATTTACAGGATTTCTGGGATCCTTTTCCGGCCCGTTTGAAAGCATTGTCAGCTTCGTCAGGGGAATGCAGCAGGTCAAGAATGATATGGCCAGGGTCGAAGACATAATGAACTATGAGGAGAGCGACAGCTACTCCGAACAGAAGAACGAACTGCTTGCGGGACAGAAATTGACCGGAGAAGTCGAAATGAACAAGGTCTCCTTTGCCTATGGCAAGATGGACAAACCGTTCATACGTAATTTCAGCATGCATGTAAAGCCGGGCGGGACCGTAGCGATCGTAGGCGGCAGCGGGAGCGGTAAATCAACGGTTTCCAAGATGTTAAGCGGTCTGTATATGCCGTGGTCCGGTGAGATACTTATGGATAAAACTCCGGTGGATGCCATACCGGCTGATATACTCGCGTCTTCAGTGGCTGTTGTGACTCAGACGATATCTCTGTTTGACGGGAGCATATACGATAATATCACCACCTGGAATTCCGGGATCACCCAGGAAGAAGTCGTGCAGGCAGCAAAGGATGCCCAGATCCATGAAGACATCATTTTAAGGCCGGGAGGATATGACTATATACTTCGCGAAAACGGCTCAAATATGTCAGGAGGGCAGCGCCAGCGCATCGAGATCGCCAAGGCACTTGCGGTCAATCCGACGATCCTGATACTTGATGAGGCAACAAGTTCACTGGATTCAACTACCGAGAAGAAGATCCTCGATAATATAAAACGAAGAAGATGCACCTGCATAGTTGTAGCACACAGACTGTCAACGATCAGGGACTGTGATGAGATCATAGTGCTTGAGAGGGGCTTTATCAGAGAAAGAGGCACTCATGAGGAACTTATAGAGGAAGACGGACTCTATAAGCAGCTTGTGGCTGAAATGGATTAACCATGATTCAGATGACACTTTCCGGACCAAAAAAATATCTGACAGGCGATCCTGAGGAAATATTTACGGTAAGATCAGGTACCGTATATATTTACGTTGTCTATATCGAAACGACTGATCCCGGCAGGACTTTCTTTGTCTGTGAAGTGCCTGAAGGCGGCGTGATCCCGGCATTTTCCGTGGTCAATACTTCGGACGGCAGCCGCTTCGAGTTCCTGCTTGCCGGCAAGGAGAAGGCCGTAGTTGACATTGAGATACAAAACGGCAATCTCGAAGAGGTCCGTCGTGATTTCATAGATAAATATACTTCGCTTGGAAAAGGGGATGATGCCGACAAGGGTTTTTCACAGCTTCTGGGTGAGTTCTTTGAAAACAGGATCAACGCCGAACATGAGAAGATCGAGCATACAAATATGCTGAAGCAGTCGGCGCTTAAGGGCAAGATGGGGCTGATGGCTTCCGTCTTTGATACAGGCGGGAAACTGCGTTATACGGAAGAGACCAAATCTCTTCTGTACAACACCATGTCAGTGTACTGCAATTACATGAACATCAAGATCATACCTTACCCGACGCTGGAGGATGCTTACGGAACCGGTTTTACCATACACGACATTGCCAGAAGCTCGCATTTTGTACTTAGAAAAATACACATTGAAGGCAAATGGTATAAAAAGGACGCAGGGGCTTTTGTGGCTATATACAAGGAGACGGGAAATCCCGTCCTGTGTATCCCGAAGGGGATCGATGCATATATAGCCTATGATCTGGCGGCAGGTAACAATTATGTTGTAGAGAAGGAAGAAGCGGAAAAGTTTGACGAATATGCCTACATAGCCTACCAACCGCTCCCCGGAGGCAAACTGACACTTAAGGAAGTTCTTATATACGGCCTTAAGAGGGTCCGTATCAGAGATATCGTCATATTCCTGCTGATGGCGCTCATATCGACACTTATAGGAATGATATTGCCGCTCCTGAATGAAAAGTTGTTTGATAACCTCATTCCCATAGGCAACATTCCTGATATTATGGAAGTCGGAGTAGTTATATTTGCTGCCATGCTCGGTAACGTTTTCTTCGGGCTGGTCCAGAGCCTGTCCAATTTCCGGGGTGTAAAATCGATGGAATACGCCATCGTATCCGCAACATACGACAGGCTGTTCAGATTGCCGGTCACATTCATGGAAGAATTCGGTACCACAGAGATGGTCAGCCGTGTCAGTTCGGTATCATCGGTATTTTCCACAACGGTAGGAGCCGGCTTGTCAGCCGCCATAGGTTTTGTAATGTCCTTCTTCTACCTGTATAAGATGTTTGATAAGTCCAAAACGCTTGCATGGCGAGGTGTGATTATGGCGGCTATATCAGCTTTGATAATGTATGCATTCGGCAGAGCAAGGATCAGACATGAGAAATATAAACTGGAGACTTCCACCAAGACTAACAATATGCTCTATCAGTATATTGCGGGTATACTCAAGATCAAGATCTCGGGCATAGAGAACAGGAGCCTGTTTGAGTATCAGAAGGTGAACACCGAGACAATGAAGCATACCATGCGTTCTACCCAGATATCCAACGCAGGTAACGTGTTCACAGCTATAGCAACCGTTATATATACAGGTGTTATATTCTATACGGTCATAAAAAAGAAACAGACCCTGTCGGTTGGTGAATACACCGCTTTCAACAGTGCGTACGGCATGTTTACATCTGCTGTATCATCACTGATCTCGTTTTTTGTCACAATAGCGGGGCTTATTCCGGTTATGGACAGGATACGTCCTATCTATGAACAGGAGGTTGAAACAAAAGAAGCGGCGAGTCTTCCGGGAAGACTGACCGGAAGCCTCGAGGTGGATCATATCGATTTTTCATACGGAGATGACGAGACCAAGGTATTGACCGATGTATCATTCAAGATCGAAAAGGGTGAGTTCATAGGGATCGTAGGTGCCAGCGGCAGCGGAAAATCTACATTGTTAAAGTGTCTGCTCGGTTTCGAAAAGCCTACAAAGGGAAAGATCTTCTATGACAACAAGGATGTTGATACTCTTGATAAATGTGAACTTCGAAAGCAGCTCGGAGTCGTGCTCCAGGACGGACAGATGGTAGTCGGGAACATATACAGTAACGTGATCCTTGCGGCTCCGCATATGGAACCGGCAGATGTTGAGGATCTGCTTGCCGAGGTCGGACTTAAGGAGGATCTTGATAAGATGCCGATGGGAATATTCACTGCGGTATCTGAAGGCGGTGGAACGCTTTCGGGAGGACAGCAGCAGAGAGTTCTTATTGCCAGGGCGCTTGCCAACGATCCTGCCATAGTGTTCTTCGACGAGGCGACAAGCGCACTTGATAACATTACCCAGGAAAAGGTCTGTGACAAGCTCGGGGAGAGGAACATGACAAGAGTTATGATCGCCCACAGACTGTCAACAGTAAGAAAATGTGACAGGATACTGGTTATGGACAGGGGCAGGATAAAGGAAGAAGGTAATTTTGAAGAGCTGATGGAGAAGAAGGGACTGTTCTATGAGCTCGCGAAACGGCAGGAGTTATAAATATGACCAAACATGAACAGGAATTATGGAAAATGAAAAGCTCGCAGATGTCTGCGCAGGAGATCGCAAGGATCAATCAGCTTGCGGCGGATACCAAGCGTTTTGTTGAGATGTACTGCATGCTTCCTTATGTAAGGGAACAGGTTGAGAAGGATTTTGACGGATTTATAAAAAAACACGATCTTAACGTTGATGAAGAGGGCATGAAGATCCTCTGCTACGATGGATATGATGAGGAGAGAGAGCGCCTTGAAGCGGCACCGAATAAGGAGGAGCTGATTCCGGAATCGGTATTTCGGTTCAGGCAGTTTCTGGCAAATAAACTGGCATTTCGGGACAGGATGATAGATGAGTTATGTAAACCGACAAATCCGAGGATGATCAAATGGCGCGAGCGTCAGATGAATCGGTGCCTGGCTGGGATCGGAGGAATCAACAAGTCATTTGTCCACTGCCCGCTGACTATAGAGCTCGATCTCGGATGTTCGGTAGGATGTGAGTTTTGCGGGATCGGAGCAGGAAGACTTCAGAAACTGTGCCGGTACACCGAGGAAAATGCTGCGATGTTCAGGCAGATAATATCGGATGCACATAAGACAATAGGATATGCCGCGGGATTCGGGACACTATACCTTGCGACGGAGCCGCTTGACAATCCCGACTATGAAAAATATGAGGCTGATTATATCAGGGAGTTCGGTTTTCTTCCGCAGATAACAACAGCCGTTCCCGACAGGGATATTGAGCGGACACGTCGCCTGATCCATGAACTGAACGGGGGCAGAGGATACATACATCGTTTTTCGCTCCGGTCGCTTGAGATGGCAGAGAAAATATTTGCGGAATTTACGCCTATGGAACTGCTTCGTGTCGAACTTTTGCCGCAGTATCCCGAGGCCCCTTCGTTTGTACCGTTTACGGTCGTGGGTGCTCAGGCTGAACAGGTCGATCCGGAAGAAACAAGAGATATGGATCCGGGAACGATATGCTGTGCCGACGGATTCGTTATAAATATGGCGGAGAAAAGCATAAGGGTCATCACACCATGCCATATGACCGAAAAGTTCCCGAACGGACTGGCCGAACCGGTGAAGAAGTATTTTGAAACAGCAGATGAATGCAGGGATCTCATGGAAGAGATGATAGAAGAATATATGATAGTCGATCTCCCGTCGGATGAACCTCTGAAACTGTATCCTTTCCTGGAACGGTGCACGACGCAGTACGGGGATTCGCTGAAAAGCAGGTTCGGAGGATCGATATTCGTTATAGACAAGATGTCAAAATCATATGCAAAACGCATTATCGAACTGCTTGAGGAAGGGACTAGGACAAAGTATGAGATAGTCCGTGTGATAGAGAGCGAATATGATGCGAAGCCCGAAGACGTGTTCTGGCTCCTGAACCAGCTGTGGAAACAGGGATACATTTACGACAGTAAACTGTTCGGGTGATCATAGATAAGAGGTAAGCAAAATGAGAGAAAGACTGATCGATGAAAAAGACAGATATGCGATAGGCTGGGTTAAAAGAGTTCTGGAGTACGAGACCATGGTCCCGCATTTTTCGGAAGAACTCATCAATGCGCCGGAGAAGACTCTTAAGAAATACGGATTTCCGGTCACTCCGGAGGATATCTCGTTCCTGAACAGGGATCCGAAAGACCCCAGACATCTTGATGCGAGATTTCCCGACTCGAAGGGGGCGCTTTATGCTGAATTTGTAAACAGAAAGCTTGGCAGCGTATCTTCTATACGTGATGACTGCACCCCCAAAGATCAGCGGTTTGCCAAATGGCGCGATATCCAGATCGGACGCTGCGTACTCGGTCTGGGACCGCAGAGCGGTTCGATAATCCATGTCCCGATAGCTTTCGAACTTGCGAAGGGATGTTCTGTAGGGTGTGAGTTCTGCGGACTCAATGCGGGACCGCTGCAGGGCCTGTTTCGGTATACCGATGAGAATGCCGCGCTTTGGAGGGATGTTCTTACAAGGGCAAAGGATCTGATCGGGGATGCTGCCGGAGAGGCGACACTGTATTTCGGTACAGAGCCGCTTGATAATCCGGATTATGAGCTGTTCAAGGACGATTTCAGAGATATCTTCGGAACTCTTCCACAGATAACGACAGCCGTATCAACCAGAAATATTGAAAGGCTGCGACCGCTCATAAAAGAACTTAACGAAGACGGAAGGTTCATCTATCGTTTTTCAATCCTTTCGCAGGAGATGTTCGAGAAGATATGCGAGGCATTTACTCCCGAGGAGCTGGCGCTTGTTGAACTCCTTCCGCAGTATCCCGAGGCTCCGGGTAACCATTTTGCCGCAGTCGGAAGGAATACGGGGGATAATGCAATATGTGATGAGGTACCCAGTGGCGGAACGATATCATGTATCTCGGGATTCCTTGTCAATATGTACGCAAGGACGGTTACCCTTACGACACCTGTCTGGTGTGATGATGACCATCCGGAGGGGCAGATCATCCTCGCAAAGGAAGAATTTACCGATGCGAAGGATCTGTTTGACAGGATAGAGCGTATGATCGCCGATATGAAAGTATATCTGGAGCCTGATGATATAGTATGCACATGGCCTTATCTGGAATATGTCCGTACCGATGACGGACCGCAGATCGAAAGCAGTCGGGGTACAGTGGTCAGACTGCAGGGAAAAGACGACGAAAACCTCGTCGAGAAAGTGTTTGAACTGATAAAAGAGGGATGTTATACTAGACGTGAGATTGTGACAAAGATTGTTAACAGCTCGGAATTTCCCGCTGTTCAGTCGCAATATCTGTTTTTCCTGATAAACAGATTTTGGTCGAAGGGAATCTTTACCGAAAAGGAGGGTTAAATGGCTAAGAAGAAATTTGAAACAGAAGAAGAATTAAAGGTCTATATGGAGGACCAGGCCACAAAGCTCGGCGAGGTATATTCGCAGTGCTGGGAATCGGATGATTTCAAGAAGGATTTCATGGCTGATCCCAAGAAGGTGTTTGACAAGTTTGGGATCGATTATGCTGAAAACAAGGACTATCGTGTTCTCGATACTCCGCCCAAGACGATCATACAGGTCCTGCCTTATGAGAATACCAAAAAGGGTGTTGAGAGCCTTGCAGCCAGACTTATGAAGACCGTAGAGGATCTTAAGGATGATGAGTCCAAGCAGATACTTCTCGAAGACTGGAAATGGGAAGTATATCAGAATACCGAAGATCTGTTGTATCTGCCGATACCGCTCTGTCCGGAGAATCTGTCACCGGAAGAACTCGAGATGGTAAACGGCGGATGTATAATCGCAGCGATCTTCTTCTTTGTGGCAGCAGCTGCAGTTGAGACGACGGCAGTTGAAGCTACGGCAGTATTCACGACGGTCATAACAGCTGTTGAATTTGTAATGGATGTGGCGGTTGCCGTTCTTGTGGCAGCAGCTGCGGTTGAAGCGGCACTTATCGGAACCACGCTCGTTGCTGTATCGCAGGCAGTAGCATCAACAATTACCATGTATACGGCATCAAATCCCGGTCCGGAACCGGCGATCCTCCATCCGAGCAAGCACTGATCATTCGGTTTAAACAGTAATTTTATCCTGCACCGGCTTCAGAAGGGGTTGCCGGTGCGGGTTAAGGCAGGGGGAATCTGCCGCAAGGTATGACGCAAGGGGCGTGACACCGGTTTTGTTTTAAAAGGGGAGAATAACAATATGGGGCGCATATCCGGTATTCAATCCAGGAGAAGACGTAATAATAAACAAAAGCGCAGACTAAGATTGGGGCTGATCGCAGGATCGGTCCTGGGATTGTCTGCGCTTTTATTATTCGGAGTCTGGGCTATCCGGGCAGGCGGTCCATCCGGTTCCGGCCTGAATGTTTCGTCAGCGGATATACTCGTGGAAAGTGAAAAGTCGATGCAGGAGTATGATGCTCCGGGTATGACAACTTACACAATAACTGCAACTGCGATAGGGTATGAGACCGCCGGTACGAATCCGAGGGAGATCAAGTATGGGGTACCGGGAGTCGTGACCCCGTCTTCTGCCGTTGTAACAAGTGGAGGCACCGTCACACTTAAAGCAACACCCAAAGCCGGATTCACTTTTTTGGGATGGCAGAAACTTCCGGCTTCAGGCACCAGTAATATTATTTCCAAGAGTAGCGTGATCACTTTGTCTGATGTTAATGCAAATGCGGATTACAGGGCGGTATTCTATCTGTCATCAATTCACCTGACCTACAAAAAAATGATCTATAGAGATGATTCTTCTTCAGATTATTACCTGTCAGACAATGGCGGTTACATTGAATATGAACAGGATTATATTTCATATGATGCTTCGGGAAAGGCAACTCTTAGCTTTAAGAGTGTGCCTGAAACGGGATATGCCAGAAGGACCTCCCAGAACTGGAAATTGCTTATTACTATTACAGATAATAATGGTAATAGTAAAACGATTACTGATTATAGAACCGGTGATAATATCAGTTACATTATTCCCGATAATCTTCCCAATGATATCGGCATTTCCAATCCCAGAGCTGTATCTGTGGAAGTATACTCAGGTTATTATGATTATGATGATTCTGAACTTGTCACGGTGGCAATACAGTCTTCGGGACGGGGATATGTAATTGCAGGAGATTTTACCGACGGGGATATATATGGGGATATCTTAGTTAATGGATCATCGTATGCAACAGCGGCGCCTGATGGCGGGGGTACAGCCGTTTTTACCGTGATTATGCCGTCATCTGATCATAATTGGATCCGGGATGTAATAGATGCAGATACGGGTTTAGGGGTGGTAAAAGATGAGTCCGATGATTGGTCCGGCTCAGGCGTTTATTGGTCGGGTAGTAAAGTAACGCATGGTGATGTAAGATATTTTGAACTCGCGGTATACTCAGAAAAGCATACAAACCTGATAGTAAGAATGAATGAAGATAGTGTTGTCCACATGGGTGAGATTGTTACCGTTGCCAGACCGTCGAATGGTGGTATTACAAACGGGGATATGTTCACTTCGGACAAAACTTCAGCGGTTCTCAACACTGTATTAAATGCTACGCCCAATGAAGGATTTATGTTTGATCATTGGGAATACTATGATGAGAACTGGGAATTCGTCACATCAGATAAACAGCAGCTTCCTGTCGCAATGTCAGGATATCATATATTCACGGCTGTTTTTGTTGAGGATAAATATAAGGTAAGTGCCAGGAGTGATCCGGAGGCCGGTGGAATGATATCCGGAACCGGACAATACAAGACACACACCGATGCTACGGTCACCGCGGTACCTCAATCCGGATACAAGTTTGACAAGTGGACCTGGAGTGATGAGGACGGGGGCAGCCATGAGGATACAAATGAGACGCTGGTAATACGAGATATTCAGGCTGACTATGATCTTACCGCACACTTTAAGAAGTCTAATCCGAACATTACATTGTCGGTAAACACACTGGGTACCAGCCCGACAAATGCACAGTTATACAACTATGCAAAGTTTGTTGACGGCAGCGTGGAATATGTTACCACAGGACCTTCGGCAACTCCGGCAGGAACAGTATCCGGTGATCTTATAAACGGGAACTCTGTAACATTCCAGGCTTTTCCCAATGAAAGCGAGGACTACCAGTTCTCCTACTGGGTAGATCAGGACGGTAATACAAACAGCAGCAATCCCTATACGGTAGGAGACCTGAAGGATGATGCAAGTTATATCGCGGTGTTTACAAAGAAACAGGATCAATATGCGATCGAAGCCATACACGAACCCGACGCAGCGGGAACGGCGAATATTACCATAACCGGTACAACGACCGCCTTTACCGATAAAGGGTATGTTCCGCCGCATTCGGGAGTTACTGTAACGACAACTCCGGCACCAGGATATTTATTTGAAAAATGGACATGGAAGACTGCCGAGGGTCTTGAGCACGAGGAGTATAACGATACCGTAACCTTTACCGACATCATGCAGGATTATACTCTTGTAGCGCATTATTCCAAAGAAAATCCCACAATAGTATTAAAAGCAAATCCTGTAGATAAGGACGGTTACGGATATAATTATGCAACAGCTACGTATACGAAATATCCTTCCGGAAGCGGCACTGCGACAGCGCAAACCTCAGATACCACAGGCGAAACAACTTTTACTGCTTTAGGTAATGAATCTGTAACGCTGCAGGCTTTCCCGAATGAAAACAACGACTATCAGTTTGCGTACTGGATCGATAAAAAGGGCAATACCTATCAGGCGAATCCGTATGTTGCAGGTAAGATAACTGAGGACGACGAGTATACTGCCATATTCACCAAGAAGCAGGACAAATATGAACTGATCGGAGTTTCGGATCCTAAGGGAGGAGGAAGTATCAGTTTTGAAATAGACAATCCCGATGGATCACATGACAGTTTTAATGAAAAAGGGTATGTTGTACCTAAAGCAAATGCTGTCATTACGGCAACGCCGTCATCGACAGACTATGAGTTTGACAGGTGGACCTGGAAAACGGTCGATGGCACCGAACAGAGAAGTACTGATAATCCGCTGATACTCAACGGCATTTTACAGGACTATACGCTGACGGCTCACTTTATTCTGAAGCAGCCGAAAGTAACCGTCAAGGTCGATCCTCTGGGTGAAAAGGACGGCAAGTATAATGATGTGCTGATAAGTGACAACAGCGGGCATTCGGCGTCAACTGGCAGCGGCGGAAGTGTCAGTGTTGATGTTTCCGGCGGTGATGCCATAACCCTGCAGGCTCTGCCCAATGAGAACAATGATTATCAGTTCTCGTACTGGGTGGATAAGGACGGGAATACGAGTCCGAGTAATCCTTATGTGATCGGAAAGATCTCCGGTGATGAAGAGTATACAGCAGTATTCACAAAGAAGCAGGACAAGTATGAGGTCAAGATCGTATCGGATCCTGATGTAGCCGGAACATTTACGGGCGACGGTAAATATGACATCCACAGTAATGTGACCGTTACGGCGACTGCAAATGCAGGCTATACGTTTGACAAGTGGACATGGAAAGCGCTTGATGGTGAGGAGCATGAAAGCCATGATGCGACCATGACGATAAACGATATAACCGAAGATCATATATTCACGGCACACTTTTTCAAGAACACTCCGAAGATTACGGTAAATGTCAGTCCGATCGGTGACAAGAAAGGAAGTTACAACTACGCCGAGGTCAGCGATACCGACGGACATATGGAAACGACCGGCAGCAGCGGGACGGTGACTCTTGACGTTACCGGGTCCTCTGCAGTGACCCTTAAGGCTGTTCCGAACAAGGATGCGGATTACAAGTTCATATACTGGGTCGATCAGGACGGAAACGTCAATAATTCGAATCCGTTTGCCGTTGGTAAGATATCAAAGGATATGACGTATACCGCTCTGTTTACGTCGGAAGAGGATCATGAGATCAAAGTACTCGCATCTCCTCCGAGCGGAGGTAAGGTTTCGGCCAAGAAGAATGATTCCGGCGGGTTTAATATCAGTGCCAAGGCTAACCGCGGGTATAAGTTCAAATACTGGAAATGTACCGATACGGAAAAGACAGTAACGACAGAAACATCATTTACCGTATCAAAGGATGAAGCCGCCAAAGGATATACATACATCGCATACTTTGAGGGAACCGGGGAAAAGACGACATCGGATCTTATCAATGAATATTTCCCGAACATCCGAAGGCTCTTTGCACAGCCCAATTACAAGTATACGAGGGATTACTGGATATCGTATGTTTCAAACTTCGTAAGCGGGAAAAAGGCAGAGAATAAGCCTGCAAGCGGTGTTCCCGTGGAGTGGAATGCATATGCCGCGGCCGAGACCATGATGGATGAGAAAGCGGCTGATTCCGAAGAGATCGTGATCACTGCACAGAGCGAACTGATCACTACCGAGAACGAGATCATCCCGATATCAACATCTTCTGACACCGGAAACGCTGAAGAGAGAGCAAAAGAGATAACCGATGAGAAGTTCGGAGATCATTATACCGCCGAGGTAGTATGTGTTAAAAACGTAAGTGCACCCGAAGGTTTTGATGACGGAACACGGACGTATCTGTGGTATAATACAGGTGTACAGCGTGATGACAACCTGTTCATAATATACGAGCAGGACGGGGCTGAGCGCATAGTCTCTCCGGTCACGGACCGTCACGGAACAATGACATTTACAATTGATAAGCTTGGTGCGATGAACCAATTTGCTCTGGTGCGTGTGCTCGTTAAATGATCGGAACAGTAGCCACGCCGTGGTATGGATTACAGCAGGAAGGAGAAATGATATGAAAGCAGGGATCTTTACAGCATGTATGCTTATACCGGTAATACTGCTCGTTTTGGCGCTGGTTGCCAAGACAAAACCGAATAACGAGATTAACAGGACTTTCGGCTTCAGGACGAAGAAGTCAATGTCGAGTCAGGAGAACTGGGATAAGGCCCAGGATCTGTCGACGAAGTATCTGCTGATCGCAGGCGTTGTATTAACGATCGTATCGCTTATCGCCGGGCTGTTCATTGTTAACAGGTTTGAGATGCC